>JAGWFW010000028.1 GCA_028867735.1 Nitrososphaerota archaeon
CAAAGATGTTGCCTCAAAGTCAAAAATTTGAGTCGGATTTATATCCGCTCGGGGCTGCGAACCGGTGACCGCATTTCAAATCGGGTTTAAAATTTACATCCTTCACCCAAATCTCATGATTAAGGACTTTCAACATGGAAATAGTAGGGTAAAAATTTTTCAGATCTGTTATTTAATGGGGCGGTGTTAAACTGATTTAACAAAACCCACCCCCGGTATACATGCTCTGTTTCGAAACCCAATGAACAAATTCGGGGGTCTTTTTCCTGGGCCTTTAATTATAAAGGAGGTATTCTGGCATGATGGAGACGGACCTTCACAACTCTCCGCGGCGTTTTGAGAAGGAAAAGGCCAACATATCGGCATTTAAGAATGGAAAGGTAGCAATTGCCTGCCTCGAGGCAATGGTAACAAATGGGATCTCGCTATCCCGTGTATCTACCCTTGCATGGAATGTCAAGACCATATTATCTTGGAAGGATGACAAGATGGTATCACATTGTACAAGAAAAGATGTCGAGCATCATAAATCAGATGCAAAAGAGGAACGGGTCGAGTGAGACCCGGAAAAGATTTGTCTTTACCTTGAAGAGGTTTGTGGCTTACGCAAAGACAAAGAAGATAATCGACCTCAACAATGGCGACCAGTACCCCTCCTTTTTTTGAGTAAGCTTGTACTTGTTTTGTATCACAACTAGATTTTGGAGGCTTGACTGCGAAGAAAACCTTGTACACGGCTTAGAGATACCTTAATCTGCTCAGACGGGCCCTTTAGAACCTGTATACTGCGTTGGGCAATTACAGTGGCATCTTCCCCTGCCTTAGATTCCAGTACCTGAGAAAGAGACACCATGGCTTTTTCATGTTCTGTCAGCTCCTCTGGAATGGTTTGGGTTTCATCAATAGAAGGAATCGGTAGTTGTTTTGGAGTGTCTGTCCTGCATGTAGATGATATCGCATCAGTAAAGCTTTTCGCATTTGCTGTCCGCGTTCCCAGCGGACCGAGCCCCCACTTGTCTGTCAAATACTTTAGTAGACTTGTGTGATCAAAGGTGTCCGATACTACACCATTTCCAACCCATGGCGAAACAAGAATTGCAGGAACACGTATGCCTAGTTGGTTAAAGGTCCACTCTTTACGATTATCGTCTGGAGGTATTGCTCGTGGGGGGATGACATGATCGTAAAAGCCTCCATGCTCATCAAATAGTATTACGAAGAGAGAAGAGTTCCAAAGTTCTTCGTTTGCTCGCAACGCATTATAGACATCTGCGACTAGATTTTCTCCGCGAAAAACATTGTGTGGGGGGTGATAATCATTTGCTGCAGACGGCATGTAGCTTGGCTCAATCCAAACAAAATTTGGTACGTCGGACTCTTTCTTGAAATCATCGAAGAGTTCGAGCAATGGCCTATGACGAACGGCGTTTTGTGGTATCCATTGGTGGGCTAGAACCATCGAGACTGGTATGTCCCCAAAGTAGACTTTCCAGCTTAGTTTCTTCTCGTCAAGGCGGTCAAATATGGTAGTTTGATCATAAAAGTGAAGATTAAGATCCATAACGCCTGATGGCATAGTTGCCCCCTTCCTAGTGAAGTCCCTGACATGGCAAAGAGGCGATTTGGCCAAGTTGGTCCAGGCATGGAAGAGAACCAATGGTCACATACAGCGAATTGGCTGGCTAACTGATGCAGGACTGGCAGGCTGTTCAGTGCATAATAATTCATGACCTGTCCGAACTGGGCAGATTGGATCTTGCCTTTGTAGGACTCGACATAATTTTTAACAAAACCGCCCATCTCATTTCCCGTCTCGTCTTTTTCAATCTGGACTAGTGCATCTTTGAGGTCATGCTTTGGATCTGGAGAAACTGCTGGCGAGTTGTCAGCAGTTTGCGGGTAGATTTTGTTACAATAATTGTTGGTATGAGGTAAATTTGGCTGTACTCCATCAATTTTTTTTATCTGGGCAAGCGATCCAAGAATGTGATCAAAGGAATTGTTTTCAAGCATGAGTACGATAACGTGTTTTATTGGATCGGTTGACATACCATTATCCTGTTCATGTACTGGATAATCAATCTAAATTATTTAAGATATTTGCAATTGATTGTAACGCTACAAAACTCCTCAATTTTTTATTTTTAACACCTCTTACCCAGCTAATCGTGGGTAGCTACAAAACTCAGTTTTGAAAAGTACTGGAATGATTAGCATGCTCTAGTGAATTTGTCAAGTTCCTATTTGAGGAAACGACGCCAAGTTCCATACATTTCTTTTCCAGTAATCGGTTTTTCTTTGCAACCTAGATGGACTTACTAAAAATTCTGATTTTCTTGTTCGAAATATTCATGGTTTGAGAAGGAATGAAAAAATTGTAGTAATTTCAATTTTATTTTTTTTAACTACAAATTAATTTTGATTAAAATCAATTTATGAAAAAATCATATAAGTATTTTTTGACAAACCACGACTAATAAATAGTTGAAAGGAATATTGTTAGTATGAGATCAATCTACATTCTGACTGTAAACTTTTGTATTTTTGGAGTATTGAAATTTGCCAACTAGTATCCGCAAGGTGCAAAAATACGGATGGATTCATGACCTGCCAGATCACAGAGACTATCTTTACGCTGCACCGCCTGCAGTTCTAGCAACTCTTCCACCAAGCATAGATCTCAGAGCACAGTGCCCTCCCGTTTATGACCAAGGACAATTGGGAAGTTGCACTGCTAATGCTATTGCAGGTGCCATGGAATTTGATGAGATGAAACAAAAGTTTCCAAACATCTTTGTGCCATCTAGACTTTTTATCTATTACAACGAGCGTTCAATTGAAGGAACTGTAAACAGTGACTCTGGTGCGCAGATTCGTGATGGGATAAAGAGCGTAGTCTCATGGGGTGACTGTCCAGAAACACTTTGGCCTTATGATATTACAAAATTTGTTCAAAAACCTCCACAGTCATGCTATGATCAAGCAAAAAAATACAAGGCAATTAACTATCAAAGGCTTGTTCAGGATCTGAATCAGTTCAAGAGTTGTCTTGCTTCTGGCTATCCGTTTGTTTTTGGTTTTACGGTCTACGAATCCTTTGAGAGTCAACAAGTTGCTCAAACAGGAGTTGTTTCGATGCCCAGTCCAACAGAGAAGGCAATAGGCGGACATGCTGTAGTAGCTGTAGGATATGATGATGCCAGTCAACGGTTTGCAGTAAGAAATTCTTGGGGTTCGAATTGGGGAATGAAAGGATACTTTACAATGCCATATGCTTATCTTATTGGCAGTAGTTTGGCTAGTGATTTTTGGACAATTAGAGTAATTCTTTGAATTAGAGCTTCTTCCATGTCCCCCAACTAAATTTTGTAGGCCTGCGCTGCGTAGAATACTTGAAATAAAATTCATGCAGGAAATTCTGCGACTCGGTTCAATCCGCCAGACCTGTGAATTCATTAGATTCTATGAATAGTACGCCATCCCTAAAAGAAAATTGTTAAAAATTAGTATGAGTACATTGCATTAGTTGATTTTCATTAAGTGGGTTTCAAATCACACGTTACAACCCACCCCAGGTATGTTTTGGTATTGAACCAAAATTGCAAACTCAAAGATATTGAAAATAACTGTATCTGAAATTATTTTGTTTTAGAATAGACCGTACAAAATTGATCGAGATACCTTTGGATCTGCAAAAGACTCTTAAATGAGTAGATTATCTACATAAGTAGTCAATCTACTATGCAAAAATACCTAGTCACAGGAGCAATTGGCGGCGGAGCCGCAGTTGCCATAGTATTGATATTGACATTGCATGGCCCCACCTCTCAATATTCCCTATATGTAGATGCAAGGACTGAATCAGGAGACGGAACGACAGACTCTCATCTGACCATGATAAACACAGGAACCCAACCATTGACGAACCTAAAGATGACATACGATGTTGGAAAACCAGACACAATTCCAGTCCTCAATCCAGGAGACAGAATAATTTTATCGCCTCCTGCCACATCACACTCTGTCATCATTACTGATGACCAAGGTCTCACTGTAACAAAACCATTCCAACAGTTCAACGAATAAGAGAAACTATGACATCAGTTATGAATAGGAAAATCTACGTGGGTGTTGGTCTGGCTATTACTGCAATCATTGGATTCCTAGCATATTCCACGGATAACATGGAAAAAAATGAAAATATAGCAAACGAAGGTCAGCCTACCAACAATCTCAATTCCTCATCGCTACGACTGGTTCAAACTATACCACTGCCAAATGTTTCTGGAAGGATTGATCATATGGATATCGATCTTAATGGCCAGAGATTGTTTGTTGCAGAATTGGAAAATAATTCGTTAGATGTGCTGGATCTAAAGGAAGGAAAACGGATACATTCCATCAATGGGCTACATGAACCGCAGGGAGTCGTGTTTATTCCAGATCTTAACAAAATTGTAATTGCAAACGGTGGAGACGGAACAGTACAGATTTTTGATTCGAAGACATATTCTTTGATAAAGACAATACAGCTCTCAAGTGATGCAGATAACGTAAGGTATGAGCAGTCTCAGAAACTGGTTTATGTCGGATATGGCAGTGGAGGAATAGCAATTATAGACCCTGTAAAAGGAGAGTTGGTTGATAGTATCAAACTGGATGGCCATCCAGAGTCATTTCAGGTCTCAGATGAAATACAGCCTGAAATCTTTGTTAATGTGCCTGAGAATAACTCTATTGAGGTAATAGACAGCCAGAATAGGACAGTTGTTGCAAAATGGGCTAACAATGGAGCCAGTGGGAATTACCCTATGGCATTGGATGAAGACTCGCACAGATTATTTGTGGCATACAGGGAACCCCCAGAACTTCATGTCGTTGATACAGGTTCAGGCAAAGTCATAGCGAGCCTAGCCGTCAGCGGAGACCCCGATGATATTTTTTATGATGCAGAAAACAAACAGATCTATGTCTCTGAAGGTCAGGGGTTTATTGACGTAATTTCAGGGCAGGATAATAACTATCATGAAATTGCCAGAATCCCGACTGAGAATGGAGCAAGAACTTCCCTCTTTGTTCCACAATTAGACAGGTTCTACGTTGCCATTCCAGACTATTCAGGAGATGGTGCAAAGATCCAAGTCTTTGAGACTCACAAGATACAATAATTATTCAATTTTTTGTTTGGAAGATCTTGCATTCCATTCCAATTCCATATGTATCTCAAACTTGTCGCTTCCTTCCTTGGTCTTTTCTTTTGCATGGAGAAACTTGAACTCGATTGGCTCTGTTGGATTTTTTACATTAAACTTTTTTGCAGATGGTATTATTTTGTTCATCTCAAAGTTCGAAGTTCCTTGCAATGATTTTGCCATGTGTGAAAACACTTTTGCCAAATCGTCTTTTGATATTTCCGCTTTGTGACGAAATACAGCTTGGTGAGTCTCCCAGTGGTTTTCTATTATCTCTGCCATCTTTGACCAGTATATCATGGACTCTGCAAGCTCGTTTTGCCCCTTTGCCGTTATGGCATAGTGTTTTCTGTCAGGGGCCTTGTCCATAAACTCGACCTTGCTTGTAACGGATTTGTTCTTCTCAAGTTTTTCAAGAGCTGGATAGATTGTACCTGTTTTTGGCTTCCAATATCCTGAGAATTTTTTTTCAAGCTCTTTTATGATTTCGTATCCATACATTGGTCGTTCTGCCAGAAGCAAGAGCAACCACAAGGACACTGCTCCTACCTTCATTCCCTTTTGTTTTATCATCGTACTTCGTATATGCTACAAACAAGTCTTATATATGTAGATTATCTACATAGTTAGGTATCCACGTGACATATCATGAAATGGGTTACAAGAGAACATGCAAAGGTAGACAGAATCGCTTGCCCATGGTTGATAAAAAAATTTGTAGACAAGGATGCCGAGCTTCTTTTTGTTCCTGCTGAGAAGGTAATTCAGATTGCAAAAGAACAAAATGCAGCCCCTTTTGATGTTCCAAACGTAGAACTTGGCCATCATGGAGAAGAATGTTCCTTTGACGCTATTGTAAAAAAATACGGATTGGACAAAAAGGATCCGGCTTTAGTTGAGCTTGCCAAGATAGTGAGGGGAGCCGATACTCCAAACAGAACACTTACACCACAATCTGAAGGATTGCTTGCAATAGCCTATGGATTCAGTATGAATGTAAAGGATGACTTTGATAATATGGAAAAGCAGTTTCACGTTTATGATGCACTCTATAGCTTTTGCGAATGGAAGTTAAATCATCCAGATTATAAAGGAGGGTAGAAGTAATCCTGCGAAACTCTTTTCACTCGAAATGGACTGTGAAAAACATGCCTTTTTCGTGTAAAGCCGCATTTTTTATCATGATTCTAGTGTCAACTATTTCAACTTCAAATCTTACCTTTGCCCAATCCACTGACAGTATTCCAAACAATATTGCCAATACCCAAAATGCCTTGATTGAGTCCCCCCTAGTGCAAGTAAAACAGGGAGTTTCGATTCAAGGCATAAAATGTATTGAGGGAACGCAGCTAGTTTTGAAGGCAGAAGATCATTCTCCTGCTTGTGTAACGGCTTCTGCTGCACAAGAACTCGTGATTCGAGGATGGGCGATGAGCCCATCTTCACAGGCTGAATTAATCGGTGGCACTAGCCAAGCAGACATGTTCAATAAACCAGGGAATGTTTTGATTTCAGACCAGTTCAATAATCGGGTTATTGAAATAAATCCTGTCACCAAGGACATTGTGTGGAGTTTTGGCTCTGGAAATTCCAGTCTTTGCAACCCAGGACCGGGAGCAATCATCGGGACAAATGACGCAGAAAGACTCTCCAACGGATTGACTCTTATTGCTGGAACTGGCTTATCCGCAAACGCATCGGGTTCCATGCCAAAGGGATGTATAGACAATCGAGTTATAGTTGTGAACCAAACAGGACAAATTGTGTGGCAATACGGCGAGGCTGGAGTTACAGGCTCTGGTCCTAACATGCTAAATGTTCCAGTATTTGCAATCCAATTGCCTAATCATAATTTCTTAATCACAGACCAGGGAAATAATAGAATCATCGAAGTGAACAGCGCAAAACAAACAGTGTGGTCTTATGGCCCGTCTTCCGGACCAGGAACACTTAACAGTCCCAATAGTGCTGAATTGCTTCCAAATGGTAACATCTTAATCGCAGATGAAAACAATAATCGAGTCATAGAGATTACACGGGATGGCAACATAGTGTGGCAATACGACACGGGGTTACAAGCTGCTGCTTTTGCAAGCAGACTGCCAGACGGCAACACACTAATTGTTGACTCTGGACATAGTCGCATATTGGAGATAAACATGCAAAATGACACAGTCTTTCAATATTTTACCAACGCCACATCTAGAAGCAATCCGTCACCTTTACCTTCAAACGCAGTCAATCTTTCCAATGGAGAGACCGTCATTGCAGACCAAGTAAATGAGCGTGTCATAATTATTGATTCCAAAGGAAACACTGTATTTCAGTACGGAAGGACAAACTTGGCAGGCGTTGGACCTAATGAACTGAACTGGCCTTATACCGCATTTGTAATAGGAGATTACACTGGCCAGACACCCCCACCTACCTCATTTCAGTAAATAAATTGTTTTTTCTCGCTTAAAATAGAATCTCACAGTTCAGGTTTTCAGCTAAGACATGAGTGATATTCGACTTGTAATAATTGGCTCAGTGATTATTTTTGGTGGATTAATCGATGGAAGAATGAAAACATGCAAGAGACGTAGGTTTTGTAAATCTAAATAAGAAATTAGGTAGTAGTTGGTGTGGTATTAACTAGTTTAGTCAAAGCCGCCCCGCAGGATAATAATTGAAAGAAAAGTTTTCATCAAATATCATTAGAGTTTTAGAATCCCTAAAGGACAAATTCATCCATTTGTGGCATCTCAGGCGTGTATTTTGCTCAATAATTCGGCCACGCTGGTACCGATCTTTTTAATGCGCTCTTCTTGCTTTTTGTCTTTTAGAGTACTGTCAGCATTGAAGGCCTCGTTTGCTTTAGATACTGCCATTTGATCCGGTATCACAAGAACTCCAATGTTTTCAAGGATAGAGCGAACGTGAACCAGTCCGCGAAGACCGCCTAGTGCCCCAGGTGAAGCACTCATTATGCCTGCAACCCTTCCCGTAAAACAAGCAAG
Source organism: Nitrososphaerota archaeon (assembly GCA_028867735.1). Lineage (GTDB taxonomy): Archaea > Thermoproteota > Nitrososphaeria > Nitrososphaerales > Nitrosopumilaceae > Nitrosotalea. Next base: position 8,195 of record JAGWFW010000028.1, read on the forward strand.
AGGAGTTTCACCTGCTGATTGGCGGGATGCCCAGTCAATGGCATTCTTGAGAACACCCGAGATTGAACTATTGTATTCCGGTGATGAAATGAGAAATCCCTGATGTGTCAGCATGAGATCTTTTAGCTTGCGGGCCGTAGTTGGAAGTCCGTCGCGCTGTTCCAAATCCCCGTCATACAGAGGCATTACAAAGTCACGAAGATCGATTACAGTGACATCGGCGCCAGAATCGCGTGCACCATCAGCAGCGATTTTGACTAGTTTTTTATTGAAAGAGTCAGTTCTGGTGCTTCCTGCAAATGCAAGAATTTTTGGTTTTGCCACATGGGATTTCCTTCAAGGAGATTTAACAAGTTTTCCATTGTGCCAATGAAATCAGATTTGCCAGCGATAAAACATTTGGCATGTGTAATATCTGGTTACAGACCCGTGAAAGCAGTTGTGGCTAACCTGTTGAATTCCAATCAGAGTTGTTTTACAGAAAGGCCCTCAGCATCCAGGCCATTTTTTCATGCTGCTCCATCAGACCAGTTATAAAGTCCGTAGTTCCGGCATCCTGATATTTACTAGTGCATGTCTCAAGATCTGTACGCATTGAACGGATAACTGATTCATGGTCGCCCAATAGGTTACGCAGCATTGTCTTAGAGTCAGGATATGTGTTTGGTTCTTCTTTCAATCGAGTATTCTTTGTAAACTCTCCAAGAGTTGCAATACTCATACCTCCAAGCGTCCTGATTCTTTCCGCAATTTCGTCTATGATGTCATCTATCTCCTCATACTGTGCTTCAAAAAACTTGTGCAGGTCGTTGAACTGCAATCCCGTGACATTCCAGTGATAGTTCCTTGTCTTTGTATACAGCACGTATTCATCAGATAACAGTTTTTTGAGTATGTCCACCACGTTGCCCAGGTTCTGAGATGAGATTCCTATGTTTGGTTCCATGGTAAGTTTCTGCTTGATTCTGCAATAAAAATTTGATCATTGTTTCGGTACCTCATGTCTTATAACTGAAACATGAGCCAATTCTTTTGGCTCGAGTCATTAGTATGTAATCCAAATGTCAACGAAGAGTTCTTCGAGTTATTTGATAAACTAGCAAAAGAAGGCGGCGTAGTTCAAGAGACTAGTATTTTGGCATCAACTTGAAACCAGTCTTTGAAGATATTGCAATTATAGATACTATGGAAGCCACCAATACAAGAGCTGCTAGAGGACCAAATTCTGGAACATTTTGACTGGTTTGTCCCAGTGCCTGCGCATATCGCGGGTCTGCAGCCAGATTCAGGGCAATTACAGTACCGTTTGTAAATACAGTTGCATACAGTTTCTGGTTGTCCGAATCAATTGCGGTGGAAAACGGGTTGGCTACAATATTATAACCACCAACAAGTGTGTTTGTTTTGGTATCAACAAGTTCTACCCTGTTTACAAAACTTGGAGCGGTAACTGGACTGGCTGGGGTATATGTAATAGCCAAGATGCCGTTTTTAGAGTTGTAAGCAATGGAATGAGTTGGAGCCTTCAGTTTTATCTGCGTGAGAATAGAGTTATTTGTCAAATCAATTACTGAAACATTTGGCGATGCATGGTTGGTAACGTATAGCTGCTTGTTTACCGGATCAATGGCCATCTGATCTGGAACAGAACCGACCCTCAAGTCTCCTATAACTTTGTTAGAGTTCAAATCTATCACGGTAACATCGTTTGATTCCCAATTGGTAACATATGCCGTGTTGGTTTCATTGTAAATCTGTATCAGGACTGGCGTAATACCTACCGGTATCGTACCAACCACTAAATCCTTGGTGGTGTCTATCACACTTATGCTGTTTGTTCCTGCATGTATAACGTAGAGCATTTGATTTGTGGAATCATATGCCAATCCTCCCCCGCTTGTTTGAAATGAGATATAGGGCTGTTCTGTCTCCCACAGATGGGCGTTGTTGTATTGATTAATCTGTGAGGACCCCAAGCTAATATCATTTATTTTTTGTAGGGTATTCAGATTAAAAACAGATACGGTGTTTTGAGAATCATGAGTAGCATAAAGTTTGTTCTTGTCTTTTGCCACTGCAAATAATATTACTCCCTTTCCAGCATCCATCGTACCTACAACCTTGTCTGAGTTTTCATCAATTATTACAATTGTCCCATCCAATGGGTTTGTAACGTAAGCCTTGCCATCAATAACTTCCACCCACAAGGCTGAGCTGCCCACATTGATTTCTTTGCGATAGTCCTGCTGACCGCTAACTTGGGTTAATGGAACTGCAATTAATGCGGCAAAAACTATTGCAAGTATCAAGTTTTTCTTCATTTTAATAATTCGTTTAAACTTGAAGCCAAGAGGAAATATATTTTTCTGTTTTTAGCCATCGCTGAAAAATTGATATATATTGCTATTTTTGCAAGCATTTTCAGATAAATATGATTTAAACTGCTGTCCATATAAAATAATTACAAGAAAAAGAAAAATACATGATTATGTAATAAACCAGATCTATTAAAATATCAAAAGATGGAAATGATTTTTTCAGATTGCATTCTAATGACAGCAGTCACAAATAATGCGACAAGGATCAAAAAAAGAAAGGGCACTCCCAAACGTAAAGCTGAACATCATTGCTAGGCATTACATTGATTGTTTTTACGAGGAGTGATCCGCTAAACTTGGAGTCGGTTTTTGTATCCACGCGAAGGTTGGTTTCCCTCCGTTTGCAGACGCATGTGCAACCATTATCAAGTCTGGAATTGATTTTGGCGCAGATATGCCGTCTACGTTTTCAGCTGGTCGTGACACTAACATGAAAGTGGCTTTTCCCCCTTTGTGAATTGGAGATATTGCAACCAACATCATGGGGCTTGGGTCGGTGGACTCTTGAGATGTCTCCATCACTGGATTTTGCTGAGCCGGTTTTGGAATAGGTATGCCGTCTATGCCTTCGACTGGTCTTGGTACCCATGTAAGAACTGGCTTGCCGCCTTCTTGCGATGGTTGTGCGACCAGTATCACGTCAGGTGGTGCCTGTTTTTGTATTGGTATGCCGTCTACATTTTCAGCTGATCGCGGTACCAACATGAAAGTAGCTTTCTCGCCTTTGTGAATTGGAGATATTGCAACCAACATCATGGTGCCTGTTGACCCAGACGTTTGTGATGTTATCTTCTCGGTGGCATCACTTTGTGGCCAAGTCATTGCAAATGCAGAGATTTGTGTTCCCATTCCTATGGCTAACACTATTGCTGCAACCGCAACTCCCGAAATTATTCTAGTCATTGACACATGAATTCAAAATTTATTATTTAGCAATATTTCAGATTCACACATAAATTACATGCAAATCATAGAATTGCAAAATGGCTTGGAAAATCTGTACAAGGTTTTGGATTTCATATTAGAAATTTTTATTGGTTCGATTCAAGGGGTTTTCACGGAGATGATGTTGAAATTGAATCGAATCGCATGTACAGCAACGTGACGACATAAAGATATTTTTCCAAATCATGTACAAATCATCACATGGCAACTCCCAGTATTGACGCAAAAATGATTTGTACATGATTTGCATGTCATTTTGAAATATTGCTAAATAGTTTTTTCATAAACCCTTTTGACTATATGAAAAATCTAAACAAGGGAATAATTCTTGGCCTGACAATAGCTGCAGCGGCTGGAGTCATTGTCACGATCTCTCTTGAAGGACAAATGTTTGGACAAACAAGTACGGCCTCCGCCGCGCCACAAAAGACATTCTACATAGCAACAGTTCATCTTGATGGGATAACCAGTGCTTATCCAGCTTCTGATCATCCATCAGAACCATATCCAACTAATTCCACCCTTCCTCCTGGAGGCGGATTGGTCTTAAAGAAGTTAGATAACATCGGAGGCTGGAAGATAAGGCAGTACATGTTTGCACCTTCAGTAATTGTTGTAAACCAAGGTGACCAGGTTACTCTCAATTTTGTAGATGTGCAAGGACCAGAACATATGATAACTGTAGATGGAATTTCTCCCCAGTTTGATATTCACAGAGGAGAGATGAAGACAGTTACCTTTACAGCAAACAACGCAGGAACAATCGAGTTTTGGTGCTCGATGCATGAGCCAAACATGCGTGGCGAGATAGTTGTCCTTCCAAGAACCAGCTAGAGCATGATGTTGTAACGTGATCAGCAGATCATACTGGCAATAGCATCATGTTATTTTTTTAATTTTTTTTACACAACCAGATCTAACAATGATTTGTCCAAGGTTTGTCTCATGTTCGATATCAAACAATTTTTGGCCAGTCTACTGATAAAATAGTTCCAGAGATTTGCACATAATTTACACTTGATTTTGAAATATTGCTAAATAATTTTCTCAACAGAACAATCTCATGCAAACAAACCTAGCTATTACAACAATAGTTATAGCAACTATTGCTGTACTTGCAATGATTGTACCGCTTGATCTTATGTCACACGACAACAAGACGCAGGGACTAGGACAAGCCAATGCAGAGATGTCAGGCAATTCGATGACTGCCCCACATCATGACATGGCAGCCATGATGATGGGACAAGATTCAATGAGCTCTGACCAGTCAAATGAAACGCAGGACAACGATACACAGAATACACCGCTCTCAAAGACATCGGATAATGTCACAGTAGACTTTGCTGCGACCCCAATGATCCAAACAAACAGCCTGGCCTCAATCCAGATGCATGTAAAAGACTCAAAGTCCGGAGCAAAGCTCAGCCACGTGGATTGGGCAATCACAGTCAAAGATCCGGATGGAAACCTGATTTACAAGACAACAACTGGACACTCCCACACGGGAAACATGGGCTTTAGTGTAGCTTTCCCAAAAGCGGGTGAAAGTACTGTATACCTCACAGTATCGTCAATTGGAACTACAATGGGCGGATTGGAACCAACTCCTAAAGGATGGACTCATACAATGCTATCTGGAAGTCCAAAGGGCTTTGCAACAGATCCGCAAAATAACTTTGGATCTAGAGAGTTTGATTTTCCAGTCTATGTGCAAAACATAGACCAGACACATACACTCAATGGAACAGTTCCAGGAACTTCAGTCAATTTAGAGTTTAGCACAGCCTCGAACAAAATTGTCGCAGGACAGCCTGTAACTTTTATCTTTACCTTGACAAAAGCTGAGGATAATTCCAGGATTATTCATCCTGACCTGCAGGTTACTGCATCAACTGAGGGTTACATCGTGGCACAATCTGCACCAGTCGAAGGACCACTGGCTATGGATGGAGCAATCCACGGTCACCCAGGTGTGGAGGAAGTGACTGAGATCTTTCCAAGTTCAGGACCATATGTTCTAGATATTAAACTCCAGCCAAGTACTCTCTCAAACTACATGTGGGGACAGGCATACACTGACTATCAGGTGTTTGTCTCAGAACCAACTGGAAGTGCGTTATCATCTACAACTGACGCAAGTACCAACCCACCACCAAACACAGTCTACATCAATGGTCTAGAATCACCATTCTTTACCCCAGATGTACTTAACATCAAGGTAGGGACAACTGTAACATTTGTGAACACCGATGGCACCACACATACTGTCACATCAGTCAAGCCAGGAACTACAGACGCCGATGGAACATTTGATAGTGGATACCTCAAATCAGGAAAGGCATTCACGTATACCTTCAACAAGCCCGGAACATATGATTACGCGTGTATGATCCATTCACAGATGCGTGGAACCATAGTCGTTTCCTAACCCCCTCTTTTTTTAATGCAGATTCTGAGCCATTCAGGCTCATAACGTCTTTAACCGTATTACGTTGATGTCTAGTCGTTCAAATGCCGAGCCTGCCATACGCAAAAAACCTCCTCTTTTTCGTTTTTGCCAGCTCAAGAGGCGGCGAGAACAGGGCCAAAATCATGAACGTGCTGCTAAAATCTCCCCGCAATGCAAACCAGCTGGCAAATGACCTTGGGCTAAACTACAGGGCAATACAGCACCATATGGTAGTGCTAGAAAAGAACAACATGATTGCCAAAGTCGGTGAAAAGTACGGCATGACCTATTTTCCGTCAACGTTTTTTGAGGCAAACATAGACACATACAATGAGATAGTATCCACAACACACGGGAGCACCAAGTAGGATTTGCACTCAATCTTGAAAAATGTATTTATGTTATCACGCAAAAAAGCCCACATGCCCACACAGTATAATGAATTATCACATAGTACCCTGAGGGATTCAGATCAGAGAGGGACAGAACTGCCCTATGCAAAGAATCTGCTGTGGATGGTATTTGCAAATTCCAGGGGGGGCCAGAACAGAACAAGGATCATCTTTTCTCTAAAAGAGTCGCCGCTTAATGCACACCAGCTTGCAAAAGAACTCAGGCTAAACTACAGGGCAATACAGCACCACATAGGAGTTCTTGAGAAAAACAACCTTGTGTCGCATGTTGGTGAAAAATACGGGACCGTCTATTTTCTTTCCACTTTTCTTGAGGTAAACATTGTCATCTTTGACGAGCTTGCTGCCAGCCTGCATCCGGGCAGAAAGCCAAGGCGGACAAGTTGATCACGATCATTCCATACTGTGCCATTGTTGCAATGGCAAACATGGCTGTGTTCAGCATTTTAATCGCCACCTTCACAAAGATGTATTCAAAAACAAAATCACAGGTTCACATAGGAATGATCTTCTTTGTAGGAATGCTGTTTTTGGATAATGCAATCAATGTATACACATACTTTTTCATGTTTGACCTGTACCAGGCAGCACTCTTGCCGTTTATTCTTGTGGTCCGCATAGTCCAGTTGGCCGGCTCCCTAGTATTCTTAAAGATAACATGGCAGTAGAGCAGAAGATAATTTCATGTGCTGTTGCTTTGATTTCAACAGGAATAGTAATACTTAAATGATCCATTAATTATTGAAGTATTGAATATCATGGGCTCGCAATGGAAAGCATTGGCAGACGACAACAGAAGAGAGATCCTGATATTATTGAGAAAACACAATATGACTCCAACTGAGATGGCAGAACATTTCAAATTTACACTGCCTGCACTGTCTACCCATCTTCGCATATTGAAAGATGCTGATCTGGTAACAGAAAAAAAAGAGGGCAAGAACAGATTCTATTCTTTAAACGAAGAAAAATCCTACGAGGTGCTAAATTATTTTGAACAAATGTGGGGATACAAGCTGAACTCGCTTAAAGAGTTTGTAGAAAATAGAGAAAGGAAGAAGAAACAATGACTAAAACCGAAATAAGAAAAACAATCGAAATTGACGCCTCACCTGAAACAGTATTCAGGGCCATTTCCAATCCGGCAGAATTGACCAACTGGTTTCCCGATGCAGCAATACTTGAGCCCAGTGTTGGCGGGAAATTCAAATTCACGTTTAGTAAGGATTCCACCAGATGTGGAAAAAATCAGGAAGATGTTTTATCAGAAGGAAAGGTTGTTGAGTTTGTTCCAAATAAAAAACTCGCATATACTTGGCAACACAAGAATATTCCAGATTTTCCTGAAACTGTTGTAACATGGGAACTAGAACAGATAGGCAAGAGCAAAACTAGGGTGACATTGACTCATTCAGGGTTTACAGGCAAAGAAGGAGACAAGGGAATCGAGGCACATGACCAAGGATGGACATTCTTTCTTAACGAATTAGCCTTGTATTGTAAAAACAAATAGTACAAGGTAGATCCTAGAACCGACAAACTTGCCCAGATCTACAGATCTGCTACTTTTCTAGCGATGATACAAAAAGAAATAGACGAAGATAATCATGGAAGACAGCACAAATTGAACAAATAATTAAAAATGAAACCTCTTATTTTTCAGTAAAAAAAATTATGTAACAAGTTTTGTACAGATTTATAACTATCACTTTAACATTAAAGCCATGGGCACAAAACTTTTCGTGAACCTGCCTGTAAAAGATCTAAACAAGTCTAAAGAGTTTTTTTCCAAGCTTGGATTTACATTCAACCCTCAATTTACTGACAAGAATGCTGCATGCATGGTCATCAGTGAAGAGAATTACGCGATGCTTCTCGTAGAGCCGTTTTTCAAAACATTTACCAAAAAAGAAATCGTCAATGCAAAAAATAGCACAGAAGTTCTTGTGGCCTTGTCTGCAGAAAGCAAGGCAAAAGTGGATGAAATGATTGACAAAGCTTTGGCTGCAGGCGGAAAGGAACCAAGAGAGCCACAGGATCACGGTTTCATGTATGGCAGAAGTATTGAAGATCTAGACGGTCACATTTGGGAAATATTTTGGATGGACCCAAATGCAATAAAACAATCTTAATCGATTAAAACCCCACAAAACAGGATCCAAAAAAGATATTGTAAAAATAATTTTTTCTTGATTATTCAAGTTGTAGATCGTATGACATTTTTCTCTTAGGTTTCATCATTATTGGTTAGAGTTTACTGCAATTATTCCATTGGAAACCAAGTATTCGATTCCTTTAACAAATTCATCATCCGATATTTGTCCGCTGGCCCACCATCCTGCGTTATTTTTTACCCATGTAGGAATACCTTGAGAGGAAGACGCCGTCACGCTAGTTTTAGGTATCTTCATTATTCCATTTTGAATCAGATACTGTATTCCCAGCACAAATTGGCTGTCATCTACCTGTCCTTGAGACCACCATTTTGCGTTATTTTTAATCCATGAGGGAATTGCAACGCTCGACGTGTTGTTGACCGGAGTGCCGGTGTTATTCATAATGCCGGTAGATGGCTGCGAAAATGGTGGAGCTATCTTTACATCGATTTTTACCATGCCAGCCTGACTTACATCGGTTGTTCCCGATTCAGGCCCTGTGCCTGCAACATAGATTACATAGTGGGCCACTGGTGGAGGCTGGCTTTCTATGAAGTCTTGCTCGTCATTACCTACTGCAGAGTAAATATCAGCTCTTCCAAGGCCTTGTGCTACTGAGCTAAGCTCGTGTCCTTGGCTGTCTACTGTAAAGATATCATAATGAACACTCGAAATCCTTTGAGTTTCATCATATACGGGTGCGAATGACAGTCTCCACCCCATCGGGCATCCCTGATGAGGTACTGCCGGGCTGTAATAGTACTCTATAGCAAGACTACCAGAGTCAGTAGTTTGTGTGTCATGAACAGAGTCGGAGGCATAATTGGGGGAAGGACATTGCGGGTTTCCTCCAAGTGGATTGGTTGATTGGACGTTGAGAAATGCTGGAGGTTGTGCACTGTTTCCGTATTCCAGTAGACTGTATTGATAACCGATGGTGGGAGACCCGCTTGTCTTGATTGCATACACGGTGGCCTTTACTGGATATGCCAGAGACGGAGCCACCCATATGTAGCTGTCAACACCACTGTCACGAAATTTCAGGGTTGACGCGCTAAAGGTACCGGCAGGAACCGTTACACTCTGCATCCCAATAGAGCCCATCGAGACCTCGCCATAAATCCCGGTCTGTCCCCAGACCGGACTCAGTATGTCCACAGGTTTCGTCTTTATGGCAAAAGAATCAAGCCAGGTCAGCGTTAACTTGTAAACATTTGCATAATTGACAAGATTGTCCGGGATATATGTAAGATCAGGGGTGATGTTACCTGTAGTGACAGTACCCTTTTCCACTATGGAACCATCATGTATCACCATCTGCAGGTTATAACCACTGCTTGTCTGGTTCTGCACCCAAAAATCCATCTCAAAGGGCGCCAGATTATGATAGAAAACGTCCGCTATGGTGTATCTATAGTAATCCCCAGGTTTTAGTCCTTGTCCTACATACCAACTAGTAGCAAATGCAGAAGGTATCAGTGGAGCCATCCCAGAGAGTACGATTACGGATATAGTAAAAACTGCAAATGTTGATCTAAATTTCATCCTAACTTAAAAATGTGTCAAGCCTTCAAATAAATCAAGCGTCTATTTTCACTAATATGACAGTGTAAATCCATGTCTTACCGTATCAACCCCATACATCGCCATCCGGTCTACACATAAAATAAGCAACAACGAGGATTTTCAGATTCAGAAAACACCCATCTATGACGTTAGGGCTCCTGGAACAATGTCTATCTCGCCTTTCATCCACGGGTGTACCTTGCAAAAGTATGGAATCTGGGCCGTTTG
>JAGWFW010000029.1 GCA_028867735.1 Nitrososphaerota archaeon
TACATAAATACCCATTCTACTTAATCGCAGGCAAGATGAGTACTCATAAAGAATACGCGTTGATCGCTATTCTTGCAACGGCAGCCATTGTAGGCGTTGGCCCTGCATTTGGATTCTGCCCACCAAATTGTACTACAAGAGCAGATTACACTGCTGGTTTGATGGCAGGTAGTAATGCAACAACTATTCAGCCGATCATAATTCCGGCAACGTTGCCACTTAGTGTGTCAACAGACAAGACAACATATGATCGACAATCAGTGATAGATGTTACAGGTCATGTTCAGAATGCAATACCTGCACTACCAGTCACATTACGAGTTTCAGATTCAGCTGGAAATGTCGTACAGGTCAGTCAGTTGACGATAGACAACAATGGAAACTTTGAAACAAAGATCAATACAGCTAGTCCGCTTTGGGTAAGAGGCGGAACATACACCATCTATGCTCAATATGGAGTACAACAAGGTATGCGTGTGGCACAAACACAATTTAGCATCGGCGGTGGCGGAGCATCAAGTTGCCAACCAGGTCAGCTCACAGCTACGGTAAATAGCGAACTGTACTGTATCGATTATAGTATTAATGGAGGAACAGCTACAGGGGCAACTCTTAGCACCTTATCTAAAGCACTCACTGTAAGCATACAATCAACCAGTGATGGCCAGATAACTCTCAAAATACCAAGATCAGTACTAGATGCAAAAAATGGCGTAGCAGATGACAGCTTCTTTGTCACAGTAGACGGACAAGAACAAGATAGCTTCACAGACACACCAAGTGCCGACACAAGAACATTAACGATACCATTCGGGGCAGGAGCTGCACAAATAGAGATCATAGGTACACAGGTAGTTCCAGAATTTGGTCCGATCGCAGCTCTAGTACTTGCAATTGCAATTGTATCAATAATTGCAGTATCTGCAAAGACTGGACTAAGATTGATGCCAAAATACTAGAACACTCTACTTTTTCATTTTTTTATCATACCATAGTAAAGGAAATATACGACATAAAGTCAAATCGACTATGCGCACAGGAGCAGCATTATTGACGGTTTCTTTTTTTGCACTATCTTTATTCTCAATGCAAGTATTGGCCCAAACAACTACATCTGCCAGCAACACCATCACACCAACTACACCTACAACGCCGTCAATTACAGTTAGTACAGACAGAGGGTCTTATTTAATAGGGGATACAATAGTCATCTCAGGCCAAGTCCAAGCGGTTGTGCCGGGAACGCCACTAACCATTCAGATTTTGAACCCAAATAACAATCTAGTACATGTTGACCAGATAGCCGTCTCTTCAGATGGCAAGTATACAGATAGTGCCATTAAGGCATCATGTTCTCCAGATCAATCATGCCTGTGGACAACAAGCGGTACCTACACCGTCAAAGTTCAATATGGACTACCCAATGTGACAGCACAGACCACATTCATCTTCCAGAGCTCAGTGGCCCACATTAGCAATATTTTTCAGGTGAAAGATCCTAACAGCCAACAAACCTTTAGTGTAAACTATACAATATCGGGTGGAAATGTAAAAGATATGACAATAGATGCCCAAAGCATATCACTTATTGTTTCTGTCAATTCTACAAGCGATGGCAATATTACGTTACAAATGCCAAGGACTTTGATCGATGCCAAAACCAGCACTGGTCAAGACGATTCTTTTATAATTCTGATAGATGGGGCAGAGGTCAAACCCCAAAGTGAGTCATCAAATTCACAATATAGAACGTTGACCATACCATTTTTGCAGGGCGATCAAGACATAGAGATCATAGGTACACAGGTAATTCCAGAATTTGGTCCGATCGCAGCTCTAGTACTTGCAATTGCAATTGTATCAATAATTGCAGTATCTGCAAAGACTGGACTAAGATTGATGCCAAAATACTAGAACTAGAAGTCAAATTTTCTTTTATCAATACATAAATACTCAAGATCCTTGAGATGGACTAGTAAATGAGAGCATCTAATATCTTTTATGCAGTGTTAGTATCAATTATTACCGTTTTTGTATCATCTTTTCTTATCCTAACTCCTGCACATGGTGCAAGCTGTCCTGTCACTGGATGCGTACAAGGTGGTGACACATTAAATATCAGCGTGACTCCAACTACGGGTTCATCACCGTTGCAAATTACTTACAAGGCTTCGTTTGCTGGCAGCAGCACGATGAAAACCATAGTTTGGAATTTTGGAGACGGCAGTCCAGCAAGCGTCGTTGCCAATGGAACCCACACATACCAATCAGCTGGAAACTACACTGGTACTGTCGATGTAGATGCCAAGGATGGAACTAGCTATACCCGAACATTTGCAGTCGCAGTCACAGGAAGCATAGGGGCTAATGTATTCAATGCCACAATATCCAACCCAAAAAATGGCACAATGAATGCATACCAATACTTCCTTCATGAGCATAACAATACCTTGGCAACAACAAACCAGGCACCGCTCGCAGTACAGACAGATGCACCTTCTTATTCGCAAGGAGATACAGTAATCATCCGAGGTACAGTCAAAGATGTGTCAAATCAAACCGCAGTGACCCTCAGAGTCTTCAATACCCTAAAGAACATGGTTTCAATAGCACAGCTTATTCCTGCTTCAGATGGAAGCTTTTCTACCAAAGTACTGGCCACAGGCCCACTATGGACCAAGGCAGGCAACTATACAATAATTGCCCAGTATGGTCCGGCTACAAATACCACTACTAGCTTCCAATATGGCGGCGGCGATGGCTCATCAAAAATATCTGCGCCGCCAACAAACAGCAGCTTTGCATTACAGACCAGTGCAGGAACTTTCACCATACCATACACAATACGCGGTGGAACAGTACAAAACATGCAACTTGATGGAAAGAGCCACATACTAGCCATCACCATCAATGCACCTTCAGATGGATCCATAAACGTAGACATTCCAAGAGCATTAATGGATTCCAAACAACAGATATCAGTGCCAACAGGACCCAACAGTACATCAACTACACAGGTGAACCAAGCAGAACTGCCAGATCAGCCATTCACAGTTCAAATAGGCGGACAGAGTGCACAAGTCACAGAAGTAAAAACACCAACCACCAGAACACTTGGCACATCATTCCATAAAGGAGACACGACAATCGACATATTGGGAACGGTCTCAATTCCAGAATTTGGTCCGATCGCAGCTCTAGTACTTGCAATTGCAATTGTATCAATAATTGCAGTATCTGCAAAGACTGGACTAAGATTGATGCCAAAATACTAGAACACTACTTTTTCAAATCCACGCATAAGAAAGCAGTACCTCAGGTAGACTTCACCTCACAAACATCACAATACAATCTAACTTAGATTATTATACAACCAAAAGAAGAATCAATTGATGCATTTCGAATTTGAGGAATTCGAATCTCCAGAGGACGTATTTGTATACATGTCAACAATGGCACCGCCAATGAAAAGCATGTTACCAATAAACTCCTACAAGGGATACATCTTTTCCATGATCCCTCTAAATCCCACAACAGGAGATTACTATCTTATCATATACACCAAAGGCAGAATTGGTGAAAAACTGCTTGAATTTGACATGAACCTGAAAAAATACAGGCCGGTAGAGACAGCAGAGAGAGCTGACAAGATATATTTTGTTGTACTTACGCCAAAAAGAAACACGATTGCTGATGCTGCAATAAAGGAATTAGAAAAATTTACATAGTATATGCAGGAGCATTAACAGACTTGCTTCTGGCATACTTTTCCATCATTTCTTCAGGAAGCTTGCCGTTGAATAGTTCCTTGCACAAGCCTCTCAGATAGCGCATTATTGCCCAAGTTCCGGCCTTTATCATACTGTACATTACGGGCTTCATCAGAGGACCGTATGTCTTGTTTCTAAGAATTATAGGAATGATATCGTTAATCACTCGTAGGTTGTGCTCCCAGCATTTCCAGAACAGAGTAAACTGTGCCTCATTTAGGTTACCAAAATGCATCGAGTTTTTCTCGTTAAAGTCCTGATAGAGTAACGGGGCTACAATACCCCTCATGTTCATGCGCTTGAAATCATCAATTAGATCTATCGTATACTGTGTCTCATCCGGCGTTTCATCAGGCCAGCCTATGATCAGTGTTGCAGCCGGGAACCAATGGTTTTGGTTCATTATCTTTGCTCCCTCTCGGACAACCCATCCCCATTCATCGGTTGAAAAGGGTTTTGTCTTTACTCCAAGATGTTTCTTTACCATTCTTGGCGCCACGGTCTCTATTCCAAGATTTGTTGCAAGCCATTTTTCATTGCTCATTCCGTTTATCTCAGATATATCATGGAATAATTTTGGATCAGCACATACAGCAGAAAATGTCATGTGAGTGGTTCCGACAAACCTAGCGCCAAGAGACTTGAGTCCCTTCCACAATTCAGTTATTGCGTCATAGTTTGGCCTAAACTCGCGATTATCACATCCGTAGAGTAGCATTTCGTCCGAATGCAACCAGATGGAATCAAAACCGTAATCCAGATTTATTTTTGCTTCCTGCTGTAGTCTTTCAAGCGGTAGATCCTTCTTTGATCTTTTATTGACATCACAAAAGTCGCAGCCCCTTCCACATCCTCGCATGGCTTCAATAAGCGAGTTTACAGTAGGACCTTGAATCATTGGTATATTCTGAATATTTTTTACAAAACAATGCATCAACTCTGGGGCATCCCCTTTTTCCAGATCATGGAACAAATCCAGTGCGAGCTCATCAGCCTCTCCTACTACAACAGTATCAAGGCCGTGAATCTTCATTCTTTCAGTTTTTGCAAGTTCCCATGCACCGTTTCCACCAACGGCCACATGAAAATTGTATTTTTTCTTGAGCTGAATAATTTTAGCACACATTCTCTTGAATTTCATGGCAACGTACGAGAGTTTTTCAGGAGACATGGTAGTAGTAACTGGAGCCATACCAAGTGGATCCATTACATTTATTCCTACAACTTTGGTATCTGGTCCTATACACTTTTCAAGATAATCAGGATTTGCAATAAAGACTTCGTCGCGTTTGTAACCTTGCAATAGGGAAGCTTCTACTCTGCGCAAACCAACTTGAGCTACTTTTGCCTCGCCAGTAGCTACATTGGTTTCCACAGGAGGACAAAACACTTTGTCAAAAACCCATTCCGGAATAACCTCGTAGGGACCGCATGCGATAAAGCCATAGAGAAAATTTCCACGATAATTAGTCATCAGGCTACGATCTGCGGTGAGAACTATCCTCTTGCCTGCCATTCTTCTAGTTCTTTTTTACTACGATATAAATCGTTTACCACATAGTCGTGTTTTGAGAAAATTTCACTTTTGACATATAAATTGGTGATATACAATCTACAGCGTATGGGCATATCAGAACCAAGGCATATTGAGAGACACCAGAAGGAAAGCAGCTCGATAAGGGACTTTGTATTTGGTTTTGGAGACGGGATAAACACATCATTGGGACTTGTGGCAGGGGTTGGAGGAGCTGATCAGGCTTCAAGTGTAATCATATTGGCCGCAATAGTAGCAATGTTTACCGGTGCAAAAGCAATGGCGGTCCAGAATTATTTGGCAGTAAGATCACAGCGACAGATACTACAATCAGAGATTGAACGAGAAAAGTGGGAGATGGAAAATGTCCCAGAAGCAGAAAGGTCGGAAATAAGGGAGATTTACAAAGCAAAGGGATTTTCTGGAACAGAGCTTGAAAACATAGTTAGTAAGATTACTTCTGATAAAAAAGTGTGGCTTGACACCATGCTTGCAGAAGAATTGAAAATGAATATGGAGATAGTGGGCAGCCCATTGAAGAGTGCGTTCCGCATGTTTGGCGCATTTCTAGTAGGAGGCATTTTGCCAATAATCCCATATTTCTTTTCAAGCGGATATACACCGTTGTTAATAGCTGTTGGTACAAGCCTATCTGCATCATTTGTGATCGGGGCAATCAAGTCGAAGATGGCAAATTTGAACATCATATGGGGCGGATTGGAAATGGCAGGACTTGGCACCGGTATTGCACTAATAGGATATGGAATAGGCTCAGAGTTAGGACACATCGGTATAATCAAGACATAGTTTTGCTCATGGCAATTCGATTTGCAATGTTTGCTGCAAAGGCTCCTGCACCTATCCCATTATCTATATTGACAACAGAAAGCCCTAGTGTGCAGCTCTGGAGCATTGAGGCAAGTGCAGCAACGCCTTTTGCCCCATATCCATATCCCACTGATGATGGAACTCCAATCACCGGTATATCAACTAGCGACGAGACAACAGATGCAAGTGCGCCTTCCATTCCTGCCACAACAATAATTACGTCCACTTCTTCGCTTATCATTTTCTTAATTATTGGAAATACTCGGTGCAGACCTGCTATGCCTACATCATAGCTTGTGATACATTTACAGCCCATTGCCTCACACATTAGCCTAGCCTCTTCTGCCACGCCAATATCAGAAGTGCCAGCTGTCAATACCCCTATCTTGCCACCTGATGACGATAATTTCTTGTAGAACAGAATAGACGTGGTGTTTCTTCCTACGTGTATCTTGAGTTTATTTTTTTTAGAAAAAGAGACAATCTTTATGTAATGGTCTTTGTTAATTCTCGAGGCCATTATACAGTCTGATCTAGTCATTGTTGCAAGCACTATTTTTTTCAGATCGGCAAATTGCTTGTTTTGGGCAAACACCACTTCGGGAACTCCCCTTCGGATCCTCCTACCTACATCAAATTTTGCAAAGTCTTCTATTTTTTCTATGGAATGAAGGGAAAGTAGTTTTTTCGCCTTGGCTGTGCTAATCTTTCCCAGTTCAAGCGATTTGAGTATCTCTAAAAGTTCCAACAACATTCATGTTTGTCGAGGGGTTAAAAATCTGATCAGAGTTCAAGACCAGAAATGGCAGTTTTGACGCTTTCCACTCCCTTCTTGAACCATTCCTTTTCACTAGAATCCAGATCCAGTTCTATGACTTTTTCTACGCCATTTTTGCCAAGTACGGCAGGAACTCCGATTGAAACATCTGAATAGCCATATTCTCCGTCAAGATAAGTTGCTACAGGTATGACCTGCTTTGTATCCCTCACTACCGCTTCAACAATTGCAGATATTGCATTTCCCGGTGCGTGAACTGTGGCCCCTTTGAGCTCAATTACTTTGGCTGCAACCTGTCTTGTATTTTGTACAAGTTCATCAGTTTTCTGCTTTGGCAACAACGAGGTAAGAGGAACCCCAGATACTGTTGAATATCGAGGTAGAGGCAGCATGTTCTCTCCATGTTCCCCTATGACCAAGCCGCGAATTGAGTTACGGGAATAGCCCGTAGACTCGTGGATAAACTGGACAAATCTTGACAAGTCAAGCATGTTACCCATTCCAAACACTCTGTTTTTTTGAAATCCTGAAACTTTGTACGTGAGATACGCCATTGGATCCAGAGGATTTGTTACCGGGATTATCATGGAGTCTTTTGCAAATTTCTTTATGTTTTCCACAACGCCTTTTACAATTGACGCATTAATTTTCAGCAGATCCATTCTTGTCATTCCTGGTTTTCTTCCCGAACCGGCTACAACGACTACAATGTCTGATCCTTTCATCTCAGAGTAATCGTTTGAGCCACGGATGTTCACATCTATTCCCTTTTCAGACAACATATGGTTAAGGTCCATGGCTTCTCCCTGTGGAAGGCCTTGTACTACATCAAGTAGAAGAATTTCGTCAGTCACTTTACGTAGCGCAGTAAAAAGTGCAGCTGCTCCCCCCACCTTGCCAGAACCGATAATCGTAATCACAGTGTGGCGTCCATTTATTCACTAATTAAATCTCACTATTTTTTCAAGATCAATACAAAAAAACTGCTTCAATGAAATTACAATTTATATGCATTCAAAACTGCTTACAGGATCATGGTCCTTGTGATTGATGCACAGGTAGCAGGCATTTCTGGCGACATGTTGCTTTCTGCTCTTGTAAACATCGGAGCCAACAAATCTAAAATTATAGACGGCGTACACACGGCAGAAAATTATCTCAAGGGTTCCAAGATCCAGAAGATGGACTTTGAAAAAGTAACAAAGCATGGAACTGAGGCCACCGTGTTATCTTTAGACATAAAGGAAGAACATCATGAAAGAAGGGGAATCGATATTCAAGATTGCATACTACAGACCTCAGACAAAATCGGGCTGTCTGAAAAAGCCAGTGTCTTTTCAAAAGAGAGCATCAGATCTCTAATCAAAGCAGAATCCAAAATTCACGGAGAGCCCGTAGAATCTGTTCATTTCCACGAGGCATCAAGCATAGACACTGTAGTGGACATAATTGGCTCAGCAATAGCTCTTGACGACTTGGGGTTTTTCTCTGAAGAGATTGTCTCCACACATGTTGCAGTTGGGGGAGGAACTTTGGACTTTTCACATGGAATTACATCAAATCCCGCAAGTGCAATCCTAGAAATATTTCGCAATTCTGACATAGTAATTAGCGGGGGCAGAGTCAGGGAGGAGCTAACCACGCCTACTGGGGCAAGTTTGCTAGTCAATCTTACAAAAAGATGCTCAGAGTTTTACCCCGCTATGAAAGTCAAGTCAATTGGATACGGGGCAGGCAGTAAAGACTTTGAGGGATTTCCAAATGTGCTCAAAATAGTCAGGGGAGAGATCATTGGCCTGTGGGAGCAGGACTCGGTTCAGATCATTGAGACAAACGTTGATGATGTTTCAGGAGAGATCATCGGACATGTAATTGACAAATTGATTTCAAATGGGGCAAGGGATGTTACTGTGACTCCAGCCGTTACAAAAAAGAGTAGGCCGACCAACATCATTTCTGTCATATGTGATTCCTCAAATCTCAATGACATGATTAGCACGATCGTCTCAGAAACCGGCACTTTGGGTGTAAGGGTCAGGACATCGAATCGCTACATAATTCCAAGGTCTACTGTCTCAGTGCCAATTACAATACATGGTAGGAATTTTACTGTTCAATGCAAAGTGACAAAAAATAATGGAGCAAACTTCAAGGTAGAAGCAGACAACGTTAAACTAGTTTCAGAAGCACTTGGTATCCCCTTCAGGGATGCAAGCGCATTGATTATTACTGAAGTAAGGCAAAAGTTACACCTGAAATGAACAAATTGGAACACCTAGTCAGATGGTTTGACGGTAAGAACAAGGTCATAGTAGCATTATCAGGAGGGGTCGATAGTGCGCTGGTAGCATATGCAGCGCATAGATCGCTTGGAGATCTGGCCGTGGCTGTTACTGCAGATTACAAGACTCTGGCCCTGGAAGAATTGAATTCTGCAAAGAAGATCTGCTTGGAGATTGGAATAAGACACATCATAACGGAATACAATGAACTTGAGAATCCAGATTTTGTCAAAAATGACAAGAACCGGTGTTTCCATTGCAGGACACAGTTAGCTGCTCATCTGACAGAGATATCAAAAAATTACGGCATTGATACAATAGTGGATGGGACCAACCTAGATGACCTTGGAGAATACCGACCTGGAATAGATGCATTACGAGAAAATGGTGTTCACAGCCCTCTAGTAGAGGTCGGTCTGACCAAGACAGAAGTAAGGGAATTTGCAAGAGAATCGGGACTTTCAGTTTACGACAGACCGTCAAATTCATGTCTTGCCTCACGCATTCCATGGGGCCATGAGGTTACAGCAGAAAAACTGGCGAGAATTGAAAAAAGCGAGAACATGGTAAAGCATCTTTTTGGCGCAAAACAGGTCAGAGTACGCGATTTTGGAACAGAGGCAAGAATCGAAGTGGGACAAAATGAGCTATACTTGCTCACAGATTTGCAAAAGATCTCGATGTTGACTGAATGTCTAAAAGAACTCGGGTTTGAGTCTTTAACGATAGACCCTGAAGGATATCGTCCCGGCAAGCTAAACGTGATAGTGGATTGATCTACCTAGACAACGCGGCATCAACTCCCGTTCATCAAAAAGTGATAGACGAAATGATTCCGTACTTTGGGGAACAATATGGAAACCCATCGTCCATACACAAGCTTGGTAGGGCCGCCAATACTGCCATCCAGAATTCCAGAAAAAGAATAGCAGAATTGATCAGTGCAGACAGCAAGGAAATTCTTTTGACATCAGGCGGCACAGAATCAAACAATACCGCAATCTACGGAGTGGCGTTAGAAGGGAAAGGCAGACACATCATAACATCGTCCATAGAACACGATGCCATACTAGAACCCTGCAGGCGCCTTGAAAAAAAAGGATACAAAATATCATACCTTCCCGTGGATAAACACGGTCTTGTGGATGTAAGTGATGTACAAAAGGAGATTTCGCATGATACGTGCCTTATTACCATAATGTTTGCAAATAATGAGGTTGGAACAGTTCAGCCAATAAAAGAAATTGCAGATATTGCACACAAGAATAACATAATTTTTCATACGGATGCGGTGCAAGCAGTTGGTAAGATTCCAATCAATGTCAATGACGTTGGAATCGATTTGCTTTCCATGTCCTCGCACAAAATAAACGGCCCAAAAGGGGTAGGCGCGCTGTACATAAGAAAGGGAGTTAGCGTGTATCCTCTCATACTTGGAGGCGGGCAGGAAAACGGACTGAGATCTGGCACTGAAAACGTTGCAAGCATAGTAGGATTTGGAATGGCATGCAAGCTAGCAAAGGATAACATGGAACAGAATACTGTTCATTTCAAGAGTCTAACTTCTAAGCTTACCACGAGAATCCTGTCTGAGATACCGGAAACTAGCCTTAATGGACATCTTGAAAAAAGGATTCCAAATAACACACATTTTACGTTTCTTGGGGTCAATGGAGAGGACTTGATAATCAAGCTTGACGAAAATAAAATTGCCGCATCCACAGGTTCTGCGTGTTCAGTACGCATCCAAAAAGCATCGCATGTACTTAGGGCAATGGGCTTTTCACATGAACAAGTAGCTGGTTCGTTGCGTTTGACCGTTGGAACCACAAATACGGAGGAGGAGATTAATCAGACTGTAGACGTACTGAAAAAAGTAGTGCAGGAACTGCGCGTAGTATCTCCCTACAAATCAAAATACAGTTTCTAAGCTATTGGCTAACTATGGCAGCACCTGAAACTGGTATCCGTTTTTCGCAGTCAGCGGTACTAACGAATCCATGCCGTTCCAAACATAGATTTCAGCAGAATAACTTCCAGTACTGGTAGGAGTCCATGACAGTTTCTCTGTTGATTCGTTTGACGTGCCTATCGTATCGTCTATCCATTTCAAGTAGACAACTTTGCCTTGACTGTCTTTTACTTGAACAATATAGGAAATCTTTTGATCATTTTGGTAGTCTCCATTTGAAATTATATCATTGAAGGTTATTGCCTGGCCAACCCGGGGGTTTTGTAGCAGAGGCAGCCCATCTTCGGTGCCGATTTGTGTTACATGAGTAATCTTTGAAGTATATACTGGCATGCTGGGCGCAGAAGGCTGAGACTGGACAGGCTGTGCAGATGATTGAGACGAAGACTGGGGTGTTTGAGAAGCAACTGTTGATCCTATTACAACTGATCTTCCTGATGCATCCATATAGTCATGATACCAAGCCTGCACTATTCCTCCAACAGGCGATATCAGAGATGTCCCGTCTTCACTGCAAATCCAAGAGGGCATTTTGAATACGCCTTGGAATATTCCCGAGCCAGGGGATGTCTCGGTAAGCGTAAAGCCAGAAGCGGCAAGTCCGCCGTGAAATACTCCGTTTATAGTGCATTGATGATATCTGAAGCCCTTTATCCACACCTCAAGCAGTATGTTCCCATTCGCATCTCCTACGGTATCTGCGGCAGAAGAATTTGGATCACTTATTGTAGTAAATGATTGTATTGTATCTGAAGACGAGGCAAGATCTGGGTCATTTACAGTTATTGTCACAGGCGAGCCTAGCCTGTAATTTCCTGAGTCAAGCGTTACGGTTCCCGTGTGTGTTGGAAGGCTATTTTTTGAGGTGACGGTGGTCGGTCGACCTGCAGTAGACGACCCCGTGGTAGAGAAATTTATTCCGTTTTGATCTACCATCTGGCCGTTTACAAGAAATACAATGTTGTTGCCAAATGTTTGCAGTGTTTTTATGAAATTCGGATCAAATTGGTTCAGTTGGTTTGCCACTACGTATTCTATGGTACCGGTGAAGATTCCAGAACCTGCTGCTGTTTCTTCAAGTTCAGATCTGTAGGCAGCATTATTGACGGTTTTACCATTTTGCACTCCAAAGGAAAACAGGTCAAATACTATGGGCTGTGTGTCTATCTCTTGTGAGATGGCTCCATTTGAGCTCCCGAAATTTATCTCCAGATACACAGGAGATGACGAATCTTGTGATTCAATTGAGGATACTGCGGAATTACTTATTTGTACAAGACCATTTCCTGAGAAAATACTTCCTTGTCGCAGTATCTGAACAGATGAACTGCTAGATGCACTGCCAAAATGCATGGTCATGCTTGTAGTTGAGAATGAGTTAAGTCCCAGCTGTTGTTGAAATGATCTGAGATCATAGTTTATCCAGTTTGTACCGCCAGAGTTTGGTTGCGTGGTGTCTATTAACAAGCCTTTGAGTGTTCCTGCAGTGACACCGAGATTCAACGTCATCTCGTAAAAGCTTGTAGATGCAGTCGACCTTGTGTCTATCATCAATCTTGCGGAATTAGAGTCAGTAACACTGGAAGGAACAGAGATCGGGTTTGTGAGGGTGTTTGGCTTAGAGTAGAAATTTACACCCGAGGCACCAGTTAACGTAACTGGATTGCCAATCTTTAGAGTAGGTACCATGGCTGAGCTTCTAAATACGTTTAGAGTTTCTATGATTCCAGAATTTAGTACCTGATTGTTATCAGTCAATGTGATTACCTCTCTCTGTCCAGGTCCAAATTGGCTTTGCCCAGTACCAAGTACAAGACCTGTGTTTGTGTTACCAGAAACAATTGATGTAGAACGAAGATTATACTCGATTGTGCCAGACTGGGATCTTGGAGCATTTTGTGCTATACCGATTGTTGAGACACTTGCATAATCACTTTCAAAGACACCGGTATTTGGCCCAGTTTCTACAAATGTAACTAACTTGTTGTAGGTTACTCCATTTGCATTTATTGAGGAACTTGATTGAAGATTGTTTGTTTTCAAATTGATGACGTTACCTAGATTCATCTCAACCTTTCCATTATCCTTAAAACCCAAGCTGCTCAGATACGGAAAGAGGTTTACAAGCCCCGACGTGCTGCCTCTGCCAGACTCTGGAAACGCTTGATAGAAAGTTGCTTCTGGGCTGTTTACGTTGAACGTCCAAGAATCTACCGCTGTCGGATCCTCGTTTAATTGAATATCGTTTATGGTTGCAAAGACCTCAGAGCCTGCAGGATATGCAGATCTGTCAAGGTTTATCGAGATATTTGGAATGTCGGAGTAGGTAAGGTCTACGCTTTGTGTTCCTGTTGCCCCGTTATATTGTATGTTGACATCATTACTAAATGAGAAAAGCTGTATCACGGGCCAAATGTTTGGATTTATTCCAGTCTGCCCCGGAGGTATATTCGAATTTGTATTCAGCGAAGGGGCATTTTTTACTACATTGTCTTGATCTACGGCAGGAGGTTGCGGAGTACCGCTACATACTCCAAATGATGCCAGTCCTTGGGTTGTGCCTGCAAGTCCATTAGAATCTGGTATTGCAATACCGTCAGTTTGCGAAAAATCAGCTCCAAGCACAGATGATGGAGTGGAAGAGGAGCAAAAAACTCCAAAGTCCATGTTCTGACCTGCAGTGCCAGACAGTGACGCCTGATCTGCTTGTTTTGCAGCATTTGTGTTTGCAAAAAATGCATACCAGTACCCATCTGATGTCTGTGCCATGCGTAGCGTTCTTCCGTTTACATTGACGTTTGGTTCGCCTTGAGCCTGATCTGTTTGTACATTATTTCCTTTGATTATTACCTCAACTACCATTGCTCCTGAAAAATGATTTTGAAAGAGGCTATTTTCTGCTGATACAAACAAGTTTGGATGTGAAGATATTTGTGCATGTGCTACCGGCACAGTATTTGACAGTGTCTGTGAAAAAACAAGAAATACCAGCAACAAAACAGCATGTGTCTTATACAATGTTTTACAGTGATTTTCTCTTAGAATTAACCTTGTCGAAGGAATCATCTCTGCAATCTCAATGACATTGCAAGGTTGAGAACCAGCGAAGTTTTAACTAAGGGGTTTACAGGAGCTCAAAACATGACAAGACCAAAAGCCATACTCATAGTTAGTGGAATGCTTGTAATTGTAGGCATGTTGATTTCATTTTCCCAATCCGAGACTGAAGTAAATGACCTTGTTACATCACAACAAGACTTGCCAGCTGGTGCTCCCATGAATGTAACTAAAATTTTAGATCCAGCACAGAATAAAGACGGAGTTTATTCTATTCAGATATCAGATTTTAAGAATGGAGATACCGTAAGTGCCAGTGTTGTTGATCCTAATGGAGATTCTATCATTACAAGATCAATAACAAAGAGTCCATTTCAGGAAAATTTTACAATTTCTTCAAACGGTACATATGAATTGAAAATACAAAATACTGCTCGAGAAGAGATGCAAGTTCTTGGAATCATAGGATATTATCCAAAGGGTCCGGCTTTGATTGACTTGGCTAGCATAATAATTCTGATAATTGGCCTGAGTGGTCTTGCTATAGGCATGATGTATTTCATAAAAAGACGCGGTAAGGTTTAGCATTAGTTAAGGAATTGATCTAGTTCAGTCAGTCCGCTAACAACTCCGTCAAAATTTTCATCAGATTCCATTATTTTATTGAGCTTGTCCTTGTCCACGCCAAAGGTGGTACTAGATCCATTCTGTGTTACAATAACAAACTCATGTTCAATGGCATAGGAGAGACGAACTTTGATCTCCTCTTCTGATATCTGTAATTTTTCAGCAATGTGAACAGAGTCTTTCTTGCCATCCTCCAGCTCGGCCAGAATCATAGAAATGCTTGGATCCATGAGGACTTCAAGCATTTTTTGTTTGTCAAAATTGTCTTCCATATCTACCAACCGTGTTTTGAGCTAAGTATCTTTTTCTTGTTTGATATGAAGTCACTTATGAGTATTTTATCAATTTTTTCAGGATTGATATAGTATGCCCTTCCCTTTAGGTTCTTTTCCAAGTTTTCTACGTAGGTCAATAGTTCTTCTTCCTCGCTTACCATTATGGTGTCAATCTCAATTCCCTCGTGCCTGCATTTTTTTGCCTCATACAGAGTTTTAGCGTCAATTGTAGGATCTACTTGTTTGTATCTGTAACATAGGTACACCATCTCATTTCTGATATCGAGCCTGATCTCTCTTTCAGTTTTCATTTTGGCAAGAGTTGTGTCATCGGGTTTGTAAAAATGAGAATACGGTTTGTCTGATAGGATTGCTGCTTTTTGAGATTCGTCGTCAACAAAGCATGCAGAGGGTTGTCCGTCAGTAATCAGAACTATTCTTTTATTGTGCGCGCCGTCCTTTTTTAGTATCTTCAACGCAAGTCGAAGTGCGGCCTGATAATTCGTATAGTGCAAAAAGTTGTCATTTGCATCATAAGTCTTAAGATATGGTATATCGTGCGGTTTAATTTCTGACGCCAAGGAGCCAAAACCTACAACGTAGATTGAATCACTAGGAAAGAATTTCTTGTTCAATACATACAGTGCCCACAAGGCTTTCTTTGCAGCCTCTATCCTGCTTCCTTCGCCAGAATTCAGGGAATATTTCATTGTGGAACTAAGATCAATGCAGTAAACTACTCCTACCTTTACCTCATCGCGCGTCTCAAATTTTTCAAAATCATCAAATTCCAGATGAATTGGGAAGCCTAATTCAGAGTTCTTGTTTTTGGATCTCTGTACAGCATTCAGTATTGTTTTTGGAATGTCTAGGTTTTTGAGATCTTCTCCAATTTCCAGCTTTTTTGTGGTATCAAGTATTGTGCTCCCGGAGCCAATGTTTTTTGTCTCATGGAGCCCAAATCCTCCTTCATTTATTGCTTTTATGATATCTTCAAGCATTCTCTGTCCGATTTCAAAAAATCCTTTTTTGGTAAGCCATTTCTTTTCATCTTTCAGGTAACCTTTCCTCTGCAGATATTTTGTTATCGGTTCATTACTTCCATGGAGGTCAAGTTCATTTTTTTCTTCCTCAGTTTGGGACTGGGAAGGCTCTTCTTGTGCTATTCCCTCAAGTATTTTCTCCAAATCCTGTACTGAGGGAGTTTTTTCTTTTAGTATTTGTTTTGCCATTGTTTTTAGGACTTTGTTCATATGTTCATTTGATATCTCAGAGTTTTCTGAATTTTTTTTATTTTTCTCTTCACTTAGAAAATAGACAAAGTTTGTTGTGCTATGCGGCAACGTATGTGCCCTCTTTCTTATTCAAGACATTGGGTTCTACAGAACAGAGTCCCTCAAGAGCCAGTTCAAGCGTTGCGGCCCTAAGCTCGTGACTTGCAATTTCAGAAAACTCTAGTGATTCGTACGAAATGTTATATTTTTTGACTTGGTTGACAAATTCAGTTTGTTCCAGCATTACCTTTTGATAGACTCTGTTGACCAAATCTGACAGGGACTTGAAATTTTGGAGTTGTTTTTCATATGAGTTTTCCATGCCGTTAGAACCCAGAATTCCTTGTGATACTAGGAAATTTTTACCAGCGAATTCCTGCTTTATTGTTTCAAAAACATTTTGTTCCACATCTTTGACGTACTCCAAAGATGTATCTTTCATAGCAGCATCGATCAACGTCTTTAGAGTTTTTTGACGGTTCTCCGCAGTGTCGTCCAGTTCAGCAAGTTCAAACTTGACACATTGTCCAATACAGAATATGTCATCTGGCCTGGGCAATGGCAACATATCATGAGATAATGCCCGGACTCTCTCTGCTTCGCCAACTAGGAGTTCAAGTCCATGCACACTTGTTCGTACACTAACGCCTTTGTCCTGATTGATTTCTTGGCTTGAACGTGCATGCTGTGCTATCCTTACCAGTACTTTGAGCATGAAAACCGGGATGAATGACTTTGGTATCTTGGATTCTTGGGCAACAATGAGCATTTCGTCCTGCAGTGTTTTAGGATAGTGTGTATGAATGTGGCTCTTTAGCCTATCATAGAGAGGTTCAATTATTTTTCCTGCATGCGTGTAATCGATAGGATTTGCAGTGGCAAAAAACACAGTTTTTGGTTCAAAAATCACTGGATAGGATCCTGTAGTGAATCTACCCTCCTGTAACACTGAGAGAAGTGCTACTTGTTTTCTTGTGTCAAGAACTGGAAGTTCGTCAATGCAAAAAAGTCCATGCTTTGCCTGCATTAATTGACCGGGGGAATAAGATTCGATTTCATACATCTCTGTTCCTTTTTTTGTTACTTTTATTGCATCAATCTGTCCCACTAGATCTTTTACGGAAATGTCAGGTGTTGCAAGAACATATTTGAATCGGCTCTTGCCAGACATCCATTCTATCGGAGTTTCAAGTTTGTTGTTACGAATCTTTTCCATGCTGTCAGAATCAATGTAAAATGTGGGATTTGACGAGGGGTTGTCCTTGTCTTGCAGCAACAGGATAAGGTCGATGGCAGGCAGATCCATCGGACAATCATTTGTAATGCTTCCCCTTATCACAGGCATTGGAGAAAGCAGATTTTCTGCAATTGTCTGAGCTATCTTTGTTTTGGCCTGGCCAATTTGTCCAATCAACATGACGTCATGGCAAGATAAAATGGCTCTGTCTAATGCTGGTACAACGTCATCGTCAAATCCTATTATGCCGGGATATTTTGTACTGCTAGTCTTTATCCCCGATATAAGATTTTGACGTAACTGTTCTTTAGCTCTTACTGTTTTGTAATTTATTTCCAGAAGGGCGCCCAGTGTCTTTATCTGTTTATAGTCTTCAGGAACTCCTGCCATTATTTCAGTATATTTTGGCCTCGAAGTGTAACTTTGATTAACAAAATTTTCAAAATCCTGTGCCATGATGCTAAATACAATCTAATTCCGATTTAAAGTATTATTTGCTTTAGCATGGTTTTTATCGGGGATAAAGTGGTTTTTCAATGCTTGTCT
>JAGWFW010000002.1 GCA_028867735.1 Nitrososphaerota archaeon
CACTCCGAGCCCTGACCCTACTCCTGCCATGCCTCCTGGATTTTTGGCAGCGTCAGTCAGTGCTTGGCCTGCCTGGTACTGGAGGTAGTTGACTCCTAGAACGGACATTTGGGATTTTGTATCAATTGCCTTTTGAACCTCTTCTGGGAGGCTTATTGTAAGTCCTGATATCTTGTTAATCTCAACTCCATACTGGCCAAAATTAGTTGATGCGTTGGCAAGTACGACCTGTTCGATATTTTGAAGGTTGGCGGCAAGTTCTGTCACCTTCAGGCCATTGTCCTTCATCTTTCCTACCGCATTGAATACCAGCAGAATCATCTGTTCTTTGAGCCTTGATTCAATGTCATCCGATGTCTGGGCAGCAAAAGTACCGACAAACTGGTTGACAAAGTTTTCCGGTTGGGATATCTTCCACCTGTACTCTCCAAAGATTCGAAGATTTACTATGCCAAAGACGGGGTCGACAAACTGGTATGGCTGGGCCGAGCCAAATTTCCCGTCAATGTATCTGTTCTGTAGATAGTATACCTCTGCAGCTTGCTGGACACCTGTAAAGAATTTTAAAAGACCGCCAACTATTGGCGCGTTAAAATCGGTCAGGGCATATCTGTTTGGCTTGTCAAAATACGTCAGTACTTTTCCGTCCCTGAAAAACGCTGCAATCTCGTCTTCTCTTACTACAATGTTGTCGTTTAGTCTTATCAGTCGCGGAACCTTCCACATGATGTTTCCCTCCTTGTACTGGGAATCCCATTCTATTGTGGTGGAACCAACGACACTTCCTCCGCCAAAGTCTGGATCTTTTTTATGTCCGAACATCTATGCTTCACTTTTTGTCTTTCGTGTTATTATCATTTTCATTTATCATCTATTTTGTTACCAGTATGTTTTCAACCGATTCAAGTCTTTGTTTCCAAGCGTGCTTAAAGTCTTCGAGCATTGGGCCAATCTTTGCGACAATTGCCTGCGCTGTTGCTGTTCCTGATGTATAGTCTCCAAGCGAACTTGTAATTGTGGAAAAGATCTGCTCTGCACTGTTTACAAAATTATAATCATATTCATACAACTTGTTTAGCGTACTCTCGTCTATCCTGATATTTGGTGAAATTCCTGCAGATCCTTGCTGAGAGTGAAACACCTCGCCAGATATCTGCTGCAACTGTGAAATGGTTGAACCTATCGAAGTAAGACTGTTAAAATCCCCCTTGTCTGCCATTGCTTTTCTTATCATCTCAAGCTTGCTTTTTGCACCATCTAGCCTGTCAAATACCTGCTTTCTGAGAAGTTCATCTGCAGCTCTAATGTCCTCAAGCTTACGGTATTCTTTGAGCCCTGGTATGACAAGCTGCAGTTTTTTCAAAAAGCCTCGGCTTTCAGCTACCTTGTCTCTTAGGTCTGGACTATTTCCTGACATGTGTGACACCATATGATATAATATTGCTTAAGTATTGCGTAACAAAATTAGTGTTAGGCTCTTTGAAAGGATTTGTCATTGACATCAAACTATGATTATGCCATTTGAGACAAGCCACTGTATTCCCTTGACAAAGTCCTGGTCCCCGACTTGTCCGTCTGACCACCACTTGGCAGTGTTCTTCACCCATGATGGAATCTGATGTGCCCCGTTTGTTGCAGAAGAGTTTGACTGTGTTGGTATCTGCATTATTCCCTGTTGTATTAGATACTGTATTCCCTTGACAAAATCTTGGTCTCCGACCTGACCGCTAGCCCACCATCCGGCAGTTTTTTTCACCCATGAGGGAATCATTATGTTCTGAGTGCTGTTTTGTGGAGATGTTGTATTGGAATTTGGCGGTGGATTTGAGTTTGATGAACTGCCACTAAGATCAACAGTAAACGTTGCTGTTTCCGGTGGAATTGGATTGAATAATATTCCGTCAACCTCTACAATTACCTGGTATTTTGCAGCGTCTGGGAATTGACACTCGAAGTTGGTGATTGCTGCTGGATCTCCAATATGTTTGGCTCCGGTTCCACATATCTGATTGTCTCCCTCCATTACAGACACTTTGTAATCTATGTGCTTCAGAAGCTGGTGAGTTGATTTATCAATAAAATTTATCATAAGATACGTGTCGCTATTAAGGGTTGGATTGGCAGGGTTGGTTGAAAATCCAATATCTAAAGTACCTCCGCTGGTGGGTTGTACGACCTGATCCGCATGAGCGGGAATCATAACGACTACAACTAGCGCCAAAAGTCCAAGATAGATTGTTAGTTTACTCTTGGATGGAAAATTGCTGCCTTTCATATCTTATCTTGTTTCAGACTGTATATAAAAAAACTGTAACAAGGGTACGCATCACTTTTAAACTCAGATCAGGCAGTTTGCTAAAAAGATTCAAAAATTCATCCGATCATTTCTATTTGTACAAAGGACAAGAGATGATAATTCGAAATTTCAAGCAACTCGCATCGGATAGTGATAAAAAACTGGCATTGAAAATTATTGAACGGGGTCTTGCAGCTGCTATGCCAAAAGATTCGCTTGACAGAATTGTCAGATTCTCGCACCTGCAAATAGGACGCAAAAGGTTGTCTCTCGGAGAATATGGCCGTATCCATGTAGTTGCCATTGGCAAGTCGGCAGATCTGATGACAAAAGTAGTGGATTCTCGTACCAGACTACACGGCGGAATTGTGGTGATCCCCCGCAGCACACATTCCATGGTTAGCGGGAAAAAATTCACAGTATTACAGTCAAGCCATCCGATTCCAACTGCAAAAAGCGTCATTGCAGCAAGGAAGATTGTTGGCTTTCTCAAGTCACTTGACACGACAGATCTTGTCATCTTTCTGATCTCTGGCGGTGCATCATCACTTGTCACGCTTCCTGATGGGATATCGCTAAAAGACAAACGACTGGTAACTGATCTCTTGTTAAAGTCTGGGGCAAACATACGTGAGGTTAACTGCGTAAGAAAGCATCTCTCTCAGGTAAAAGGAGGAAGACTAGTCGAATCACTTCGATGCAGCGCAGTATCCCTTGTAATGTCTGACGTGGTAGGGGACGATCTCTCCGTGATTGCCTCTGGAATCACGTATTGTGACAGGTCGACTTTTTCAGACGCAAAAAAAGTCCTGTTAAAATATGATCGCAAAAATCTTGTCCCAAAACCTGTCTGGAAAAGGATTGTTCTTGGAACCAGGGGTGCAATACCAGAGACGCCAAAAAAACCAAGGATCGAAAATTATGTGATATCTACAAACAAGACGTGCATTCATACGATGGAAAAATATGCAAAAAAACTCGGGTTTACCACAAAAACAGTCTGGCCCTTGGAAGGGAATGTGAAATCGGCTGCGTCAAAACTCTTGCGACATTTTCCAAGCCCGAATTCATGCATTGTTTTTGGAGGGGAGACTACTGTCGCAGTTGAGGGAAAAGGAAAGGGGGGAAGAAATCAAGAACTTGTCCTGAATCTGATGAAAAAACTAAAAGATCGAAAAGAAAAAGTGATTGTTGTATCTGTTGGCACCGACGGAATTGATGGAAATACGTGCGCGGCAGGCGCAATTGCAGATTCTGCAGTGCAACCAAAATCTGCAGATGCATATCTGGACCAGAATAACTCGCATTGTTATTTTAAAAAATACGGAGGAGTAATTTTCACGGGTCCTACCCACACCAACCTGATGGATATTGGCCTGATCCTACGCAAGTAAAGCAGACGCCTTGTTGTTTTTCTGATCAATTGTCTGGTATTTGATCACAAGCCTTCGCTGATCTATTAATTGCCGAATGAATCCAACCCGAGCACTCACAAATGGATCGATGATCGTCTTATTTTTTGCAAGATGTTCGAACATTGACTTGAGATCAAGCATGACATTTACTATATCCCCATTTTTTATTATGAACCTTCCAATGCTCCAAAAAATACCCACATGCAGTGCAACGTATTTTGATTGTTCAACTGATATCTTTTCATAATAATCTTCAATGTGAATCCTGGTTTGATCTGATCTTGTTTCATTGTTCTCAATTGTCCACGAGATCTTTTTTGTGTCTCCGTCAAAATAATATGTGTGCTCCATATGTCAATCAAAAAGGTGTTGATTGTCTATATATTTTGAATATACAACTGAATAACAAAAATAAAAACTTGTTTTCGTGCTAGAAGCCAATTCATTCTTCACAAATATGGTGGATGAGTTGGTCGAGTTCTCGGCGTACGATCCTGAACTTGCAGAAGGTCTCAAATGGATTGACAGCGAGGCTCAAAAACGAGGAATAACTTTTTACGAGATGGTCTTTCACGTTCTGCATAGGTATGATGTAGACACTCGTGCAAAGGACTGGCTTGCTAAAAGAAATTAAATCAGACTTTTCCAAATACGTAAATCGATCGCAAAATAATCTTTAAAATTATCTGAACAATAGGCCTATGTGACGAAGAGATTTAACAAAGCCCCGAAAAAACTGTTTGACAAATTTTCATCATATTTTCCGCACTCTACGGTAGACGTCGTGATACGAAAGAACACCTCTTTCATCCTAGCTAAAAGGACCATTCTGCCGTACAAAAACAAATGGAACCTGCCTGGCGGGATTGTATTCAAGACAGAAAAACTATCTGATGCGGCAAAAAAAGTGGCAAAAGAAGAGCTCAATCTTGCAGTCAAATTAGGGGGTTTCTTGGAGTCTATGAGAATCCAATACGCTCAAGACACGATATATCGCATGTATTTCTTGCATCTGTTGTAGTGGGAACCATAGTTGCGAGATTTTCAGAGCAGCGACGTCAGGTTATTCAAGAATCCACCTCGTGACATGGTGCCATACCAGAAAAAGATACTGCACGATGCAGATTCTGTTCTCAGGAAAAGATCAATGAAGAGCTGAGCAAATGTCACCAAATATGTCTGGGTTATACTGCCCTGCATACTGTTTGATGCTGGTACTGGGGGGAATTATCTTGCAGATTACATGCGGGATGAGAAAATCCGCCATGACAAAAACACCTATGAGCAAACCACCGACCAAAATTATGATGCCAAAAGGTACCTTCATAGCTTGGCAGTGTATCCGGCCTGTATAATAATCATTTAACTGATTTTTAATTTCAAGTCGGCACCAGTCTTTTCTCAATTGGTATGTATTCGCAGCCTGACGGGCCGCAATATTTTCCAACGTAGACTGCTTTTGGCCTGTATAGCATTGGTTTTGGCTGTGCCTCTGCAAATTTTTCTTCAATCACATGGGCTGTCCATCCTGCAGTTCGTGAAATTGCAAAGATTGGCGTGTTAAGGTCCATCGGTATGCCGAGCATGTAATATGTTGAGGCACTGTACAAGTCAACATTTGGAAAAATGTCAGAGCCCTTTACTTTTTTCATCTCCTCTTCTGTAACGTCTTCGACCTTTTTTGTAATTTTATACCATGGCTGCCCTGTCTTCTCTGATAACCTGCGCGACAGCTCCCTTAGAACCTCGGCCCTTGGGTCAAATGTCTTGTATACTGCATGACCCATTCCCATTATTCTTCCGCCTTTTGCAAGCTTTTCTTTTATTACCGACTCGACCCTGTCCTCTGTATGTATCTCTAAAAGCATCTTCATTACCTGAAAGTTTGCCCCGCCGTGAAGCTCTCCACTTAGCGCACCAATTGCAGCGCTCACTGCTGCATACATGTGGGCTCGAGTAGAGGCAACCTCCCTTGCGGCAAACGTAGATGCGTTGAAGCTATGCTCTGCATGCAAAATCAAACATATGTCAAAGATCCTGGCAATTTCCGAATCAGGCTCTTTTCCTGTAAGCATGTAAAGAAAGTTTCCTGCATGCCCAAGCTTGGTTGATGGATGAATGACCTCTTTTCCATTTCTGATTCGGTCCCAATATGCTATGACTATTGGAATCTTTGAGATTAGATCAATTGCCCTGTTGTAGTTTGCATGTCTGTAGTCCCCTTTTTCCTTGTCATATGCTGCCAGCTCTGATATGCGGGACTGGATGACATCCATTGGGTTGGCAGTTTTTGGAAGGTGCTGCAGGTTTTTTTCCACGTCGTCTGGTATATTTCGAACCTCGACTAGCCTGCTTGCAAAATCCGATAAAATTTTTTCAGTAGGCAGGTCGTCGTTGAGAAGAAGACAGGCAGTCTCCTCAAAATTTGATTTTTTTACAAGATCCAAGATATCGTATCCCCTATAGATCAGCTTGCCATTGATCCCGTCTATTGCACAAATCTTTGTATCGGCAACCTCGATATTGCGAAGTCCGATGTTCTTTGTCTCCACCTGTGTAATATTGAGAAAAATGTGTATTAAATTATTACTACAAATGGAAAACTTTGATTCCGAGGGCAAATCAATGATTGCTCTTAAGGGTATTTTTTGTATAAAATGGCACCAGAACGGAGAAAAAAGCTGATTTGAATCTACTTTATTATGTGGTTTTGTGACAGATACTGCATGATATCAGCAAACTCTTCTTTTGATATCTCTCCATTCAAAACCCACAGAGCTGGTTTTTGAACCCATGGTGGTATGTTGCTGCCTTTGGCATCAAAATCATCCAGTAGTTCTTCAGTCCCGTTTTGATCTGCTGGGTACATGAGCCAGTTTGCCAAATCGTCTGAAATAGCTGCGGGGTCATCTTTTTGCAGCAAACCCAGCATGACACTGCTCGTAAGAAGTTTGTATTCTGGATAACAGTTTAGCATGATGAAGTGTTTTTTATGATAAAAATCCCAGTCAGCACATGCTACGTCATATTCATACTCTGAGTTGTCACCTTTCCAGTCAAACCCATTTTTGATCGAGGTGTTCGGATATCCATGGCCCCGTACCAGAGTTATTGTGTTATTGTCATAGTTTGCCGATACCTGTGCATAGAGTGCA
This sequence comes from Nitrososphaerota archaeon, assembly GCA_028867735.1. GTDB lineage: Archaea > Thermoproteota > Nitrososphaeria > Nitrososphaerales > Nitrosopumilaceae > Nitrosotalea. The sequence continues at coordinate 6,867 of JAGWFW010000002.1, forward strand.
TTTGGATAGAGAAAGATAACGTTCTGGTGGGAGGTTATGGCGTCAAATTCTTTTTTTGTGACATATTCGTTGTGTAACACTATGACTCGTTTGTACTGCTTCAAGATATCTGGATTCTTGTCAACATCCTCGTCTTTAACATAGGGGTAATCAAGTAATTTTAGTATCCATGCTCCGGCGATGCTTGACGCTTGTAATCCATTCACCTTATCTGGTATTGGAACGGTAAGGCAGCTAGAGTCGCATTGTTTTCTGTAATAATCGTAGAAACCATGTGTGCCATATGCGGCCTGCGTAAAGCTTGGATAAATGAATACTGTATCCTTTGGTTTGTCATACAGTCCTATACTGTGATAAAACGCATCAAGTTCTGGTTTGAGTGATAGTGAAAATGAGACTTGATTTCCTTGGTTGTCATAGGTTGGTACTACATTGAAGAGCATCTGGCTTGAAGGAATTTCCAATTTCTGCATATGACCTTCCGAGTTTGAAATTATTTCAAGACTGTCAGAGGAATTCTGCAAATTTGTAATTGAGGAAGTTCCACCAGAATCATTGCTGTCTTGTGCTTGGGCAACATGAGACGTTGCCAAATACATTACCGCAAGGAAAAGAACTAGAGAAATCCCTATTTTGCTCTCGTACAACCCCATTCACGTTTAGATATGAGATGATTTTATATGTTGTTGAGGATTGGGCATAATTCAAACCTCTTTTACTACAATGACAAGTCTGTTTAATAGAATGATCTAAGTTTTGTATTGATTTTCTCTGACAAAGCTTCAAATCAGAACACTCTGGTTAGGCAAGCCCTCGGTCCAACACTATCCAAAAGTGTGTATCAGGTGAAAAAACAACCACACAACTGTAAAAGTTTTACATAAGAACATAACTATCGCTAAGAGCTGAAAATGGTAAAAAATTAAGCAGTTGGTCTAATCTAACAACTATGATGTATATAGCAAAATTTTCAATGAATTGTTTAAAATGGTTCAACTGGAAGAAGATTTCATAAAGCTAGTAGACAGTTTCGTGGTGGAAACAAAGGATCCGAAAATCTTGGCCGAGATATCACAGCTTGACGAGGAATCAAGACTGCTTGGAATCTCGTTTTATGACATGTATTGTGTGATAGTCCAAGACGGGACAAAACACAAATCTCTTGTCTCAGAGTTTAAGACCTACATGAACCTCAAAAAACCTGCGACTTTTGCAGTCTAGATCAAAATTGAAAACATTGCCGTTTTTGGTTTAAATGAGGGTGTTTCCGCCTTGTTAATTCTTGGCAAGAACAAAAGTTGTCTGTATTTCTCACAAGGAAGATGCCGATGGCATAGGCGCGGCATCGCTGATAAGACAGGCCTTTGGCGGGGATACAAGACTTGTCGATTACCCTGGACTCATGACAGAGCTTGAGCAGCTACGAAATGACGACTCGATAAAAACAGTATACATATGCGACCTGGGATTGAGCAAGACAAACCAAGACCAATTCGTTGATCTCTTAAAAGATTTGAGGAAAAAACACGTTGCCGTGACCTACATTGACCATCACGACTTGGAAGACAACATAAAGAAAAAAATCCAATCCCTAAAGGTCAAACTGATTCATACTATAAACGAGTGTACCACAGTCCAAGTCTACGATGCATTCAAGTCAAAACTAAACGATCACAGTTCTCTGATTGCTGCATGTTCTGCAGTTACAGATTACATGGAAGACAGGCCAATCGGCTCAAAACTATTACAAAGATTTGACAGGCAATTCATTCTGCTAGAGGCAACAGTTCTCACCTTTACCATCGTGAGCCATCAAAAGGATAGCGAATACCTGCTGTATCTTGTAGAGGAGCTCAGCCAACTAAAATATCCGCATGACATTCCAAATACTTTTGAATTTGCCCGCATACAGGCTGAAAGAATTTCCGGGGTCATTCAAAAAGTCAAGGATAACATGAAGAAGATGAAAAATCTGGCATACATGGAGGTCACAGATTCCGGAGCAAGCATGGTTGTGAATTTTGTACTGGGTCTTTCAGGAAAAGACGTCGGAGTGTCATACAAGTTCAGAGAGGAAAAGGGAATCTATGCGGTGTCGATAAGGGGCTCAAAATCCTGCAAACTGCATCTTGGAAGGATTGTCAACCAGCTTGCGACAGATCTTGGCGGTTCAGGGGGAGGACACGACAAGGCATGCGGTGCGGTCATACCAAAAGAGAAAATCTCCCAGTTTATAAAAAAATTCAATTCTAAGATTGACTGATCTCGGCTACCAAGTCTATCTCTACTGTGGAATTTAGGGGAAGACTTGCAGCTCCTACTGCAATTCTTGAATGTCTTCCCTTTTCTCCAAATATCTCAAACAACAGGTCTGATGCCGCGTTGATAATTTTTGGCTGCTCAAAAAAGTCACCTGCACTGTTTACAAAGCCTGACATTCTGACAATCCTTGAGACCCTGTCCAGGTTTCCAACCTCTGTCTTGAGCTGGGACAGCACGTTTATGATACAGAGCTTGGCTGCCTGCTGTGCGATATCTATTGAAACGTCAGTCGGAACTTTTCCCTGAAACTCTACTTTGCCCTCTCTGACTGGAATCTGTCCTGAGACAAACACCAGGTTTCCTGTTCGCACAACCGGTATGTAAGAGCCCGCGGGCTTTGGAGGGGTGGGAAGCGAGATGTTCAGCAAGGCAAGTTTCTCGTCAATCATGATTTTGCTTATTTTGTGAATCATTTAACTTTATGTTGATATATGGTACGAGGAAAATCTGACTGTGGAAATATCGCATGGCAAGAAGATGAAAAAAGATCTGGATGTCATGGAGTCAAGACTTGATGCACTGGAGGCCTCGTCTGACGACAGGTACCAAAAGTCTATGATAAGCGTCCTCAAAGGTCTGACCGAAAACCAAAAGCATCTTGTAGACGAATTTGAGCACTTGAAAAAGGCAATAGACCTACTCACACTTGAGATATTCAAAGTAGAAAAAAGACTTGATTTGGAACAGTAAAACCAAAAAACTCGTCCAAGTCTAGGGCTTGGTGGTTTATTAATAAAGATTAAATTCAGCCGCTATTTTTTGGACAACAAATGTCAGCCCCGCCAGAGCCTGCAAATAATCCAAAACCAGTTGTAAAAGAGAAGAATCCTCATAACTATAGAAAGGTGGGCTTTGCGATGATTGTAATTTCAGTATCTCTTGTAGTAATTGCTTTACTTGTGTGGTCAATAGGCGACGATTGGCACTTTTCTACTAATATCATGGGAGCGCAAGAAGTGGACGCCATGACCCCTAAGGCAGGATACAACATCGTCATGCTTGACGTTTCGCAACCTGTTGGCTCAAAACTAAAGCTGCTCGATCATGCTGACACGCTTGACGCAGCACAAGCTTTGAGAGATCAAGACGCAAAGCAAAATGTAGGAAACACGACTCCGGTATTGGTCTTCAACTCTACACGCAGTTATGATCTAGACCTAATGGCTAATGCAGAGGTGTTTGTCAAGGTTCCTCCACTGGGATACAACGTAATCTTGTATGATGCATCCATGCCAGTTGGACACAAGCTTACAATGGGAATACATGAGGACTTGCTTGTCAATGCCACTGCATATCAAAAGCAACAGGAAGACAATCTGCAAGGACAGACTATACAGGTTTTAATTTTTACCAACTCTTTCAAAGATGATCTGAAAATGATTACCAGTTCTGTCCCGCCTATAGATTATTTTGAGGCCTTGGCAAACAACCAGACAAGCATGGCGCAAGTCGCTGCTGCACAGGCGGTTCAAAATCAAACCGCATCGATTGCAAACAGCACAAATGCTACTGCAGTTATTCCGCAGGTAATATCTAATCAAACTGTTATTGTAAACAACCAAACAATGGTAATTGGCACCAAGACTGTGTCTGCAACAAATATGACTGTAAACACAGCAAGCACAAACAAAACCAGTGTATCGCCAAAAACAAGTCTGAATGCAACAACTACAAATACCTCGTCTGGTACAACAGTAACAATTGCCAAGGGCGCAAGTACCACAAGTGGAAAATGTACTGATACAAACTGTTTTGTTCCTAACGTGATAAATGTCAAAGTCGGAGATTCTGTGACATGGGTTAATTCTGACAATGTTCCGCACACTGCAACATATTATGACGGAAACGAGTCAGATACTTCAGTAGGATCTATCTGGGACAGCAGTATGATAAAAGCTGGTGCCACATACACATCGCCTGCATTCACTAAATCTGGAACCTATCAGTACTTCTGCCAAGTCCATCCATGGATGACTGCGCAGATAGTTGTTGGTGCTCCAAGTAAAACCATTCAGCCAAGTAGCAGTAACGAGACGGGCGCTCAAAATCTGTTAACCTGACGAAACAATAGGAATTACAGCTGCAAGCAAGTAAATTCTAGACTAGTTCCTCGTCAATCTCGTCTATCGGGTCAATGTACTGCCTGCACGAACAATTCGGTATGAGACACCTGCCAGCTTTTATGACCGAGTGGCTTTTGCTTGAAGGCTCATGCGCGGCATCTGTGTGATGACAGCGTTTGCAGTTCATATCTGAAGGGATTTTTGCTGCTATTTAATATTTGAAAAAGTTCTAAAACAAAATGATCATGGAACAATACAAATAGTCATTTTCAGCTCTGGACACTGTGGAGCCAAACCATCTAGTTCACGAATCAAGCCCGTATCTTTTGCAGCATGCCTACAACCCTGTAAAGTGGTACGCATGGTGCGACGAGGCGCTAAAAAAGGCAAAAGATGAGAACAAGCCGATATTTCTCAGCGTGGGCTATAGTGCATGTCACTGGTGTCACGTCATGGCTCACGAGTCTTTTGAAAATGAAGAGATTGCACAGGCAATGAACGAAAATTTTGTCAATATCAAAGTGGACAGGGAGGAAAGGCCTGACATTGATGACATTTATCAAAAGGTGTGCCAGCTAAACACCGGAAACGGGGGGTGGCCGCTTAGCGTTTTTCTTACCCCGGACCAGAGGCCGTTTTACGTCGGCACGTATTTTCCTCCACTTGACGGCTATGGGAGACCTGGATTTGGAAGCATTGTCAGACAGCTTGCACAGGCCTGGAGGGAAAAGCCACATGATGTAGGGGCCGCCGCTGAAAATTTTGTCAACGCACTGCAAAAGACAGAGTCCATCTCGCAACCCTCAAAACTGGAAAAATCCATACTTGATGAAGCTGCAATGAATCTCCTCTCGCTTGGCGATCCGACAAATGGAGGATTTGGACATGCTCCAAAATTTCCAAATGCCGCAAATCTTTCATTTATGCTGAGATACTCCAAGCTCTCCGGAATATCCAAGTTTCAGGAATTTGTATTGCGAACCCTGACCAAGATGGCAAACGGAGGAATATGTGATCAGATTGGAGGGGGATTTCATAGATATTCCACTGACTCGAGATGGCTTGTACCGCATTTTGAAAAGATGCTCTACGACAATGCGCTGCTTCCAGTGGTATACGCGGAGGCATATCAGATAACAAAAGACCCGCGGTACATTGAGGTGATAAACAGAACGCTTGGCTATGTCCTAAACGAAATGACCTCGCCTGATGGAGGGTTTTATTCTGCACAGGATGCAGACTCGGAAGGAGAAGAAGGCAAATACTATGTGTGGAAAAAAAGCGAGGTGCAAAAAATACTTGGAGCCGATTCCGACCTGTTTTGCCTGTACTATGACGTCACGGACGGGGGAAATTTTGAGGGAAGTACAATACTGTATAACGGGATGAATCTCTCATCAGTGGCGTTTCAGTTCGGCAAGACCGCGTCTGAGGCCAAAGAGATCATCGAAAGAAGCAAGACAAAACTTTTGGAAGAACGAAACAAACGTGTCAGGCCTGGAAGGGATGATAAGATCCTTGTCGGATGGAGTGCTCTGATGATAACAGGATTCCTGCGTGGATATCGCGTCACAAGGGATGAAAGATTCCTTGATGCTGCAGAAAACTGCATCAAGTTCATAGAACAAAAAATGACCCAAGACGGAGAGTTGCTGCATACGTACAAGGATGGACGAGCAAAGCTCAGGGCGTATCTTGACGATTATGCCTATTTTGTAAATGCACTTGTTGACCATTTCGAGATCAGGCCGACCCGAAAATATCTCGATCTTGCAGTGCATTATGCACACTATCTGCTTGAACACTTCTGGGACGAATCAGAAAAAAGCTTCTACTTTACCGCGGACAATCACGAAAAGCTGATTGTTCGAACAAAAAACATCTACGATCTGTCCATGCCATCTGGAAACTCTGTTGCTGCAGGGGCACTACTAAGGCTGTACCATGTCACACAAGACAATAGGTATCTTGACACGTCTCTGAAGATAATGGGGTCTCTTTCCACCATGGCTGCAGAAAACCCATTTGGTTTTGGCCAATTGCTAAACGTCATCTACATGTATCTGAAAAAACCAACTGAGATAACAATGATAAATCATTCAAACAAGGAATTGTGCTCATATCTTGAAAAAAAATTCCTTCCAGAATCAATACTTGTAAGTGTTGAAACCAAGACAAGCCTCAAGGAACTACAGACACTGCCGTTTTTCTCAGGAAAGGGATTTGATGAAACCAAGACCCAAGTCTATGTGTGCAAGGATTTTACATGCTCTTTGCCTCTTGAAACAATCGAAGATGTGGAAAAACTAGTCTAGACTTTCTTGATGTTAATCTCAAGCCTCTGTCCTACTTGCGGGCTGCCCATCCTCTCATACCTGCGCTTTGGCATGGTTATTGTTATTGCAGTCTGAGCGTAGCTCTTGATTGCAATGGTCGGCTGGGCCTGGAGTATGGCCTCTAAGAATGGAAGAATCTGGTCCTTGAGCTCGGGGTCTAGCTTTTTATTGATTGCCTCAAGCATGAGCTGCTTTTGTGAGACAGGCTCTGTCTGCACGTCCTCAACTAGAGTAAGCTGCACCGTTTGGCCATTATCGACTAGCTGCTGAACCTGATATTGTACAATCTCAGACATGCATTATGATTCAATATGTTGGGATTTATCTGTATGCTGCAAGAATCATTGTAAAACAACCAGTCTCTGGAAAATGCATGTATCTGCTATCATGACATGGTGAGTTTTGATCTTTCTGTGACGTTAAACTTGTCAGCAAACCCTGCAGTAACCTCAAGAACGTATCTTGTGTTCTGCCTGTCTCCATCATATACGGGACATGGCTGGTTGTTGTTGCAAGGGGGCAAGTCTTTTTCAATGTGTACGACGTTTCCGTTGTTGTCAAACCAGATCATGTCAAGCGGGAACTGCATGTCTTTCATCCACATTGCAACTATCTGTGGCTGCGGAAACACAAAGATCATCCCTTGACTGTATGATAGTTGTTTTTGAAATTGCAATCCTTCAGTCATCCTGTCTGGGGTGTCAGCAATCTGAACATCAAGTGTGGTACCGTCTACCTTTATCTTGCCTCTTGAAAAATTATTTAATAATATGTCCGAGTCTTGGCCTGCAGTCTTGCTTTCATCAGGTTTGAGCTTGATCTCTTCGCCGCCTATGAGATATTGTATGTCTGACAGGAAATCATAATCTGAAACGTCACCGTTTACCCACCATGTGGCAACGCCTTTTACCCATGAGGGAATGGGCTTTTGCAAATCCGAGTCGACATATTGGGGAGGGAGATACATGACGTTGTTTGCAACAAGATATCTCATGCCCAGCATAAACTGGGAATCATCAATCTTTCCTTTTGTCCACAGGCCTGTATCGGTTTTGATCCAGTCTGGAACTGGCAGGGCATTTTCAAAGGATTGTGTATCTGCGGTATTGTTTCCAGAAGGTTGTGCAAATGCATCGTAACTGTGCACCTGCTTTTGTATTGCAGATCCACTCACGCACGATAATGCAACTATGAGTACAAGGCATACAAACAATATTTTCACATTCAACATGTTTTGGTATTTTCTTGCCAGTGTATTAAAAAGCTCGAAATATTTGTCCGCATCACTTGAAATCTAGACTTTGGCGTCAAGCACGCTGCGCTTTATCTGGGCGGCTCTTTTTTTAACAAGCTGCGTAAACTCTTGAATGTCCTCCAGAGACGGCTTTTGCTGCTGGTTTGTATATGACTGGATAAATGCCGAATATATGGAACCAAGTATGATCCCAAAGGCCGCCGACGGTATGTCTCCTACTTCCTCTGAATATGACTTTGCCATCTGCCTGTATGACCCAGCCTCGCTTATGTAATAGTCGACAAGACTGTCGATGAAGCTCCGGGTTGATTCGGAAATCACAAACTTGAATTGCTTTCTATTCTTTATAATGTTTGATTTTAGAGACATTGCAAATATTATTTGACCTTGTTTCTTTTGTAGAAAAACAATAATGGATACCTATGCCTATTGAAATTAACCGAATCAGCAGGGAATGCCCGCAATGTAAAAACTCTACCGTTTTCGATACCGGGAAGGGATATTTTTGCGGCAAATGCCTCAATTCTATTTCCATATCCTAATCAACAAGTTGTTTTCAAGTAAGATGTAATGTGGAAGATAGAGCGAGATGGTCACTATTTTAAAATATATGACAAGAAAAAGAACCTAGTTGGGTATTTTGCCCCAGAATACGGCAACATCTATCCTGAAGAAAAAGCAGACGAGATAATTGAGCAGATGCACAAAAGGCGCGACAAGATAACAAGCGGATATCTCATGATTCCAATGTTGAAATTTGGAATCTTTGACGGGCGGGATATGCATCTGGAATATCTGGCAAGACAGCTAGACGACGTAAAAACGCGACTGGATTACTGGATAGATTTTATCTCAGGCAGAGGTATGAATCAGTATAAAATCACTGTATCTCATACGGATAGCGACATGCTAAGCATCACACTGCGAATTGCGTTTTCTCCTCCTGTCGAGCTTGAAAAAAACGCGGTGCAGAACGAGGTTGGAAAAATACTCAATCCGCTTCATGCACTCGGTCTGCTATGAACTGCCTGTTTTGGCCTTGCTGTATGATTGCAATGCGTTCATCTCGTATTGAAAAGACTCTTGCAATAGCTGGTCTGATTTTGCCCTTGTTGCATTGTCGCCTGTCTGCACCCATTCTTTTAATGCCTCGTCGCTTTCTATCTGTACCTGTGTTGACAATCTGAAAAGCTGCAATGATGCAACAAACGGTTCCGGCGGACTGAGACTGTCATATCTTGTCAGAATGTTTTGCATTTTTGCAATGTGCATGTCCGTCATGTTTAACATCTGGTCCGTTGGTATCTGGCCCTTTTCATACATTGTAAGTTTGGCGTCAAAACTCGAAGTCTCGTTGCCAAGGTCTGCCTGAATGGCAGACAGGTTATTTCCAAATCTTTGTCCCTTCAGATTTGACTGGTCAAGGTTGTAATCAACCGCAATGACTGCAACAACTATTGCAACGCCAATTATGATTGCAATCCGCAGGTTCCTCTTTGGGTTGGGAGCTGTCTGCGGCTTTTTCTTCTTCACAAACCGACTAGATTGTATTCTGGAATAAATTGTTTATTGAAGATGTATCTGTTCATACAAGGCAGACACACCAGGACGTTCTAATCTATGTAATTTCCATCCGGATCTGTTTTTAATTCTATTGTCATGACGCTGCCGCTGATGTAAGAGTCGTTTCTTACTGTTCTGACACGCCCTACATCCAAGTGATATGGCCATACGTTTACCACCACAGTCCCAATCTTCACGTTGCTTGGGGCATCTGTCATCTCAATGTCTTCCTTTCTTACTCCATAATCCGTTAGTTTTTTGATACAGTGATCAAGCAGCTGTTGGGGAAGCCCATGGTTTATGGCCCAGACGGTTCCTTCATAATCGATTTTTTCCAACTGTTTATCAGCAAATCAGCGTTTTTTTAAAGCTATCTGAAGCAAAAATTATTGCGCGCCAGTTACCTTGAGTGTCATGGTACTCTCAACTCTTGATATGTTTCTGATCTTGCGAGATACTGTCTGATCAAATTCTTCTGAGGTGGGCGTCTGTACCTCGGCTACTACGTCGTAGGCACCAAATGTTATGTATGCGCCTTTCACCTGCGGCAAAAGCTTTAGCTCCTCAACCACGTATTCCTCCGCACCTATATCGCAGTTGATTAGAACAAACCCCTTTTCCATATTTTTCTCAAATCCCCAACTTACTTAACTTTGTCTGTCATTTTGCAAGCCTCAAAACCCCATCCGACTTGATTTGAAACACTTCCAACCTCATACTAGGTCAGCTCTATAGTTATAAAATAAAAGCCAATGAGGGGATTTGGACCCCCGACCTTCTGATTACAAGTCAGATGCTCTAGCCAGGCTGAGCTACATTGGCATCAGGTATTGGCATTTGGAGGGTGGTTTAAAATGTTATTACGCAACAACTCGATTGAAAATTAACGCCTATGCATAATTTTATTGGCTCTTGCAGATCTTGCAAAAATTTCGCTGACTGAAAGTATTTGACTCAAAAAAGAAACGGCTAATTACAATGTGAATGCAAACCCAAAGATGCAAAAAGAAAATTTTTACAAGATCAAAGTTGACAAATCACTTCTAGCTCAAAAAAGGAATTATTTCCTAGGCAGCGTCATACTGCATGATATTTCAAAAAACATTGGGATTAAAGACCAAATGGTCTACTATGCCGAGTTTAAAAACGGGGCAAAGACAAAACTCCATCATCACGAGGGAAGCCAGGTGCTGATGGTCACACGGGGCACGGGAACGCTTGTCTTGTACGAAAAAGTCAAGGTAGACGGTAAAATCACCCAGATAAAGCAAGAAACAAGGATGGCACTAAAGGTAGGCGACATGGTATGCATACCACAAAATACGCTTCATTGGCATGGTGCCACTAGAGGTAAAATCTTTGCACACGTTGCATTTAACGGGTTTTCAGCACAAAGAAAAGAAGCGCGAACAATTTGGTATGACTCTAACTTCAAGTCCGTCGCAGTAAAGATACCGTGACGCTTCAGGCATTAAGATGCCGATACCACAACAACAGTCCACGGAAAAACTATCCTGTCTTCTTTTGTGTAGACCGATACATTCTGTCTTGCTTCTTCTTTTATCGACTGTACTATTTTATTTCCAATGCCTTCAATTTTTGATCTAATCGAGTTGGCAGTGGAATGCATATAGTCGTGCCAATATTCGTCAAAGCCTCCGGCTTCGTAGCTGAAAACATATCTTGCGACTGTAACATCTGTAAAACCTGCACCTTCAAGTTCCTTTTGCAAGTCTGTCGCATTTCCAAACCTGTGCACGTTAGGTGCGCCTTCTGGCCTGATATCTGGAATGTATCTCAGTATGGGCTTCATTATGGCACTAAAATATGGCACCTCTTCTGCTGTACCATGAACAGCTATGACAATCTTGCCTCTGAGCATCTTTCTTGCATTTTGTAATACCTTGCTGACATTTGGGAAGAACATGATTCCATACTGGCACAGTATCTTGTCAAATGTAGCCCGGAATGCCATGTTTTCTGCATCCATTTCAAAAAAGTTGGCGTTATTTTTATTTAGAGACTTTCTTGCAATGGACAGGGCAGTCCTTGACATGTCAACCCCTACCAACAAGCCGTTTTTGTCAAGATGACGTGATGCCTCCTTTGATACTGCGCCAGTACCGCATGCAATATCGAGCACCGTGTCCTGTGGATTTATCTCTGCCAATCGTACCACCTCTAAAGTTGACTTGAATGGTCCGGCATGTTCATTTGCCCAGTTATAGTGATAGTCTGGTGCAACAGTATTCCAGTTTGCCCTGGAGTTTATCTTGTATTCTATGGGATCAAAAACTGGCATCAGTACTTTTCTTGCTCAAGGCTTAAATTATTTATTTCCTGTACCGATTCCATGCCTTCTTTTCTGGTTAACGTGACAATTGAAAACAAGCCGGAGATAGTCGACCCGGAGGGCAATACAATTCTAAACGATCTTGTACTAAAAGACAAAAGGACTCCTGTCAAGAAGATACGCTCTGCCAAGATGCTGAAATTTCAGATAGAGGCAAAGAACAAAGAATCTGCAGAAAAAACAGTCGTTGACCTGTGCAATGAATTTAGGATATACAATCCACTAGTAAGCAAGGTATCAGTAGAGACACTGAGCATCTAGCCATTTTTTACTACTTTTCTGTTCAATGCCGAGACATCGTCCAGAGCGCCGTCTATGAGAAGTTTGCTGCGAAGGTATTTTGCCAAGTCTGTTTCGGTTATGATGCCTACCAGCTTGCCATTGTCAAGCACCAAGAGCCTTCGTATGTTCTTGTTTGTCATTCTCTGTACTGCATTCTCGATTGGAGTCATGGGCTCCACCCACCTAAAGTTTACAGACATTATCTCTGATAATGGCACTTCGGAGCTCTTCTTGTCAGTGGTTGAAACCTTGCGTGCAAGATCTCTCTCCGTAACAAGCCCTATTGGTGTTCCATCTTTTACTACGACAAGTGAGCTGATGCTCTTTTCTGTCATGAGTATTGCAACATCTTTTGCAGTCTTGTCGTGTTCAATGGTGATTACGTTATTTACCATAATGTCGCGAACCAGGCCCATAGCCAGTACCAACGGGTATTGGAATAAAAACGATTTGCTCCATTGATACCAAACCGAAAATATTGTTGCAAAAATTTCACAATCTTGTTCTGGTTGATAAAAAAATACAAGTTTGCAATTACTTGCTCAGTATACACCCTTCTTAATTATGTGGCATTGTTACTCTTGGACAAGAGGCTGCGGGACTGCTTCCTACCAGAAAACAAAGTTCCGCAGTTTCCTACTTTACAAAACCTCTTTGATCTAAGTGGAAAATGTATTGGAGCGCCAGTCTCTCTTCCTGCGTTCTATCTCTATCAGCACCTTTGTCAGGAGCAGACCTGTAACAAATCCGCCAACATGTGCCATGAAAGCTATTGAAAGCGATGTAACAGATCCGATAAAGACGTACAAAACTTGGATTCCAAGCCAATAATATCCACGTATGTCGCCAAGAGCTGCCGAGACTCCAAGGATGCCTGAAATTGCGCCAGACGCGCCAATCAGGATGCTGTCACCGCTTGACAGTATGTATGATGCAACAACACCATGCAACAGTCCGCCGCCAAGGCCTGCAACTATGTACAGCAAGACAAATCTTGGAACACCAATTGACCTCTCGGCAAAACCGCCCATGTAAATTAATGCAAAGAGATTGAATGCAATGTGCGCAATGTTTGCATGGACAAACATTGAGGTGAAAAGACGCAAAAGGCTGTCTGGCAGCAACGAGTTGTTGGCTCGAAACAGCTCATCTGGGATGAAACCGTAATGAGCAATTATCTGGCTCTGTGTCTGGCTTAGCATCCCGTATGCAAAGATTACGGCATTGGCGGCTACCAAAATAATGGTAACAGGAGGGGGATGGCCAAAAAGTCTCATCATTTGCTGTTCCAAAACTTCTTTACATAATAAATTATGATGTGTTGCGGCAAGAGTTCTTTGGTATTTTGTACCGTAAAGGAGTTTTCAATGCGTCACACTGCTATGACAAACCTGATCGCAGTTTTGATAAAGCCTTCTGTAATGTTTTCTGCAGTCTGAAAGCTCTGCGATTCGATTTAATATTGCTGGCAGGTAAGGGTATCTGTGAGGGTTGCGGTAATCGTTTTTCCTGGGAGCAATTGCGATCGAGACATGCACCATGTCTTGACAGACGTGTTCAAGCTGCAATCGCAGCTTGTATGGCACGCTGATGACCTACCAAAGAACGTTGATGCCATTGTGCTGCCTGGGGGGTTTTCCTATGGCGATAGACTGAGGGCAGGTGTCATTGCAGCTCACAGTCCGATTATTGCACAGGTAAAAAAGATGGCAGAGAAAGGAATGCCAATACTTGGTGTCTGCAACGGCTTTCAGATATTGACCGAGGCAGGCCTTTTGCCTGGAGCGCTTTTGAAGAACACCTCGCTCAGTTACATCTGCAGGTGGACTGAAATCATTGTAAAGAACAACAAGACGCCGTTTACAAACAAATTCAAGCTAAACCAGAGGATACCGATTGCAATTGCAAACGGCGAGGGGAGGTATTATGCAGACAAGGAAACACTGCACATGCTAAAGAAAAACAACCAAATCGTCTTCACCTATGGAGAGGACGTCAACGGAGCAACAATGAAGATTGCAAGCATATGCAACAAAGAAGGAAACGTTGTAGGCATGATGCCGCATCCTGAAAGATCTGCTGAACAAATTCTCAATCCGAAAGATGCCAAACCGGCATCCATGATCTTCGAGTCTCTGATAAAGACTCTGGGTGTCACTGCATGAGCCTAACTCCGCAGGAATCTGCTTATCTTGAAAAAAAAATAGGAAGAAAGCCAAATCCTGTGGAACTACAAATAGTCGCAGCCGAATGGTCGGAGCACTGCTCCTACAAGTCATCAAAGAAGCATCTCAAAACCCTTCCACGAAAGGGAAGAAGGGTCATCTCAGGTCCTGGATATGATTCAGGGGTGCTAGATGTTGGCGACGGATATGTTGTCACTGTACACATTGAGAGCCACAACCACCCATCTGCAGTAGAGCCATACGGCGGGGCTGCAACTGGAGTGGGCGGGGTTATACGAGACATCCTGTCTGCTGGTACAAGACCGATTGCAATTTTGGATGGCCTCAGGTTTGGCGATATTGAAAAAGATACCCATGCAAGATGGCTATTCAAAAATGCCGTGCGAGGAATTGCCGATTATGGCAACTGCCTTGGAATTCCAACAATTGGAGGCGAAATAGAGTTTGACCGATGCTTTACAAATTATGCATTGGTAGATGTCGCCTCCGTAGGATTTGGAAAAAAAGAGAGGCTCATACAAAACAGGGCAGACAGAGGAGATTATGTAGTGTTGATTGGAGGCTCAACTGGAAGGGACGGAATAGGGGGTTCGCAGTTTGCATCTGACAAACTAGAATCTGAGAACCGCTCTGCAGTGCAAATTCCAGACCCGTTCATTGAAAAGCTGGTAATAGAGGCAATCCTAGAGGCCAGAAACCAGAAATGCATCAAGGCAATGAAAGATCTCGGGGGAGGCGGACTGTCATGCGCAGTCTCGGAAACATCAGATGCGCTGTCAGTTGGCATTGAGCTTGACGTTGCTCTGGTACACAAAAGAGAGCAGAACATGTCGCCTACCGAACTCATGGTATCTGAATCACAAGAAAGAATGCTTGTGATAACATCTCCTGAAAAACTGCAGACATTAAAAGAGATTTGTGAAAAGTTGCGCGTATCGTATTCTATTGTAGGAAGGGTGACCGAAGGCAATACGATGCAGATAAAATATGACAAAGATACTGTGGCAAAACTGCCAAGCGACGTGGTTGTAAATGCGCCACTTCTTGACAGGCCTGCAAGCGTGCCAAAATATCTGGCAAGGATCTCATCCATTAAAAAACCAAAAGCTCCAAACCTGTCGCAAACATTATTGAGAATGCTTTCAAACCCAAACATTGCAAGCAAGCACTGGGTGTACACCCAATATGATCATGAAGTGGGAATTCGAACAGTAATCAAGCCTGGACAAGACGCCTCTGTTTTAAGGCTTGATAATGGAAAATTCCTATCGGTAAAGATAGACGGCAACTCAAAGCATTGTTATGTAAACCCAAGACAGGGAGTTATTGGATGCTTTGATGAGGCATGCAGAAACATAGTGTGCACTGGGGCCACGCCTATCGGGATGGTAGACCATCTACAGTTTGGAAATCCAGAAGACCCTGAAATCTTCTGGACGTTCAAAGAGTCAGTTGAAGGCATAACCGAGTATGCCAAGTATTTTGAGATTCCATGTGTGGGGGGGAAAGTGAGCCTGTACAACGAGACTGATGATGGACCAATCAAGCCGACCCCGCTCATAGGCGTACTGGGTCTAATTGAGGGCAAGCCACTGATTCCAAAGAAAGCAAAAAAAGGCGACCTGCTTGTAATGGTGGGGCTTACAAAGGACGAGCTTGGCGGTTCTGAATATTATGAATACGTACATGATGTGGTGGGCGGGGCATGCCCTGCGGTTGATATGGTTTCTTCAAGATCAAACCAAGAGGCAGTACTGGAAATAATAGGCCAAGGCATGACCAAGGCCGTGCATGACTGCTCAAAGGGCGGGCTTGGCGTGGCAATATCTGAACTTTGCATAACGCATGAAATAGGGTGCATGGTGTCACTTGACAAGGTGCCATCTGAGCAACTCGCGGAAGACGAACTGCTCTTTTCAGAATCTCATTCCAGATTCCTGTTAATTGTAGAGCCTTCAAAGATAAAGGCAGTAAGGGCATTGCTTGAAAAGCATAAAGTCAAGCATGATGCCATAGGCAAGTTTTCAGGAAAAAACATCGCGTTTAAGAACAAGTCAAAGGTGGTTGCAAGTGTAATGGTTGATAAAGCACAAGAAAAATGGTTAAACTCGTTGGGGTCATTGGTTAGTCATGGTTAAGGAAAACTGCGGTGTAGTCGGAGTTTTCAGCCTAGACGGCGCAAACGTCATTCCAATGGTAATTGACGCACTGCGTGCACTGCAGCATCGAGGACAGGAAGCATGGGGAGTGGCAGTCCCAAAAAAACAACCCCACAAACAACTTGGACTGGTGTCATCTGCGGTATCTGAATTTGACAAGATTACGCGTGACTATGCATCGCCTTCCGCTATTGGTCATGTAAGATATTCAACAATTGGAAAAAGCAACTTGGAAAACGCCCAGCCACTAAAGGTCAAGGACCTGTGCATCGCACACAACGGAACGATATCTAACGTGGAAGAGCTGGCAGGGATGGTTGGCGGGTGCACCTTTACGCCGCAAAATGCAAGCGATACGCTTGTTGCAGCGCAAAGGCTGGTCTCGCTCATGTCGGAGAACGCGAAACTTGGGAGCGCACTTTCGATTTTAAAAAATGAGATGATTGGCTCTTTTTGCTTTACGTTTGTTTCAGACGACAATGCGGTATATGCCGCCCGGGACCCAAGAGGGTTCAGGCCAATGGTAATAGGATACAGAAAAGACAACAACTCTTACATCGTGGCGTCAGAATCTGTAGCACTTTCTGCGGTGGGCGCGCAGCTTGTAAGGGATGTAAAACCAGGCGAGCTTGTAAAAATAAGCAATGCCGGACTCGAATCTGAAATGTTCTCAGACGAGAAAAAGCCCGCACATTGCTCTTTTGAATTTACCTATTTTGCGCACCCGTCAAGCGTCATGGAAGGCTCTAACATCTATGTCGCAAGAAAAAGGATTGGGCAGTTTCTGGCAAAAAAATACCCGATCAAGGATGCCGACATTGTCGTGCCTGTCCCAGACTCTGCAAGACCTGCCGCGCTTGGGTATGCACAAGAGCTTGGGGTTCCATTTGAAGAAGGGCTGCTCAAGGACAGATACAGCAGAAAAGGGCCACTCCGAAGTTTCATCGAACCACATCAAAGCGACAGAGTAGAGATAAACCGATGGATAATTCCAATAACACAGGTCATCAGCGGAAAGCATGTTGTTGTAGTTGACGACAGTCTCGTGCGTGGTACAAGCTCAAAAGCAATCATCAAGGCACTGCGAAGGGCGGGTGCAAGAAAGATCAGCATGGTGATAACTTTTCCTCCAATCAAGTTTCCATGCTATGCAGGAATTGACTTTCCATCGCAGGACGAGCTTGTGACATATCTTGGAGACGGGAGGGACTACACCGAAGAAGAGGTTACAGAAAAAGTAAGACAGTTGATTGGTGCTGACTTTCTTGGATATAATGACGCCAAAAATCTTGCAGATGCAGTGGGGATGGATAGCAATTCCATGTGCTTTACCTGCTACACCGGGGACTATTCCAGTCTGGGAATAAAGCCTACGTTTAAGAGCAGAGCTGAAATCAAGGGCGAGTAAATTGGAACTGGCATTTGTTCTTGTAAAAAGCAAGATGGGACATGAAATGGAAGTGATGAATAGCATACTCAAGATAGACGGAATAAAGGAAGTCATGGGAACATATGGCCAGTATGATATCTTCGTCAAGATCCAAGTCCCAAGTCGATCTCAGGTTGAAAAAATAATTACAAAAGAGCTGCGCAAAATATCAAACGTGGTATCTACCACTACACTGCCAGTTATTCCAGGACAAGGCGAAAAATAACTTTCATCAGAACAGAAAAACCGGCAGATCTTCTATCAACTTAAATTCTAGGCAGCCATATGACGCCTGATTGAGGTTTTTACGCTCAGGCAAGGTCAAGGACATATACGAAGTAGACAAGGAGCATGTCTTGTTCCACTTTTCAGACCGGGTCTCCGCCTTTGACGTAAAATTTCCAAACCAGATACCTAGAAAAGGTGAGGTCCTGTGCAGCTTTGCAGAGTTTTGGTTCAAAAAACTACCAGTTAGGAATCACTATGTCAGGACCGAGGCAAAAGACAAGATAGTGGTCAAGAAGATGGATATGGTCCCAATAGAATGTGTCGTACGTGGATATTTCTATGGAAGCCTGATTCAGAGGTGGAAAGAAGGAGAAGTCAGGATTCCGGAGGGTACAGACACTCGTATGGCAGCAAGGCTTCCAATGCCAATCTTTGATCCTACAACAAAATCAGAAACACACGACATACCTATCACAAGAGACGACGCACTGAAGATGAATCTTGCAAGCCCTGAAGAATACGACTGGCTTGAAAAGACCTCACTTGAAATCTATCGCCAAATGTACAAAATCGCCGACAAGGCTGGATTCATACTTGCAGACTTGAAGATGGAGTTTGGAAAGATAGGAAACGAAATTGTTCTGGGTGACTCGATTGGACCTGACGAATACAGGATGTGGCCCAAAGAATCCTATGCAGTAGGCAAGATTCAGGAAAGCTATGACAAGCAGTTGTTGCGTGACTGGCTTGCAGCTCAGGGCCTACAAAAAAAGTTTGAAGATGAGCGAAAGCAGGGAAAAGACCCGGTTGCACCATCACTTCCATCTGTACTTTGCAACGAACTGTCTTCAAGATACGTCTCTTCCTATGAGCGCATCACAGGTACTCGCCTTTAACTCGAATTCTGTTTTGAGCCGCTAGTGCAAACTGCCTCTTCGCGTACCCATTTTGCCCTGTCAGGGAATCCTTTTCCAAAAAATTCAAAAATTTCTAAATTTTTAATTTTATCATAATGTTATAATGTATATGGTAATAATACTTATTGCATGATAATGATACAATTTGTTTAGTTTTGCAATCATACTAATTGTAGCAAAAAGACCAAACTAGGAGCTTTTTTACGATAATCGTAGCGTGAAAAAAAATTATGTATTGAACGAAAAAATTATGATCCCTTGATCTTTTAGGCTGCATTAAAACTCAAATCAGGAAATGTCAACTTTACTGCAAAAAGAAATAAAGATAAACAAAATCCTTGCCACAAACATCGAACAAGCCAAAGCCCTTGACGATTATGCCAGAATTCGAATTCTGCAAATATTGTATCACAAGCAACTTTCAACGGAGCAAATTGTTGGGGAGTTACACCAGGAGGGATACAAAAAAGCAACCACTACAATAAGGCATCATCTCGACGTTCTAAAAGATGCAGGGCTTGTAGAGATTGTAAAGATGGAGGAAGTCAGGGGCGCCGTTCTAAAGTACTATGGAACCACAGTCAAAGTCCTTGGACACAAGCTGCCACCAAACTTTGAAACCGAATTCTCTAAAACAATAACTGAAGCGTCAGTAAGGCTGGAAAAGATACTGAAAAACATTGCTCAAAGCACGGGAACAAAAATGAAGAAAAAATCTTCTGCAAAAAATAACCACGAGCCACACTATGAGGAATATCTTTTGGTGGAAATAATGAATCGTGCAATGACCCGCGTGTTCGAGGAAAATAATTCCATGCTGCAAAAATAATCAGGTTACATCTATTGCAAAAGTTCCTCTTGCGTCGGGATTTTGCAAGATCTTTACCATTTGCCTTGGAAGCAAATCTGCTGCGGCATCGCAATTGGTGGCCAAAGTTCTTGGACACACAAAAGCGCTCTTTCTAATTACAACGTCGTGAGGATTTGTAAGCGGCAACTTGTCGTTTCCCATCCCCTTTACTTTGAACATAAAATCTTTCACTGAAATCGTACAGGTGATACTTGATTTTGAATTTTGCAAAAGCGCTTTCATTTTTTCTGGCAAGTCATTGCAACCAGAGCTTGCTCTTACTCCGATAATGCAGTCCCCATTTGTAGTAAGACACGACTCGGTTGTTATCTCGATTGTTTTTGGATGCAATGATCTGATGTTTTCATGACCATGGAAAGGGATCTCAAAACGCATGATTTTCAACTTGTATAAACTTAAATTAAACCTTCAAAGGTAGGAATTTTGAAATGCTTCCAGCAGCAGCAGGTTATGATAGGGCAATTACTGTCTTTTCTCCTGATGGCAGACTTTACCAAGTTGAATATGCTATTGAAACAGTAAGGCGCGGTACACTTGCAATAGGTGTCAAAAGCAAGGATGGCATTGTCTTGGCAGTGGAAGAAAAGCCAAGAAAACTACAAAACTCTGATATCACTCAAAAAATATTCCAAGTAGACGATCACATTGGAGTGGCAGCAGCAGGATACATTCCAGATGCAAGATCGCAGGTAGACAACGCGCGATTTTTCTCGCAAAGTAACAGGATGATATACGATGAACCAATCGAGGTAGAGTCTGTTGCAAAACATCTTGCTGACCAGTGTCAGCAATTTACCCAGTATGCAGGAGTTCGCCCGTTTGGTGTCGCGCTAATCATCGCAGGAATAGACAAGAGCGGAAGCACAATTTATCTGACCGATCCTAGCGGCACATACATTTCATATGATGCGGTGGCAATTGGAGCAGGCTCAGATCAAGTGACGGAATATCTGGAAAAATACTACAAAAAAGATCTCTCGCTTGACGATGCGGCGGCACTGGCAATAGAATCAATCTATCTTGTAAGCGAAGAAAAAGAAGGAGTAAAGCACATCAAGATGGCCCAAATTCTAAATGATTCCAAGGTCATGACAAAAACTGCGGAAAAAGACATTGAAAAATACGCAGTCAAGGCAAAAGAAAACATCTCAAAGAGACAGCAAAAGTAACTAGTATTTTATAACGCGGTCAAGCACCTGCAATATTGAAAGTTTCAGTTGCCATTCCTGATTCATCGTTAATGGAAGAGCCCACTCCGCTTGACAAATCGATGAAGATATCCCAGATTGCAAGGGCATGTTCCATATTCAGGGTAAATACAATCTATGTCTACCACGAGGCCGACGGTAGAGATAGGGACAGATCACTCTTGCGCCTAATACTGCGCTTTCTTGAAACTCCTCAATATCTGCGCCGAACGCTTTTTAGGAAGACAGACGATCTAAGGTTTGCAGGAAGTCTCAGTCCTCTTAAAATTCCATCACATGTACAGACACCAGATCCAAAAAAAGTAAGACGGGGAGACATTCGTGATGGTGTTGTCGTCTTTGCAAGAGGACAAAAATATGTAGATGTCGGATTTGAACAGTTCATACCATACCATGGACCTGACGAAGTTGGAAAAAGAATAATCGTGCAATTCAAAGAAGGATTCCCAAATTTTTCAGTAAAGCAGATCAGACGCGATGAGATCAAGCAATACTGGGGATATGAAGTCAAAGAGTCTTCCAGTCTTGCCAACCTGCTTTCAGCGTGGAATGCCCCTGTGATATTTACTTCAAGAAAAGGCAAGTCTGTGAATAAAACACAAAAATATTTTCAGGAGATTGCTGACTCGGAAGTGTTGGTAGTTTTTGGTTCTCCAAAAAGAGGAGTCCATGAAATTCTTGGCAAGGCTTTGGGAAACGTACCGCGATCTCAGATCCTGAACTTTTTCCCCGATCAGGCCACGGAAACAGTCCGACTGGAGGAAGCAATACTTGGAACACTTGCGATCTTAAACGTATTATCGCACAACTAGTTTAATATTGAAATACTTGGCACGTTTTGGTTGTTGAAAGACAAAAGATTTCTTATGGTTGCAGTTATGGCTGGAATTGCGGGAATTGTCATTGGAAGTCTAATTATTGTAACACGTCTTGTGCATTTTTTATAAAAGTGACAAGTTTTACAAAAAAATAATCACAAGTTGTCTTTTCTACTTATAGACTTATAATGGGGTACTCGACTTTTAGCGTTTATCAATGGGCCATAGGAAGCATAGTCAGCCAAGGAGGGGAAGCCTTGCATATTTGCCAAGGTCTCGAGCGAAGAGCATGGAGGCCAGAATTCGTACTTGGCCTGATCTTAAAACCGACGAGCCAAAACTGCAGGGACACGCAGGATTCAAGGCTGCATGCATGCGCATTGCCAGCATCGATGACAGAGAAAAGACCCCGAACTTTGGCAAGCAGCTTGTAAGTCTTGGAACAGTTGTTGTTACCCCGCCAATGACAATTATCGGAATTAGAGGATACTCAAAGGACAGATACGGGCTTGATTCAATTTATGATGTTTATGCAAAGGACCTGCCAAAAGAACTCTCAAGGCTTTTCAGGACAAAGCACGACGAGAAAAGCGTCGAAAAAGCAGAAAAGGCGCTTGGCAGAACCGAAGAGCTCTATGCAATTACATGCGTGATGCCAGGGCGCGCAGGACTTGAGCAAAAAAAACCATTTGTGTTTGAAATTGCTGTCAAAGGCGGAGACACTCAAAAACAGTTTGCCTTTCTCAAGGAACTCTTGGGAAAGGAAGTGAAGATTGATCAGGTATTCCAAAAGGGCGCTGAAGTGGACGTTGCCGCAATCACAAAAGGAAAAGGATTCGAAGGTCCTATTGCAAGATGGGGAGTAAAAAAGAAGCAACACAAGTCAAGAAAAAGCGTAAGAGCGCTTGGTACTCTGGGTCCTATCAGTCCTGCAACAATCATGTATACTGTACCAAGGGCGGGTCAGAGAGGTTTTCATCAAAGAACGCAATACAACAACAGAATCATGATAATGGGAAATTCTGAAAATGAAGAATACAAAATCAATCGTTCCGGCGGATTCAAACATTTTGGAGTAGTAAAAGGAGATTACGTTATTTTGCGCGGCTCGATTCCTGGAACTTATAGCAGGATGGTAAAACTTCGCGCACCTACCCGACCCAAAATATCCAAGGTCAACCAGCCAAAAATTCTGGAGATAATGATATGAAAGTTCCAGTAATGTCAACTTCTGGAGCAAAAGACGGGGAAGTAGAACTACCGCTGGTCTTTTCAACGCCGGTCAGAAATGATCTGATTCACAAAGCATACGTGCATCTAGAGTCTCACGGTTTTCAAAGACAAGGAAGGTATCCAAACGCAGGTATGGATGTGGTAGCGGAATCAAACAGCCCTCCAACAGGACATCACGCAGCAAGAGTTGCTCGTATGCGCGGAGGTGGAGGCGGAAGACAAGGTCAAGGTGGTGGTGTTGCAATGGTAAGAAAGGGAAGACAAGCGCATCCTCCTACTTCAGACAAAGTCATATACAAATTATTGAATAAAAAAGAAAACAGGCTAGCGCTGTGCTCTGCAATAGCAGCCACATCGTCTGCCTTTTTTGTAAAACTCAGGGGTCACAAGGTTGACAAGATAGAGTCATTTCCAATCATACTGTCTGATCAGGTGGAATCAATATCCAAGTCAAAAGAGCTCTCAAAAGTCTTGGATTCTCTGCACGTATCTGATGACATTGCCAGACTTGAAGGCAGACTCAAACGTCGTTCAGGCAAGCCACAGTTGCGTGGAAGAAGTACCAAGGTAGGAAAGAGCATCTTGCTTGTGGTAAAAGACGCAAAGAAACTTTCCAAGGCATGCGGCTCTATAATCGGAGTAGACGTTGTCGAGGCAAAAAACCTGAGCGTAGTTGATTTGGCACCTGGCGCAAAACCAATACGATTAACCGCATATTCTAAAGGTGCGCTGGAAGAGATTGGAAAACTCAAGTCTTCGCATCTTGAATTAATGGTGGCATTGAAATGAATGTAGACGAAGCTACCCACATCATACTCAAACCGTATGTAACTGAAAAGACATTTGCGCTAGTTGAAAATGAAAGCAGAATATGCTTTTTGGTACATGAAAACACGACCAAACCAAAGATAGCCGAAGCTATCAAAGTACTATACAACGAAACCCCGTTGGGAGTAAACGTGTGCAGAACAGTATATGGCAAAAAGGCTTTTGTAAAGTTCGAGACAATCGAAAAGGCAAGAGACCTTGCAACTAAGATAGGAATGCTATAATATGGTCCTTCGAGAACGAATTCAGATAAAGGTGGAAATAATTGGTTAAAGAATTCAAGTATCGCGGCATGTCAGTAGAAGAACTGCAGGGACTCTCGCTTGAAAAGTTATTTACGCTGCTGCCCGCGCGTGCAAGAAGATCGTTGACAAGGGGAATCACAGACGGCAAAAGAAAATTGCTTGAGGAGACAAAACTTGCCAAGGCAGGAAAACTGAAGACTCCAATCAAAACCCATCTTAGAGATGTGATAATTTTGCCATACATGGTTGGCATAAACATTAGCGTATTTTCCGGTAAAGAGTTTCTAGCAGTTGATATCAAACCAGAGATGGTGGGACACTATCTTGGAGAGTTTGCCATGACAAACAAAAGAGTCGTTCACGGAGCACCTGGTGTGGGAGCATCAAGGTCCAGTCTGTACGTCCCGTTAAAGTGATTTTCATGCATTTTGAATATTCCTTTCAAAATTATGACAAGACGCGACATGTTAGGGCCTCTTTGAGGGAAAAGACAATATCCCACAAGCATGCACGCGAAATTGCAGTTTCAATAAAGGGAATGTCAATTGAAAAGGCAAGAAACTATCTGCAGGCAGTTGTCAATCTAGAGCGAGCAGTGCCATTTCGAAGGTACAACAACGAGGTAGGCCACAAGTCAGACACCGGCGTCATGTCTGGAAGATACCCAAAAAAAGCAGCCACAGAATTTTCACGCTTACTTGACAACTTGGAATCAAATGCAGAATACAAAGGAATGGATCTTGACAGATTAAAGATAATCAATGCGACAGTTCACAAGGGCAGAAAGATTGAAAGATTTACTCCTCGTGCACAAGGTAGGGCAACACCAAAGATTGACATTTTGACACACGTCGAGCTTGTAGCTCAGGAGCTTTGACATGTCATCAGTAAAAAACGTGATTAAAGACAGCTACAAACTGATGCTTTTGAAAGATTATCTCAGAGTTGCAATAAAAGAAGCAGGATTTTCAGGTGTCGACATTCAGAAAACACCAACAGGTACCAGAGTGGGACTGCATGTTACAAGACCCGGCATTGTAATCGGAAGAAAAGGGAGCGGAATCCGAGACCTTACCAAAGTTTTGGAAAAAGACTTTGGCCTCAAGAGCCCACAAATTTCTGTAATTGAAATCCCTCGTCCAGAACTTGAACCAAGTGTCATGTGTAACAGAATGTCACAGCACCTTGCACGTGGAACTGCATTCAGGCGAGCAGTCATGTGGACCCTGCAGACAATAATGGAGGCAGGCGCCATGGGTGTGCAAATCACAATATCTGGAAAGCTCAGAGGAGAACGTTCATCATTTGAAAAACACAGCAAAGGCATCTTGCCACGAGCTGGATATCAGGCAGGAATAATAGTATCAGAAGACATTGTACATGTAGAGACCAAGATGGGTCTAATCGGCATTAGAATCAGAATTGCACGAAAAGAGAAATTCGTACCAGAATTTGAAATGAAGGCACGAAAAGAGGTTGTAGCAAAGAAAATCGTAGAACCTCTACTGGAAGAGAAGGAAGGGAAGGAAGACGAGGTAGAAGTGCTAGACGAATCCAAAATTGATCCCAGTAAACCACGTACGGAAAGTGAAGCAGTAGCGATTGAAGAGAAACTCATCGAGACAGTTGAAACATTTGAGGAAGTAGAGGAGGAACTCAAGTAATGACAAGACTGAAGATGAAGACTTTGCGTGAGCTTAATGAAACCGACCTAAAAGACAGACTTGACCAGCTGCGCTCTGAACTTACAAAGCTTAGAATCGAGTCATCAAAAGGAACCCTTCGAAAGGACAGCGGAAAGGTAAAACCAACGCGAAGAGACATTGCAAGAGTGCTGACAAGACTAAACGAGTTGAAGAAAAAATGATGACACAAGACAACATTGCATCACATGAATTAATTGGACTATACACAGAAATCATCCAGTCTGAAAACACACAGATTGTTGGCGTATCTGGAAAAATTGTAGACGAAACAAAATTCATGTTTACACTTGACACCAAAAAAGGGTTCAAAAAGTTCCCAAAAGAGTCTACGCAGTGGAAGTTTGTCTTTAATGGCGATACGGCTCAAATAGATGGAACTAAATTAACCAAGAGATCATACGAAAGAATGGGAGTAAAGGCATGACTAGAAACATTGGACTTCAGGTAACCGCACCTAAATCGGAATGCAAAGACGATGATTGCCCGTTCCACGGTACTCTGAGCATAAGGGGAAAACTAATTCAAGGCAAAGTAGTCAGCGCCAAGGCTCCAAAAATGGTCGTAGTGCAACAAGAGGCTCCAAAATTTGTTCCAAAATACAAAAGATATGCACGTAGCCAAAGCAAGATTCATGCTCACAGACCTCTTTGCATCGATCTCAAAGAGGGAGACATAGTATTGACAGCAGAGTGCAGACCTCTATCAAAGAGTGTATCATTTGTGGTAGTGGAGGTTGTGTCATAATGGCGGCAACAAAAAGTCGTGCAGTATCTGCAAAGGGTGTACAAGAATTTAGGCCATATGTTACAAGGCCTCTTCCACTTGGAGCCCAAGTCGTATGTGCAGACAATACTGGAGCCAAGATACTGGAAATTGTAATGGTGCAAAAGACAAAGACCAGAGTGGCAAGATATCCTTCTGCAGCAGTAGGAGATTTTGTGAACGTTGTAGTTAAGAAAGGTCCGGGTGAGCTTAGAGGACAAATATTTGGCGCAGTGGTGATTCGACAAAAATATGCAATTCGAAGATTAAGCGGTGTTAGAGTAACATTTGAGGATAATGCGGCAGT
Organism: Nitrososphaerota archaeon; assembly: GCA_028867735.1. Taxonomy (GTDB): domain Archaea; phylum Thermoproteota; class Nitrososphaeria; order Nitrososphaerales; family Nitrosopumilaceae; genus Nitrosotalea. The sequence goes on from JAGWFW010000002.1 coordinate 33,938, forward strand.
GCTTGTCACCCCAGAAGGTGAAATCAAGGGAACCGAGATCAAAGGTCCGGTTGCAGTAGAGGCATCAGAAAAGTGGCCAAGGATAGCAAACCTGGCGTCCATGGTGGTATAAAATGAAGCCAACAACTGTACGACACCGAATGATATACATCGCACCGCTGCATCTTGCAAGCAAGCAACTGGCAGCTCCTCTGTCTGACGAACTACAGGAAAAATATCATCAAAACAGTGCACGCGTAATTGAAGGCGACAGCGTCAAGGTGCTAAGAGGTGAGTTCAAAGGAATTGAAGGCAAGGTTACCAGTGTATCAACATTAAAACGCGGGGTTGCAATAGAGGGAATAAAACGTGAAAAACTCAAGGGAGGAAACGTGGACATTTACATTCATCCATCAAAAGTAATGATTACTACATTAAATCTTGAAGACAAGTGGAGGCAGGGCAGGCTTGAGGGACAAAAACCAAAGACTGTAAAACAAAAGCCTGCAGAAGAACCAAAAGAGGCCGCAAAACCAAAAGAGCAACCAAAGGAAAGTACACCCAAAGAAAGTACGCCAAAGGAGAGCGCACCAAAGGAAAAGCCAAAACAAAAAGAAACAAAAGCAGCTAAAAAAACCGAAAAGACAGAGAAAAAATCTCCAAAAACAAAAAAGAGTGATAAATAATGGTAAGCATAGCAGGAAGTAAGAAACTAAAAAGACAGATGGCCCCGCTTTTCTGGGGAATAACAAGAAAGGACAAGAGATTTGTTGTCACAGTAAAGCCAGGCGGTCACAAAAAAAGTATCTCCATACCTACTGCCGTCTTTGTGCGTGATACGCTAAAGCTTGCAACCACGCTTAGGGAAACCAAGTCTGTCATATATGGCGGAAAGATAAAAGTGGACGGCATTGTTCGCAAGTCCCTTCACCATGGAATAGGGCTCATGGATGTGGTAGAGCTAGAGGGAGTGCCGGAAGTTTACAGGCTTGTTCCAAAAGACCTTACCGTTCTGCAACCAATAACAATTAACGCATCTGAAAAGGCAAAGAAACTGCTCAAGGTGACAAGAAAGGTAACAATCAAGGGCAAGAAAACACAGCTTGGCTTCCACGACGGAAGAATTCTAATATCTGACGCCAAAGTCAGCGTGGGGGATACATGCCTGGTCCAGGTTCCAGAAACAAAGATAGTTGACATTATAAAACTCGAGAAAGGTGTGCAGGTAATCGTAACAAGCGGAGTTAACGCGGGAAAGATGGGGCGAGTGGCAGAGATGGAGGCAGGAACATTCGTTCTTCCAAAAAGAGCATTAGTTGATATTGATGATAGGCAAATTGAAATTCCGTCCGAGTCTATAATGGCAGTCGGAAAGGACAAACCAGTAATACAAATCCAGTGATAGTAAACATGTCTCAAAAAATAGAATCTCCAATGAAAAAGATAACGGTGGCAAAGGTAGTGCTAAACATGGGCGTAGGCAAATCAGGAGAACCAATCGAGCGGGCCAAGCGCGCACTAGAACAAATATCAGGACAAAAGCCATCCCCTAGAGCAGCCAAAGCAACACAACGAGACTGGGGAGTGCACAAGGGCGAACCAATTGGTGTTGCAGTAACCCTAAGAAAAGAGCCTGCAATTGCGTTGATAAAAAGACTGTTTACTGCCAAGGGAAGCCAGATCAAGGGCTCTTCATTTGACAATTTTGGAAATATTTCTTTTGGAATACGCGAACACATTGATATTCCAGGCGTAAAGTATGACCCAAACATTGGAATTGTAGGACTGAATATCTCGATATCTTTGACAAGGCCGGGATTTAACATTAGAATAAGAAGCAAGCACAAGGCAAGCGTTGGACATGGCCACACCATAACTGCCGATGACGCCAAGGCATACCTGTCGCAGACGTTTGGCATCCAGGTGGTATAAACATGGCAAAGAACCGCGATTACAAGATTACGGGAAGAAAAGAGCACAAGTTTGGCAAGGGTTCTAGATGGTGCAAAAGATGCGGTGATTACAATGCTGTCATTCAAAAATATGATTTAATACTGTGCAGACGATGCTTCAGAGAAGTGGCAAATTCATTGGGGTTTAACAAATTTAGGTGATAGTATGCCGGCAACCAATATCCTAGCAAACATGTTTGTTACGCTGTACAACAGTGAGGCCAGAAGGAAGGGAGACTGTGTGGTGCTACCAACGTCAAAACTTGCAACCGAGGTACTCAAGACTCTGCAAAACCACAACTACATTGGAGAGTTTGAACACGTAGACGACAAAAAGGGCGGCAAGTTCAAAATACAACTGCTGGCGAAGATAAACAAGTGCGGTGCAATCACGCCAAGATTCAAGGTAAGCAAGGACGGATATGCAAAATGGGAGCAGCAGTATCTGCCATCATATTCTAGGGGAATGCTGATTGTTACAACAAACCAGGGTGTAATGTCGCACCATGATGCCATGAACAAGGGAATAGGAGGATTGTTGGTGGGATATGTCTACTGAGCAAGTCGAGATACACGAGACAACAATTGAGATACCGGACAAGGTAAAGGTATCTGAAAGCCACAAGATCTTGCACGTGGAAGGCCCTCTTGGAAAGACAAGAAAGAATTTCAAGAAAATCCCAATCGACCTCAAGATTGAGGGCAAAAACATTGTTCTAAAATCCCTTGGTACGCGCAAGAGGGACTATGCAATATTCAAGACTGCGGAATCTCTTGTCAGAACCATAATCAAGGGAGTCCAGACGGGATACACATTCAAGATGAAGATAGTCTATGCACACTTTCCAATCACAGTCAAGGTAAAGGACGGGCACGTGCATGTGGAGAATTTCCAGGGAGAGCGTGCTGCCAGAGTCTCAAAAATATTTGGAGATACCAAAGTTGTGGCAAAGGGAGATGACGTTCTGATCACGGGCTCTGTCCTGACAGATGTCTCTCAAACAGCTGCCAGTCTCCAGCAAAACACCAAAGTCAAAAACAAAGACTCGCGAGTTTTTCTTGACGGAATTTATCTTTTTGAAAAACATGACGGAATAGAAAAATAACATCAGCAAGAATTAAATCGGCTTATCCTACGAACAAAGTCTGTTGCCGCCCTAGCTCAGCGTGGTAGAGCAGCTGACTGTTAATCAGCGGGTCGTCAGTTCAAGTCTGACGGGTGGCGCTTTAATATTTCTAAATTCGAGTTTTGAAACATTGTTTTTCTTACCTGCAGTGCAGTTATGGTTGATTCGTATCATTACAATAATATATTTCTAAATTCGAATTGTGAAAGATTATGATACGATCACAGTTTGGTTCATTCTATTAGACTGTATAGATCTAATACTGATCGCTACATACTCACATATGCAGGAGGTCCGCATTGGCCAGAACAAGACGCGCAAATAGGTATTGCGTGGATTGTGGGGGAAGGCTAGTTTACTATCCCCGCCTTTCAAACCCAAAAGCTCCAAACGAGTACAGGGTGCTGGTTTATGCATGTCCCGACTGCACTAAAGATTTTGATAAACCAAAGATGTTCTCAATAAGACGAAACGTGGTAGAAGAGCCGATAGAGACTGTAGAAATAGAGATAGTCCAGGCAAGGGAAAAGGTTCCTCAACCAATAAAAACAGTCAAGGTGCTTCTTGCAGACTAGCAAAAAGCCCCAGTATTGCCATGTTAAACTAAATCCAGCATGCGTGTCTTTTTTACTCCAAAACTTGAAAATCTGCTTGAAAAAATAGAGCTGAGTGATTGGAGGCAAAGACTGCGCGAGCCACTGACACACAGCGAGCAATCCTTGTCTGACAACTGGAAATATTGTGCACTCGGGGAGAGAATACGAAAAGAGGGCAAAGGCCTTGATAAAGTAAAGGACCTGACCCCAGAGGCCATAAAATTGGGATTTAGTTTTTCTACTGCGGTAAAAAGAAGGGACAGTACTGCGGCTTTGGAGATTTTGGAGCAAATTGAAAAATTGCCATCAATCTGGCGCAGCTCGTCTGAACCTACTCCATAGGCCGTTTTTTCACATCTTTTTGATATTTGGGGAGAGGGACTTGAACACAAGTATCTTTCAAAATGGGTAATTTTTGAAAATATTGGGGCACAGTAAAGTGGATCAAAAAAGGGTATTTTTCACGCAAAAATCTTGCCAAAAACAGGGGTTTAGCTTTTGTTCGCGACCAAATGAGAGATTCAAACTCTTGCTGGGCAATGGGGGTGTTTTGGCCCTTGGCTGCCATATGCACGCACAAATGTTAAACCCCCCCTGAAAATCGTGTTTTTTGAAAAAATCACGTTCTTCGTGGCACGTGGAAAATAAGCAGGGGTTTAACCTTCAAGCATGAATTTTAAAAAACGGGATTTTGTGAAAAAAGTCCATTTAAAACCATTTTATTTTGATCGCAGGCCTGATTCTGGCCTGGTTTTGTGCCAAATAGGGGGGTAAAAATAACCCCAAAACATGCCAAAGAACTGAAAATGGTTCTATGCCACAAATGCTCTGACGAAAAGCACGGGGAGTGCATGGGAAAGGCAGGCATGTTTGACTGCGACTGTGAACTATGCAAGGTACAAAACTAGGACAAGTCTTGCTCCAAACCTACACTGAACTGCTTATATCAAATATTTGGTAGATGAAATCCGTGCCAGATATTGATGATGTGACAAAGGCAAAGATAGTGCAGATGATTCTGGATGGTACCACAGAAGATGCCCTTGAAAAGCTAAGCGAGATTTACCGGGTAGAAGCGCCGGAAATAACAGTTGGCACAATCAAACGGAAAAGAAGGACTGTCTATGCGGTATATGTTCCAGCCGAAAAGAAGATTTATGCACTAAACTCTGACATTTTTCGCAACCCGTTTGTCATACTGCACGAGTATTATCACCACATCCGCTCAAAGCTTGGGGTGCACAGGGGCTCGGAAAGACACGCCAACATGTATGCTCAAGAGTTCATAGAATCCTATGCCAGAATGGCAAAGTCCAGAACGGAAACATAGGTTAGGATTTTTTGGATCTTTGCTATTTGGGTATTGAATCTGGCGATTGTCTCAAGTTTCAGGGGTTGGAATCATGCTATTGCTTCTGCCTCTATTTCCACAAGTATTTCGGGATCTATGAACTGATTTACCTCTACCATTGTACAAGTGGGTCTTATCTTATCAAAAAATTCTGAATGTGCTTTTGCAATCTTCTTCCAATCTTTGATATTGGCTGAAATCCTCACCTGCACCACATTTTCCAAACTCGTTCTATCATAAATCTAGTCTAATTCCTACTTCTGGTGGTGTCTTTTTGCTGTTAATGTACTCTCGGGAAATTATCGTGAATCATAGTACAATGAATTCATGATACGAATTTTAAACTAAAACAACGCATGTTTTTACCCTTACACTAATTAGGAACAATATTTCAAAATTCGAATATGGAAAGGTATGAAATCAAGATCTTGGTGTCAAAAAAGCCCACCGATTCACAGTCTAGGAAAATCCAGGAACACTTTATGGAAATGCCACTTGAAGAGATACTGGCAGGACTAAACTTTGCAAAAAACAGGTGGAAGGCAAAGGACGCCGGAGTCCTAAAGGTAGGAAGAAAAAGCATAATCAAAAAAGAGATCCATTCTATTACGTCCGAGCAGGCGCAGTGGAGGCTCAAAAACTGGAAGATGATGATAGCAAATTACAGAAGACTGGGGTACAGTTATCCTACAATATCTCGAATCAAGAAAATACTGGTTGACCTGAGCAAGAAAAAGTCTAGATAGTCTCTTGCTTTTTCACAGTAGAGGGAAGAGTTGAGGGCAGGTCTGGGATGGACTGTCTCACTTGACCTTCCAAGACCGCATGTGCCTCCTCTAATATCTGGTTTGTCTCCGAGCTTGTCGTCTCTACAGCAAATGTGTTTTCTGAGTTCATCGATGCTCCTGCCATGATATCTCCTAGTATGCTTGACAGGTCCTGCATTGAGGAATTTGCCTCTGGCATAAGCCCGCTCAGTCCGGCACCCAATCCCTTGATGATTGACATGCACGGGCTCAATGTAACCACGACGTCTCCAAGCTCGGATATTGTATTCAACCTGAGCTGAATCTGCTCCATGGCTAGCTTGGCCCCAACTACCATGTTGGTCATCTTTCTGATTTCGTGTAGCTCAGTTGCGTATGCTTGAGAATACGGTTTATTGTGAGAGCGTACTGACTCTACTACCTTTTTGAAAATATAATCGTCTTTTTCCTTTAACTTTCTTGAAATTCCATCAAGCTTTGCAATCTGAAGCTGCAGCCTTTTTTGTGCCTCGTCAATCTTTGGCCTAAGAGGGGCATCGGGCTTTACCTTGTCTATTACCTTCTGTGATATACTGTCCTTTTGCATGTTCCATCTTGCTGCAAAGTTCATGGTTGTGCCTTTGATCTGAATTGGTGTTTTAAACACTCTTGTTCTGCAATTGGATGTGACTGCAGTGACACTCTGCTGCGGTTACAGTTTTTGAATCATACCTTTGACAAATGATGTTTCTAAATTCGAATTCTGAAATATTGATAATCCAACATATCAGCCAAACGTAAATGTATAGATCTGAAATCCTGGCTTTGCTATCAGGGTAAGAGTGTGCGGACCTGCCTGCGGAGATGAGATTACGTTGTACAGTCTGTTCTCTGACACGTGGACTGTGCCGTTTTGGGTATCCAGTCCTGCGTCACTGCTTCCAACTGGTTTTCCGTCAAGTAATACTTGCACGTCGACTCCTGGGCCTGCTGCCACAATGTGTACGTCTTTTGCGTAATACGACAAAACAATCTTTCCTGTATCAGATGACAGCTTCATGCTGTCTGACAGGTTCTGCCAGTCTCCGTCAAGATAGAAATGATCCTGTTGCAAGTTTGATGGAAGCGCGTATATTACCGTCAGGTTTGGGTGGAACCCCTCTTGGTTTCCAATGAAGCTTCGTCCAAGTGCAAAGTCATATCCAAAATAAAGCTCCGGTGTCTGCTGGTCTGAAAACTCGTGCTGCTGCAGATCAACAAGCGACATGTTGGCGTTTATGTCAAGTCCAAGTGCTTGTGCGCGCTGGTTAAGTAACTCTTGTATTGTTTTCTCTGTCAAGTCATAATCCCCTTCTCCAAAATGCGTATGTCGTATGTGTCCTGTATAGTCTGTAATGTATTCTGCAGGCCAGTATCTGTTACCAAATGCATCCCATGTGGCATGATCACTGTCTAGTACAACAGGATACGTTATGTTGTATTTTTGTACTGCCATCTTTACATTGTCAATGTTTTTTTCAAATTCAAATTCTGGAGAATGAACTCCTACGATGAGCAATCCCCTGTCTGCATATTTTGCATTCCAGTCTTCAAGATATGGTAGTGTTCGCAAACAGTTGATGCAGCTATAAGTCCAAAAATCATACAACACAACCTTGTTTTTCATTGCACTCTTTAGCTCGTCAGGCGTGGTATTGATGTATCCCGATATTCCAACAAGATCTGGTGCTACAGGATACTGACTTTCAGATACATTGCCTGAAACTGGTTGTGTTAAAATGGAATTGTCTGAAGCTCCCAGCTTGTCAAGTGATTCAAAATACATTGCAACTCCGGCTATTGCACCTATTACGACTATTCCTGCGATGATTGCGTTTTTGATCTCTTTTTTCATGGGGTATATCTCAACCTAACAGTGCGTTATTTAGCAGAGGAAAGCTTGCTATTGCCGCCAACTGGTTTGTGTAAACCAAGACTCCAAGCGCTATGATGAACGCTCCCATTATTACAGAATAATACTTGAGATGTTTGCTCATTGATTTTATGAATCTTGTAAACCTTGAGAAGAATATTCCCATCAGTATGAAAGGTATGCCCAGTCCAAGCGAGTAGGAAAGTAGTAAGACAAACGCATGGCCTGGTGAGGTTGCAGCAAGCGTGAGAATGCTTCCCAAAATTGGCCCAATGCATGGAGTCCAGCCAGTGGCAAAGGCAAGTCCGAAAACAAAAGAGAGAGGATAGCTTGCGCTTTTTCTGTCCGGAAGTATCTTTTTTTCAAAGTTTAGCTTGGATATCTTTGAAGATAGCAGCATAAACGACCCGAATGCAATTATTATGATGCCACCTATGTGATTAAAATCTACCAAAGCCTTTCCTGCCGTACTTGACAAGACGCTGTTGAGTACCACGCCCAATATTGAAAATACCACTGTAAACCCTGCAACAAAAAATACTGTATTTAGCAAAATGTTTAGCCTGCTTGCAACAAGGTTGACAGTACCGTTGTTTCTTTGAAGCTCAGACAGTGTAGTTCCGGAAATATATGCAAGAAACGCAGGAATCATCGGTAAGATGCATGGGGCAAGAAAAGAACCCAATCCTGCTACTGCTGCAACGCCAATGTCTAGTTCGACCACAGGTAAATTGTTGCTCTTTTTTATTAATACCTTGTTCCAAATCTAATCCAAATCGCTTCCCTATGCGATGCCAAATTTTTTCCCTGCTTTTTCAAATACGTCAAGTGATCTTGCAATGTTGTTGTCTGTGAGCCAGGCAGTAACTGATATTCTGATTCTTGCCAGGCCAATCTTTACTGTGGGATATCTTATTGGTTGCGCAAATATTCCGTTGTCAAAAAGATACCTGCCAAAATCTACTGTCTTTTTTTCTCCTCCGATTATGACAGGGATTATCTGACTCTGCGAGTCTATACTGTATCCGCAAGATTCCAAGCCTTTTTTCATCTGTTCAATGTTCTTCCATATCTTGATCCTCTTTTGTTCCCTGTCTGACGATATCTTTTCCAATGCATCCCGGACCAAAAAATTTGGCAGGGCAGAGGTGTAGATAAATGGCCTTGATGTGTTTACTGTAAGATCTATCACTTCTTTTTTTGAGGCAGCATAGCCACCAAACGCGCCCAATCCCTTGCTCAAACTGCTGATGTACACGTCAATCTTGCTTGCAACACCAAGATGGGCCCCAGAACCACGGCCGTCAGGGCCTGCAACAAAATCACCATGCGCATCGTCCAAAATCAGGATCGCCCCGTATCTTTTGCATATTTCTGTAATCTCTTTTAATTTCGAGAAATCCCCGTTCATGGAAAATATTCCCTCTGTGATCACAAATTTACGGTGACTGTTTCTTTTCATCTTTTTTTCTAAATCTGACATGTCATTGTGTTTGTACACTGTTTTTTTTGCATGTGACAGCCTGCAGGAATCTATTATACTTGCGTGGTTGAGCTCATCGCTTAGGATGAGGTCTCCTTTCTGTGGTAGAACTGAGATAATTCCCAAGTTTGCCATGTATCCTGTTGGGAAGACAAGCGATGCCTGCTGTGATTTGTGGCGCGCAAGCCTGGACTCTAGTTTTTCAAACACGTTATCATTTCCCGCGACAAGCCTTGAGCTTGACTGTGTCTGGGCTTGAGAAACTCGCACAACTCCCAATCCCAAATAGTCGTTAGAAGATAGATTGACAAGTCTTTTTTTTCCTACCCGGATGTATGGTCCAGAAACTTTGTTATCGACCAGACTGCGGTACAAGTTTGCCTTTCTGATCTTGTCTAGCCTGTTACGCACAAAATTGAATCTAGGCTTCAAGCCCTATCCTTGATATCATCTCAAAATCTTTGTCAGGGGAGTTTCCACCTATTGTGAGGTACCCGCCTGTGATGATGCCGTTTGCACCGCCCAAAAGCGCCTTTTCCTGTTCACTTGAAAGATAGACCTCGCGGCCTCCTGCTATCTTCAGGATGGTCTTTGGCATGAGGAATCTGAACACGGCTATCGTTCGCAGAATCTCTGACAGGGAAATTCTCGGTTGCATTTCAAGCGGGGTTCCCTTTTGCGGCACAAGTATGTTGATTGGGCATTCCTCGGGGACAAGTTTTGCCAAGTCAAGTCCAAGCTCAAGTCTCTGCATTCTTGTTTCTCCCATGCCTATGATTCCACCGCAGCACAGCTCAAGGCCAGTCTTTTTCACTATCATGTTGGTGTTCATCCTCTCATCATATGTGTGAGTGCTGCATATCTTTGAAAAGAAACTTCGAGACGCTTCCAGGTTGTGGTTGTATCGCTTTACCTTTAATTCCTTGAGCCGACGCGCCATTGATTCGTCTATGAATCCAAGCGAGCAGTTAACCTCGATTCCAACCTTGTCGTTAATCTGACTGATAATCTCGCAGATCTGTTCAAAGTCGTTCTGTGTAGGGCCTCGCCATGCGCAAACAAGACAAAAACTCTTGACGCCGTCTTCTTTTGAGAGCCTTGCATTTTGTACAATGGTATCAGCTGGCAACAATTTGTAAGTATCAATTCCGCTTTTGTAAAATGCAGACTGGGAACAAAACGAGCAGTCTTCCTGGCATTTGCCTTTCTTTGCATTGATTAGAGATTCCACGTCAACTAGATTGCCGCTTATCTTGCGGGTTATCTCGTTTGCAGCGTCTGATAAAATCTGCAATGATTCATCTGAAACATTGATAATCTTTTCCGCCTCTTGTGGAGTTATGCTTTGGTTAGACAGTATCTTCCCCTTGCATAAAGTAATAAATTCAATCTCAGAATTCATTGCTTGACTCTCTTTGTATTCTATTAATTAACATTATTATGGTAAACCATGAATGTTTGACTGGTTTACAAATGTTGTAGCCTGATTTTAAATCACGTTATTTTCTCAGAAATTTTTTTAATGGCGTCTATGGTACCGTCCATTAAAAATTCGAGTTCTCTCTCTGAGATTGCAAGGGGAGGGACTATCATTACTACATGACCTAGTGTTCTCAGGTAGATTTTGTGCTTTTTTGCCTCGTTGAAAATTCTCTGGTGGATGCGTTTTTCGAGCGGAATTGGAGATTTTTTCATCTTGTTGCTGACAAGCTCTATTCCCATGAGCATTCCTTTGTGTCTTACATCTCCAACAAGATCAAGGTCTGATATCTCATCAATTCTGCTTTGTAGGTATGTGGAGTTTTTTTTAATTTTTGGGATAATATTGTATTTTTTGTATAATGCAAGATTTGTGATTGCAGTTGCACATGCTAGGGGGTTGCCTGTAAACGTATGTCCGTGGAAAAAGTGTCGCATCTCATGGTGCTGACCCAAAAACGCATCATAGATCTTTTTGCTTGCCAGTGTGACTGCAAGAGGCAAGTATCCTGCAGTTAGCATCTTACCAAAGGAGACAATGTCAGGCGTGCTTTTCTGGTTCTGGTACTCTATCATGGACCCAAGTCTACCAAAACCTGTGGCAATCTCGTCTAGTATGAATAAAATTCCGTGTTTTTTGCACAGGTTACTTATCTTTCTCTGGAATCCGCCCGGGTATACTGTAACGCCGCCTGCTATCTGGGCTCCGCTTTCCATCACAAAGGCTGCAATGTTGTTGTTTTGCGAAAATGTTTTTTCTACCTCGTCCAAACAATGATCCACATAGTCTTCAAAGGTAAATCCATTGGGGGTTCTGTACTTGTTTGGAGACGGAATCTTGATTGTGGGAAACAGAACCGACTTGTATCGTGAAAAAAAAGCGGGGACATATCCCAAAGACATTGTGCCTGTTGTATCACCGTGGTATCCGTTTTCAAGTGTGACAAATTTTGTTTTTTTCTTCTCGCCCTTGTTGTACCAGTACTGTAAGGCCATCTTCGCAGAAACTTCCATGGCAGTAGAACCGTCGTCTGAATAGAACACCTTGTACATGTTGGGCGCAAGCCTCACAAGCTTGGTTGCAAGCTCTTCTGCCTTGTCGTTTGTAAGGTTGAAAAGAGACGAATGCTGCAGCTTTTTTGCCTGTATTGTAATGGATTTGACCAATTCATCTTTAGAATGGCCCCATACGTTGCACCACATGCTTGCAACACCATCAAGAAATAGATTTCCTTTGGTATCTTGAAGCCACATTCCTTTACCTTTCACGATGACGTCAAAACGCGTCCATTCTCTCATCTGAGTATATGGATGCCATACGCGACTCTGCATGTGTGATTCTTTACCTGGTCATGTTAAAAATGGTGCTGTTGCTTGAGATTGGAAGTACGTTGTTTGTAACTCAGATTCCTCATGATGTGGCGGCAGGCAAAATCTTGGTAGTTAACACGGCTAAACAGTTCTGCCTCCGTCATCCTAAAACATCTCCTTCATATGTAAAAAAATTCTTATGTGTATGTGAAAACGGTCCAGATGATCCCAAGTTCAGATCAATGAGAGTTTCACAAAGAGATATAGTTCTACTATCGTTTCCATTCTCAGATTTGAAAATCTCTAAGGTCAGACCTGCCCTAGTCCTGCTAATAATGAATGTAATAAGAAATTTGAGGATTTCATAGCAGTTACTCTCACAACTAACCTAAAATCAGGAGGTTATTCTGTTCTTGTCTCAAACAAGGATTTGGAACGGGAAAAACTGATAATGCTTCCTCATCTTTACAACGTAAATTTAGGCAGCATGTTACAGAAAAAAAATTGATCATTTTTATATAGTGATTTTAGCATTTTAAAACATGGCAACTACATCTACATTAAACACTTACCGTAAGGTGCGAGTTGAACCGAAAAATGAAGCAAAAATGATCGGCGCATTATTGAAAACTGGTGAACAATTCAAGGCAATATCGAGAACAGACTATTACATAACCAGAAAACAATGTGTCACGCTAAGTAAAAATAAGATACCTTATCAAAAACTGTAAATTGCAAAAACTCCAAAAGAAGGTAAAGTTACATTTTAAATTGCCAATTTTCTATAATGATGGAAAACCAGTTGAACCGCAAAAATTAGCTAACGCCAAAAATTATTTTATTGATACTTATGGTGGTCTTACAGTGGATGGTGAATCCGAAGGATATTGGCAAGATCAAGGTGCATTGTTTAAAGATCAGATGCTAGAATATTCTGTTTTCATACCGCGGACTAAATTTAGTAAAATAAAGAATACGATTCCAAAACAGATTGATAAATTCAGAAATCAGTTTAAACAGATTGAAATTTTCTGTTATTATCATAATGTAGTGTCTACTTAATGATCTTTTCATATTTTTATAATATCTGACTCTTTTTACACGTATAAGATCAAAACGTTGATGCTAAACTAAAGTCAGAAAAGAACGTGTTAGTAACAGGATTGAGCATTCTCCCACGAATATTCGAATAGCTTGCGCAGAGGCTCGTTCAAAGATCTAGAGTTTGACCACATTGCAAAGACACTATGTGACGGATGTGTGGCATTTCTCAAAAACAGCATTATCTCATCACTGTCTTTAATCACAAAGCACTGGTTGTTGCTTTCCTCCTCTGGTATCAGCCTTATGTTTTTCTTGTCAATGTCGTTTAGAAAATCAGGCAGTCTCAGGGCGGGAGAAATGATTATCCTGGCATCAATCAGTGAATTGAACATCATCTCAATGATTTCAGAGTGGTAAAATCTTGATATGTCCTTTTCGCTTCCAAAAATGATTACCTGCTCTCTTGCAGTTCTTATCATGTCTTTTATCTTGGAGTGAATCTGGCCTGTCCCTTCCATTGTCTGCAACTTGTCTTGTTTTATCTCTGTAGTTTCAACTGCAAACGTGGGTATCTCTTTCCAGAGATCTGCTACCTCCTTTTCCTGTCTTGCAAGAATGTTGAGATTTTCTTTCTCGGTATTGATTAGAGTGGACATGGCCTGTTCTATTGGCAGTGCCGCATATCTTGTTGGCGAAGAAAATTCTGCAGTCACAATCCCCTTGTTTTGTAACGTGTTGAGAATAAAATATGTCTCAGTTCTTGGCATTCCAAGAGATTTTACTACCTCTGGTGCAGTCTTTGCACCATACTTGCCCAGGTAAATGTATATCTTGGCTTGGTTCTGGGTCAGTCCGAACTTTACAATCTCGCTTTTTATTTTTTCTAGTTTCATCTTGTAGTCGTATAGGCTCGAGTCTTCGCCTGCGGCAAAAATCCCAACCTGAAACTCTGTATCTATCTGCTCCATTTTCCCAACTGCTTGATATCAGATCTTGTCCAGATTATTATGAGTTTTGACTCAAACTGCGTCAAGTGGTGCCAATTATTCTGTTCAATGGAAAAATCTGATACGCTATTGCGCTTGGTTCTTAAATGAGACGTCCAATTGTTCTTCGTGAAGTCATATTTTGTCACGGGGACAGACACGGGCGTAGGCAAGACTGCGATAACTGCCGCAATTGCTTACTCTCTTAGAAAACGTGGCATTGATTTAGGGGTGATGAAGCCCATTGCTACAGGCGTTGCACAAAAAACCGGGCCGTTCAAGTCTGAAGACGTTGCATTACTGCATGATTCGTCACAGGTAAAAGACGATGAAAAAACCATAAACCCTGTATTTTTGCCCCTGCCTGTGTCCCCATACGACGCTTCAAAAATACTGGGCCTGAAAATCGACATGGGAATTGTATTTGAAAGATACGGATATCTTGTAAAATCGCACCAAATGGTGCTTGTGGAAGGAATCGGCGGGATAATGACTCCAATTGCAAAAGATTTCTTTGTTGCAGACATGATAAAACAGATGAGCATTGAAACAATAGTGGTGACACGCTCAACTCTTGGTACGATAAACCATACCGTCATGACAATTGAGATGTGCAGGAAATACGAGATTCCAGTCAAGGGGTTGATAATTAATTACTTTGACGAGAACGGAACCCATGCTGAAAGAAACGCACCTTCTACCCTACACGAAGTCACAGGCCTGCCAATACTTGGCATAATTCCTTTTGTGAAGGACTATCAAAAACCTGAAGTAATGGCAAACATTGTAGAAAAAAACATAGACCTGAATGCGCTCATATCCTAAAGATCTTAAGTTTTGACTGTTTCTTGCCGGCTGTAAAGCTTATCAGGTCATTGATTATTTTTGCAAAGCTGAATTGTTCCTTGTCAAGCGTATACACCTTGGCATCCACCTGGATTGGCCCATCAGCTACAACCCATATGTTGTCAGATTTTGGCTGGATTTTTTTTAGCCTGTCTATGTTTTCCTTTATTGCCTTCAGCTCGCCAGTCTTTGGGAAGTACATGATGACTGCATCTTCCGGGTTTGTGGAAAGCGCTCTGGAGTCAGGTATGGCAATATCGATATCCACTGACTGGAAAGAGGTCTTTCTCTGACTTGGGATCATTGCTATGGTTAACAGGTAATGGGTCAGCCCCTCTGCAAGAGTGCCTAGCGCGGACTGTCTGTTTCCTTCAACCCCGTCTAGGTGGGATAAGCAATGTCTGAAAATCGTGCTTATCGCATCTGTGCTTTCGCCTTGGGCTATGTCTGAAAGTATTCTTTTTTCCTGATACTCGGAAATTGCCTGATATAAAATGTCTTTAATTTCCAACATTTCTTCCTGATTTTTCGTATAATTAAAACCAGTCGCAAAAAACCATGTTGATCAGGTTGCATATACCGAAATTGAAGTATCTGTTTGAACAGAGTTTATACGACATTAAATTCTCTTAAACTTCGTCTGCTTGCCTTAATCTTTAATTATAAAACCTTAACGTAAAAAGCATGACTGATCTTACTGAAGAACTAATAATTGAAATTAACAAGGGCATAATACAAGAATGGTTAGAACAAAATCCAACCGCATTTGAAGCAGTAAATGTTAATCACGACAAACTAAAGGAGATTTTAACAACAGTAAACAAACAAGAAAATCTCATTATGAAAGCAGCATACTTGCTTGGTGGCATATATCGTGGTCACAACCATTTAGTGGTGGTAATAAGAGAACTGCATTTGTATGTGCAGATACACCATTCTACGCCTAAACGGGTTTAGACTTTCTATCGAGAGCAAAAATGAGCAAGAATATCTTCGAAAGTTACTCTTAGAGATTCAGGATGAGAGGTCCAAGTTAAACGAGGATGTAATGGCTAAAATAATTTTATATGTATCGAAGAGGATTAGAAAGACATGATGAGCCAAGAGATATCCCAGGTAGTGAAGAAGAGCATGAAAGATAATCATGATTTACTTACTGCTCTTGGTAATGAAAAACCAGTTCAACTAAGTCTTACCCCAAAAGAAGAAACAATCTTATCATCAATATTGGACTTGCTCCCAAAATCAACAGAAGGTAAATTAATTTTAGCAGGCTTGGTTGCTTTAGTTGCGTGGGATTTACTTCGTAGAAGAGATTAGATCAGGAAAAAAAGTTTTCAGAATATACTCTTCATTCAAAATTCAAACCATAAATAACAGACGAGCGATCCCACGATGCACAACATCTGCCATCGCTTGTAGACCGGGCGTCGCGTCATGGCAGGGTGACAAAGGCCCTTGCCGATCCCGCATACGATTCCAAGAACAACTTCTCCTATCTGTATAACAATGATATCGTTCCAGCAATCAAGGTGCGAAAGAACTCGTCTGGCAGGTCGTGTGGGTGCTATCCAAGGAAGGTATCTGTGATATCGCAGATTGGAAACTACGATTACTGGAAAGGTAGCGTAAGCTATGGAAAACGGTGGATTGTAGAATCTGTCTTTTCTGTACTAAGGAGAATATTTGGAGAGCATGTGATGGCGCACAAACGGCAGAACATGGTAAAGGAACTGGAATTGAAGATGGTACTGTATACCAATTTGTGTCAGCGTAGGAGGAAATTATCGTATGCACGTAACATGTAATCTAGTTGTGCGACAGAGCATGGAACACTAAAACATTATTAGACCTAAAACCCAACCATAACTATGGCAATAAAGGGCATAGTCAAAGAACTTGAAACCTTCCTTTTGCCACAACTCAACGAGATTAAGGGCGAGATTAAAGCCCTGCGTGGTGAGTTCGCCGGCGAACTCAAAGCCATCAACACACGGATAGACAGCATAGAACGGGAACTCAAAGACCTCAAAGAAAGCCTAAACGTCATTCAAAGACTTACCATAGTAGAACAAAAATTAAAAGACCTTAAAGGTTAAGCGAGCCTCCACCTTACACTCCCTCGCTCTCGCTACCGCTCGTGGCTTACGCCACCGCTCAGTCGCTAATCGGCTACGGCTCACCTTTTGGGATTGCAAGAAGCAGATGCTAAAGCGTTGGGTAATGTTTTAGTGCAGGATCGTGGGTCTACTTCCTCTCAATCTCTTTAATTTTTCATCTGCATCTTCATCGTTATCATTTGTACCATCAACCAGCCCAAAAAAGAAATTCAACAATCTATCAATCATCATTTCACCCTGTGCTTGAAGAATGTCCATAAAAGACCTTCAAAGAATGTAATTACGCTTATTCACTCCCATGTGGTCGCAATAGCGAGATACTCCACAACTTCGGATATGCTAAGTTCTCCTGCCAAGAAAAGAACCATGGCGACCCCACCAAAAAAGAAAAGCCCCAGTAATAACCACGATCTGAATTACCACAAGGGCATACTTTACACGCTTTACGTATCGCATCGCTCATTTTTCTACTTCTTTTTCTGCATCTGAGCAAAATCTACAATTCTTCCAGATACGCCAACAACGGCAGAAGTGTGGTTTAGTATACGTTCTCTGAATTTGTCCAGCACAGCTCAAACAGCATGTGCATGGAGGCAATCAGTGAAGGTGAATCTGCCCACATGGCAAAAACGTTGTGCGAAGGGTGATCGGAATTTCTGAGGAAGAACAGGACCTCGTCAGAGTCGCGAATCAGAAAACACAGGTTTCCCCATCTATTGCCTGGCATTATCCTTATCTTGTTTCTGTCTATTTGTTTTGCATGCTCTGGCATTCTCTGGGTGGGAGAAATTATCACCTTGAAATCTGCAGCCGAGCTTGATAATAATTCAAGAAAATCCGCATAATAAAATCTTGCGAAGTCCTTTTCAGTGCAAAAAAGAAATATTTCCTCCCGCGTCTGGCCTATCATGTTTTTGATCTTGCTGTTGATTTGCGGTGTACCCTGAAGCATCTGCATCTTTTCTTTTCTTGTCTCGCTTGTCTCCACTATGAAAGCTGGAATGCCGTTCCATAATTCGGTCAGTTCCTGCTCCTGCATTGCCAGGATCTTAACTTTTTCCTGCTCGGATTTTACAAGCGTCACAATTGCATCACCAATTGGCAGTGTAGAATATCGTACGGGCGTGGAAAATTCCGCAGTTACAATCCCCTTGTTTTGTAACGTATTGATGATAAAATATGTCTCAGTCCTTGGTATGTCAAGCGCCTTTGATGTCTCAGGCGCGCTCTTTGGGCCGTATTTGCCAAGATAGATGAATACCTTGGCCTGGTTCTGGCTCAGGCCAAACTTTAGAAGCTCTCCCTTCACCTGCTCCATCTTTGCTTTGTACGGGTATAGTTTGGATTCCGAATCGGAGAGAAAGACTGATGTTATTTCTTGGTCCTGCAACTAGTAAGTGGATCTGATACTGTAATATAACAAGCAGGATGGATTCATCAGTAAGCGTTCTCAGAAAAACTTAAAACAAATGAACAGTGTTTGCCTGTGTTTGTGTCTTGCTTGTGGAAATTCCACTGCATCTAAGATTAGTGCTTTTACAAAAAACATGAAAAGTATGTTGAGTTTTTGCAGTGGAGGTATTCTGTCTTTAATCCGAGGTGCGATTGATTCTTTCAGCCAGCGTCAGCTTTGCGTTGGCAATGTCCCATAACGTGTTTTCAATTCTGGCCAGGTGCTCGTTTATCCCTTTTATGTCGCTTTTCAGAGAACGCAGCTTGATTGCCTCGACTTCAAGTGTTATGTCTGAAAGATATTCTGTAAATGCTTCAGAAAATGAGATGCCTTTTTGATTGAGTGCAAGTTCGCGAACCATTTCTCTACTGGTGTATACGTTCTGTGATGTATAAAAATACCATCTGCCACTAGTGGAAATGAGAATGGCATCTGATCCACTTTTGATGGCAAATTCTCCTTTTTTGGAAAACGGTTATGGATTTTGTTAACCTAAAATTTTTCTAAAACCTTCAATCTAAGAATCTTCTGAAACTATCGTACTCGTTTTGAGTAAGATCACTTTTTCCCTTGGAGCCTAACGTCTCTTTCATCTTTTCAAATTTTTCTGCAAGCAGTGACAGGTCTATCGGATGTCCTGTCTCATCGTTTTTCAAATCGATGTAATGTTTTACTCTCTCTTCGAATCTGTCCGGGGTGATCTCTTTGATCAAGACCTCGCCGGTAGTTATGATTTTTGCCATGCGTTCTCTTTCTTTTTGTTCCAAGTTCTTTTTTTCATCCTCGATTGTCTGTCTGTGGTTTTCATAACCAGTCTTGATGTCTTTAAGCTGGGTCTCTAGTTTTGTAAGAACATCCTTTACCATTTCAGAAGACACCTGTTTGCCATCTTGAACCGTTTCTGTATTTTTCATCTCTGTGTTTTTCTGGTGTGAGCCTGATTCATCAGATGATTGGTCTGCAACCACTTTTAAGATAACTGGTTTTGAAACCTTTTTTGCCACCAGTCCAAATCCTACAAAACCGATTCCAGCCAAGGTCAGTCCTATTAACAAATACTGGCTGGCAGATATTATGACGCTGAGATGCGGGTATCCCATCTGGTGTAGCATTGTCACACTACTTAGAGAATTGCCTCCCGTTATAGAGGCAACAAAACTGTGTGCCGTTTGAGACAGAAAACTCGGTGCATAAAAATATGATATGATTGAAAAAATCACAAGTATGGTGCCTCCAATTGTCCACCAGAGTCTCATTATATGATCGACTGGAAGAAAATTAATATCAACTTGTTTGTAACACAAAGTGACATATTGTTCTACAAATGAAACCTCTTTTCATACTGGCATGCCAGGTCTCCACAAGGTGTCTTTTCATCGCACAAATATCTTGGATGCTATTGTGTGTCTTGATAGGAGAAAACTAGCTTATAATGCAGCCATAAAACGATTTGCATGCAAAATCAAATTTGGATTTCACTTGGATGTTCTATGCCAATTTTGAACACAGACCTGTATGCGAACTTGGTGTGTGGGGACGATGGTTTTGTAAATGCCATGTCTAGGAGCAAGTCGCGGCCAAGAAAAGCCGTGCAGCCAAGGTCTTTTTTTACTCCCCTTGAAACAAGACCGTCTACTGATTCTTTGATTTTTCCAAGTTTTTCCATTCGTGATTTTGCGTCTTCGAGGGCCTTGAAGCAAATCTCGAGTTCTCCCCTCAGCCCTATTCCGTCATAGATGAAGACTCCGCCCATGTCATGCCAGCTGCCTTTCTGGTCCTTCTTTTTTACCTGCTTTTTTTTCTTGGGGTCTGCAGGCTCGGCAATCTTTTCCCTGAGGTCGGAAAGATCTGATTCGTTGGACGAATCGTTTATTCTCAGTTTTTCTCCGATTGTCTTGGAATACTCCTCTAATCTGCGCTTTAGCTCCTCCAGATCCTTTTCTAGCGACGACTTGAACGCCATGATGTTGCGAAATGACACTAGTTTTCCTTCTTCCATGTCTAGCTGCCTGCCTTTTCAAAGTGTAGAGACTCGTTTCCTATCAGCATCTCCTCTGCGTTGGTTCCGGGAAGTCGCTTTAGTGCCTTGGTGCTTTCCCGCAGGAATGATATCTTCTTGCTCTTTGAGATTCTGTCTGACCTTGTCAGGCCTATTACCTGGGGAATCGCATACTGTAGGACTTTGGATGCTTCGTCCAGTGTGAGCTGATCAAATCTCTTTTGCTCTGATTTGTAATCGGGTTTTATTATTACGATGTCAAGGACGGGGGTTAGCGTGGCCCTTGAGTTTTCTGGAAGGTTTAGGATTCTTGGATCTAAATCAATGGAAAAACCGAGATACGCGGTGATTATCTTGAGTGAGTTGTACAGGTCGTCTGTCACGTTGGACTTTTCCTTTTCCAGCTCGTATACCTGTACTGCCTCGTCGACTAGCTCCTCCATGGACTTTACTGCAGACGCTAGGTCGTCATCGCTTACATTAGCTTCCGTTGACATTATCAAAAAATGGGCTTTTTTGAATAAAGAAGATGTGTATGTAACTTGGAATTACAATCAAATTGACATAATTCTGATATCAATCTGAAAAATTTGCTACAAAAGGAAGATTTTGTCCATGTGGAAGATCGAATCTAGTGTTAGAATTGTGAGATTTACCAAAAAGCAGTGTGAAAGCAGAACTGGTCTTCCAAGCTGTAAAAAAGAATAGTGTGAATTAGTACTTGCCGAACGGTCATGGTGACGCAGTACAACACTGGCCGATTAATCTAAGGCGTTGTAATTCCTATGAACGGGATCGTCTGGGCGTAACCTGTTCCTCCCACGCCGTATTTGTTGTTAGAAAAACTGCCAGTTATGACTACAAAACCAATGTAATCGCTACCAGAAGCTAACTGGTTAAAATTAGAATTGTTCGGACCTGTAGCAGCGAAGAAAACCGTAGTCGTCTTATTATATGGAAGTGATAGGCAGTAGTCTCCATTACTACAACTACTTCCATATGATGTATCTGACAGGCTGGGTGAAGGACCTGGTTTAATAGTCCCAACTATCGAGAATGGTTGATTGTTTTTCTGAGCGTTTCCTGGATATTCTACAACAAAAAAGAAGATCTCACTATGTTGAGAAAGCCATAATGTAGTACCTCCGCCAGTTGAGTTGTTATTAGTCATATTGAGGTAAAAACCTGTGTTTGTGTTCCCATTCAAGGTCCAACCACTTTGCCAGTTGTTTCCTTGCGTCCACCTGAATGATTCGTATTCTAGCGTAACTAATCCGGCTGCGGAAGCAATAGCGCTATTAATGGAGTTCTGACTGACAGATACAGCTGCTACCGCCACAGTGGCCTGAACGGACTGTCCTGGATATCCATTTTTGAGCTGTGCCTGATATGCGCAATTCGTATTTGTCGCACCCGTGATGGTTATTGGCCATGAAAATACTACGCTTCCTCCAGGGGACAAGGTACCAATTTTTGCGGGTGATACCGTGCCTAGATTGCAGCTAGTGGCATTACTTGATACAAGGGAGGGCGTCTGCGGACTAACGTTGATCAACGTCCCAGTACTGTTGTTTGTCACAATCAAAACCAATTGAGACTTGAAGCCACTTGGAACCGTTGGAGGCATAGCCATAAGCTGCAGGTTTAGAGGTGCGGTATTCGGGGAGTTGACAAAGAATTGTTGAAAATTTCCTCTTGATGTTACCAATTTGACATTGTAGGAATTTGATTGATTAACAAACACGGGTATGTTCTGTCCTATGTTTGTCAGCACCCCGCCTGGTGCGACAAAATTGTTTGTTGGAACATAACTGTTCACCCAATCAGTTGTCGTTGTATTTTGAATCCACATTTTTGTAAACTGGATTGGAAGGCTGCCTGTATTTGCAACTGTTACGTCGAGCTTCCCATTAGGAACCGTCACGCTTGAGATCTGGAATTTTTCCTTGTCCACATCGGTCAGCTGCTGGTTTTTTACAAGAACAGACTGGTTAAAGTTGTTTAGGATTCCCATGCTGTATGAGATGTATGCTATGGTGGTTGTCAGCGCAATTATGGCAAAAACCATTCCAACTACGCTAGCAATTCCTCGTCTTGTTCTCATGGAGGCGCCCCCTGTGTCGTGTATATGGAACCTCGTGCGGTAGTGACTGTAATGGTGTCAGGGCTCTTGCTCTTCCAAATTGTACCGGTTGGAAGTTCAGCCGAGATGGTATATGACTTTTGTGACAAAATACTGGCAGGAAGAGATGCTCGACTTGGAGAATAGTGATTTATGACTGTACCATTGACCTGAATCTGGTTTACTGTAACCCCAACGGTTCCTGTATTTGTCAGAGTCACGTTTATGACGTTATTTCCATTTGTAGTGTTGCAGCTATGGCAAAATATGATGTTTTCTATGGACAAACTCTCGGTGATTTTGTTTGTGTCGTTTGATGCCGTAGTGGATAATGCAGTTTCAAAAACCTTGAGATTGCCGTTTGACCACGCAACTAGAGCACTGCCAAGAACTGCAACCGTTGTCAGCATTAACGCTGTTGTTATAATCGTAGCCAGACCCCTTCTGCAGGAAACTCTGAACCCAGTTGGATTCTTTTTGTTGAATCTGGTAATGTCAGACATGCTGCTAAACCGTACGTATTTTCTGTTCCTGGATTAGAGACTGGGAAGACTCAATCTCTCTATCAGTCTGTTTTTCAGTATCTGAAACGTCATCGATTAATTTTACATCATCCAATAATTCCGTCTCGGCATGTCTTTCTTCATCCTTCTCCAAGGGTGATGTCAGGTTGCGCTGACCTGCTTTTGCAATGTCTGCCAATTTGTAGGCAGGACATGGTATCTGCATGGTCTTTGATGTTATGTATATGAATGGAAAGATCTCCTGGTAGAGAGTGTTTACCACACGCGGTATGTTTTTCTCATCATTGCCAAGACGGTCTGACATTTCCTGCGCGTTTCCATAAATCGTTGCAAACCCATCCATGCTTATTTTTACATTTGTCGGGTTTGAGAGCAGGACAAACTTGTATTTCAGCCTGACATACCCCTCCTCGTTTTCCACCTCGTCAATTGAGGCTTCAATGTCGTATTTTGTAAAAGAACAATCATCCTTCAGCTTTGTTACCAAAAACGAGTTTATCTCTATCTTCTGATGCATTTTATACATGTCTAGAAAGAGTTCTGAAAACTTAACCCCCTGTCTGTAGTTTGATGGTACACATCACACATGATTAGACGCAGTTGCACACGAATCCTGTGAACGGCAGGGATCTTGAACCAGGACACCAAATGAAGGAGGTCAGCACATCAAAGGTAAGCAACGAGAATTTTTCGCTAAACATACAGGTATCAAAATTCAAGAAAAGCAACAGCGAGCTTTCAAAAAACTATGACATCAAAAAATATCTGGACCCGTACAGGTTCTCATTTTCATCAGATATCTCAGAGCTTATACCAAGGGATACTCCGCCGTACCTTGACAACGGAGAGCGCTATGTGGAAAGGATTGCAAGGTCGCTTGCCTTCTTCAAGCAGTGCGCCCTTATCGGTCCGAGCGGAACTGGCAAAACCCACATTGTGTATCTCGTGGCAGAGCTTGGCGGACTGCCGTTATGGGAGATAAACTGCGGCCTGCAGACGTCTGTCTTTGACCTCTTTGGAAGATATGTCGGCCTTGGAAAGGAAAACTGGATAGACGGATTGATAACGTCGTGGTGCAGACATGGCGGAATACTGTATCTTGATGAGGCCAACATGATGAAGCAGGATATCGCAACAAGGCTTAACCCAATACTTGACCAGAGGGGTCACATGGTTCTGACCGAAAAAGACAACGAGGTAATCTCGCGTCACAATGATGCATTTTTGATAATAAGCATGAATCCTGTCTCGTCGGAATTTGCCGGAACAAAGCCAATCAATGCCGCAATGAGGCGAAGAATGAGTGTCTGGCTGAATTTTGATTATATGAGCGTAGGCCAGAAAATTGACGAAAAGGAGATTGATCTTGTGGAAAAAAAGGCAGAGGTAAGTAGAGATGACGCCGAAAAAATAGTAAGGGTTGGTGCTGAGCTTAGAACCCAGTACAAGTCAGGTGAGATCCCATATGGTCCTTCTGTCGGGGATTTGATAAACTGGGCCAGACTGATACATGATGGTACGCCTCTAAAAGATGCAGCAGAAGAAACCATTGTTGCACTCACAAGCGATGACCTTGATGTTCAGGACATGGTTCGAAAGATAATACGCAAAGTAGCTGGACCTTGAATCTGGAAAAGGATAATGATTTTTTTGCGTACGTGTATGATGCATTCAGCAAGTTTGCACAGAAAAAACCCGAACTGACAAATCTCAGATTCTCAAGAAAAATAGACTATCCTCTGATAAACCGTTTACCAGAAGTGTCAATTATTATGCCTTTACCCAGATTCAAAAACGAACTATTTTTTTTCGAAGGCTTTACATTTGAAAATACTTTGGAGCAAAGACATGTTCTCTGGTCGCTTTTTCTTGCATCACTTTACCATCTTGCCGCACATGCCGCAGTTTCCAGATATGGAATATATGAAAAATGGATGAAAAACAAGACACGTGACATTTGCATCAGGGTGATAGATTTCATTGAAGATCTGGCAGTTGAAAAATACACCATGTCGACATATCCAGAAATCTGGAAGAGCATGCTGGAAATGAACAAAAAATTTGCTGAACTGGAAAAGCATGCACCTAAAACTGGTAATTATTACAAAGCAATTATTCCAAAATCATGCAATATCAAGAACCAAAACATGTTAAACAAAATAACGGCGTCTATAAACCAGATGGACGCAGGTGGTATCCATTATGGGGAAAAAGTATTGGAGATCGCAGATTTGCTCTACAAAAACCGCCAATTACTGCCTAAAACAAGGCTTCCGTATTGTGAATCTGATGACAACAATGCCGATATCGTGCTGCCTAAAAAAATAAACTTGAAATTTGAATTTGACGATGAATTTAGCGAAATGGCATACAAGTTGGATGATCTGTGGGAAGTAAACGAACAGTCAAGAATCAGACTCGTCAAACAATATGGACGTCATATGAAAGGTCTTCATTTTGATTCCATAGTGACATCGCAGGAAGACCTTCCAGAATTTATTCGAGTTAGGGAGAAAATACTTCCGATGCTACGACGGATTCGCCAGCAGATACGTATGATCGTAAACCTGACAGATTCGCCAAAGATGGATGAGGTTGGGATTGTAGATATGCAAATGGCAATTCAAGCCATTGCATCAAAAGGAAGATTGACTGAAGTTTTTGAACACAATGAAGACAGGAGGGCAGAAGAGGCCTGGGTGATTTTGATAGACAAGAGTGCAAGCATGCGCCTGCGGTTTGATCATATCAAGGAATTTGCAGTATGCGTTGCAGAGGCAGCAAACGAACTTGCAGGAAGGCCTGATGCGTGGGCCATGTACAGCTTTGACAACAACTTTCAGATCCTAAAGGATTTCAGGGAAAAGTATGGACAGAGGGTTCAGGCTAGGCTTGGAGGTCTGCAAAACAGCGGACTCTCGTTGCTGCCCGATGCAATCGAGCTTTCATACAAAATGCTTGCTGCAGACCAGAGGGAAAAAAAGTATCTCTTTGTAATTACCGACGGACACGCTTCTGGCTATGAAAGAATTCAGGAGCATTTTTCAAAAATTGCAAAAAAAGTGGAAATATCAGGAATAACTCTGGTGGCGATAGGCGTTTCAAAAGCCACATCCAAGAGATTTCGAAACAGTGCGCGTGGAACAGACCTGAAACAACTTGTAGCCAAATTCATCACTGCTTATAGGACTGCGTCCTCTGATATGTAAGTGAAAAATACATACTAGATCAGATAACCCGGTTGTTACCAATTCTGGTAAGATGTTCCTTAAGACAAAGAACAGAAAGGCAATCAGTGCAGTGCTGGCAACCCTGATCATCTTGGTGGCAACAGTTGTTCTTGGAACGGGAGTTATACTGTTTGGTACAAGCCTCTTCCAGACAAACGCCCAGAGTTCGGGCCTTGCCGTACAAGGTGTTCACGTGTGGATAAACTCGAATAGTCCTACGACATACGCTTGGGGAGCTGCAGAGATAAGAAATAGTGGAGACAAGATACTATCTGTAGATCAGATTAGTGTACGAGGTACTCAAATACCGTTTTCAAGTTGGTATTTTGACAACAACTCTACAAGAGTCACTGCTGGAAATTTCCAGTCTCAACTGATCTATTCGTCAACATCTGGTACTACACCGGGAATGATGGAATCATACTACAGTGGGAAGGCACAAACTAGCCCGCCTCCTACTTGTCCTACGACAACAACAGCATTTGGTATCAATGAATCCACTACGCTTGCACCAATAGTTTGCTTTTCACAAGCATCAGGCCCAATCTCATTGAAGCCGGGTGACATGGCAATCACGTACTTCAAAATTCCTAACGGAGTTTTGAGCACAGTAGATTCAGGTTCTGCAAGTAGTGTTGCATTGTATGCTGGCAACGTAGGCGCACCACAATCTATTACTGTGCAAAGCCAACAAAATTAGGGGCCAAAAAATGGCCAAATCCCTTTCTTTTTTATTTTTGGAGGATAACAAATGAAAGACAAGACAAGACAAACAAACGAGACCGAGAGCTTTCTTGCAAGTCAAGTCATTGATGAGGACCAGACAAGAATTCCTCTTGGATATGAAATCATAAAAAACTATCCATTACAGCCGCCATTTAGCTATGTCAATATACTATACAATACCGAAAAATCAACATATCTCTATTTTGTTGATGAGTCAAAACTCAATCCAGAGGAAACAATAATTTTTCAAAAGCTGCACCGCCTCATTGAGGAAAGCCTCGAATCCATCTCTGAACTGAAGAACAGCCACAGTTTTGACGACCAGCTAGGCATGGTTCTCAAGGAAAACGAGAGGATCTTTTCAGGCAAATCAAGCGCCGGCATGGAAAAGGTAAAGTACTATCTCAGGCGCGATGTCAACGGGTTTGGCATCATAGACCCGCTAATGCATGATGTAAACATAGAGGACGTCAGCTGCAGCGGAATTGACAAGCCCATATTTATCTGGCATCGAAACTATGACAGCATTCCAACCAATATTCGATATTCATCCCATGAAAACCTAAACGCATTCGTATCAAGAATAGTCTTTCGGGCAGGAAAGCACATCAGCTCTGCATTCCCAATCTCAGATCTTGCACTGCAGGGGAACCACAGAATATCGGTTCTTTATCAAAAGGAGGTGACCCCAAAGGGCACAAGCTTTACTATACGAAAATTCAAGGAAGACCCGTATACTGTAATTGATCTGATAAAATTTGGCACAATAAGCCTCCAGATTGCAGCCTATCTCTGGATGCTGATAGAATCAAAAATGTCATTTATAATAATAGGCGCTACCGGCAGCGGCAAGACCACAATACTGAACGCAATCACAGGACTTGTCCACCCAGATTACAAAATTTTTTCAGTAGAGGATGTGGCAGAAATTAACATAAACCACGAGAACTGGTTTACACTTGTCTCAAGAAGCGGCTTTGGTCTTGGAGGAGAGGGAGAGATTGGCATGTATGATCTTATCAAAGCCGGTGTAAGACACAGACCTGACTATATTGTAGTGGGAGAAATCAGGGGTTCTGAAGCCTATGTCATGTTCCAGGCCATGGCTACAGGACACGGTGGACTGTGTACAATGCACGCAGACAGCCTTGAATCAGCAGTAAAGAGATTGCAGCAAAAACCAATGGATATCCCACCGGCATACATATCCCTGATGAACTGCGCCGTTGTAATCAAGAGGGTAAAGGAAAATACAACAGGCCAGAGCAGCAGGCGGGCCATAACCGTATCTGAAATTGTCTCGTCAGAGTCATCACACGCGGCTTTTTCGTGGAATCCCAAGACCGATTACTTTGACGATGACCTCAAAGACAGCGTCATGTTCAAAAGAATGACAGATGCAACAGGGCGCGATCTTAAAGAAATAACAGACGAATACCAAAAACGAATCTCTATTCTAAAATGGATGCTTGAAAATGATATTCGCAATTACAAAAAAGTGGCCGAGATAGTGGGAAAATACTATAGGGACCCAGACTCACTGATGCAGAAAATGGAAGGAGTCTGATGGCTTGCTTTCTTTAAAGAAACTTGACCAGGCAGAATACGAAAAAAAACAGAACAAAAAGATAGAAAGGGAACTACCATATTTTATAACAATTATATCGCTTCTTGCCTCCAGCGGGTTTGGGCCATATACAATTTTACAAAAAATAAGGGAACTTAATCTTTTACCGATAATCCAAATAGAAACAATCAAGATTCTCAAACGGATTGACCTGCTCGGAATAGACCCACTCACTGCATTAAGCGAGGCAAAAGACAAGCCGTCCTCCCGCGGTCTTGGAGAGTTTCTTGGCGGATACGTCTCTGCCATCCAAAGCGGGGGAAACGTAATCAACTATCTGAAAAGCAAGATGTCAAGCTCCTATGAAAGGCTTGAGAGTTCGGAAAAACAGTCTGTCGAGAAGCTGAGCGGAGTTGTTCACGCCTGGCTGACAATGCAGATCGTAATACTTGCAGTATTCATCCTGGTTGCAGCAATTGGTTCAAACCCAATGACAGGCTCTGGAGGAACAAACAGCTCGCAGCCACCATATCTTCTCCTGATCTTCTCGCCTGTAATCTCTATTGCGTTTATGAAGATGGTGCAAAACATGAACCGCTCAAACATACACGAAATTGAGATGAAAAAGTTGCTAAAGTTTCTGCTGCCTCCGTTTCTGGCAGGACTGACACTAATTGCAAGCAACGCGTTCTCAGGTCTGAGCATAAACGCCTACATCCTTGGATGCTCACTTGCTGCAGGCTCTATATGGCCTGCACTGCGATTCCAAAAGATATACGTGGCAAACCTTCACGCCGAAGCAGCGACGCCGCAGATTCTCAGGGATATCACAGAGGCAAGAAAGGCTGGCATGGGGCCTGAAAAATGCATAATACACGCATGCAAGCGTAAAGACTTCAAATCATTTAACATTACGGCAAATACAATTGCAAACAAGCTGGAATGGGGAATCCCACTTTCTAACATTTTCGAGTCGCTTTACAAGGAAGTCAAAAACTTTCAGGTGCTGATTACGTTTAGGATACTGTTTGAGATAATATCTTCCGGAGGAGGCAACGTCAATACCCTTGATTCGCTTGCAGACGCCAGTGAAAAGATTCACAATATTACCAAGACCAAGCGCGAGATGCTCCAGCCATACGTGATGGTAGGTTTTATGCTGATTATAATTACCGGATTTACCACGTTGCTGACAATAGACTCTTTTACAGATATCAATGTGGCAAAAAACCTGGTTCACAACAACAATACCCAAACATCTGGCGCGTCAGACGACCTGCTTGACGTGGTTTCAATTGCCATAATTGCCCAGGCCTGGCTTGCCGGACTCTTTATAGGAAAAATAACAAAAGGCGCGTATTCAGGCGGATTCATGTATTCGATGCTGCTTACCATGATCAGCATGGCAGCAATTGCAATGATCCAGCTTCACGTGATAAACATAGGAGCAATTTTGCAGCCTTCCAAGTGAGTATGTCACTTGCAAAGTCATACCGCCTCTTATATCGACTTTGCAGTTACATATGAATAATTTGAGATATCTCATACCTGTCTTGCTTCTCATGATGGTGGTTCTTCCGCATTATGTTTCTGCCGACAGCGGAAACCTGCTGGATACGACACTTGTGCCAAACAAAATGATTGCAAACACGGACGGCATCATACAAGTTTATCCAAAGGATTTCAACGATACCGTGGACAATCTTGTTGCGACCTCATCTGATTCATCCATAGTTCAGATTCTCAGTGTAGAAAAGGATGCCATTCACAATGTTTTCAATATAAAAATCAGCGCACTGGATGCAGGCCAAGCTACAATCAACATGGCAGCGCCGGGTTTTGCCTCGCTTGAGCTTCCAGTTACCATTTATTCAGATTCCGAGGCCCCGACAGCTCTTTTGATCAAGGCAACGCCGCAAACCTTCTCGACATCAGGGCCAAATGCAGGCTATGTATCGGTGGAAACCGTCAACTCTGACGGTGTTCCAACTCCGGTATCCTCAGATACGCCAATAAAACTCAGTATATCAGATAGCACCATTGCAGGACTGGCAGAGAACCAGATGACAATAAAACAGGGTTCGTATTTTGCTACTGAAAAATTTGTCGTGACAAAGCCCGGTACCGCCAAAATATTTGCAACCGCACCTTCAATGCAGCCCGTATCCGCGTCCGTTACCATTAACAACGAAGCCATACCGTATACACTTCAAGCCTATGCATATCCTCCAATAGTCAATGTAGCACAAAACTCTGTGACGTATGTGATAGTGCAACTGCATGACTCTGCAGGCAATCCGGTTATAGCAAAAAATGACATTCCCATTTCAGTCAGAATCGTAAATCCTAACGATACGTCTTCAGTTAACACAAGCGGCCAAAGTCCGTTTGCACAGGTGAACAGTGCTCTTATGATTCAAAAAGGGTCGTACTGGGGTTATGTCCCAGTGGAGTTTACTGCCGGTGTAAACGCTACATACAATGTGGACATTTCAGCCAAAGGTTACACGATCAGCACAACTCCTGCTACCATGACGGTTACGACTAGCACAACAACTACAACCGGTACGACAGCCCCAGGCAGTTCAACAACTGCAACCGGTACCACTACGACCACCAGTACTACATCTGCAAGCGGGACCACAACCACGACCAGCTCTGCAACCACCAGTGGTACTACCACCAGCGGCGCTACGACTGCAACCGGTACTGCGACTGCAACAAGCACTCTGGCTTCAATCTGTACGCTAAACCCGGTTCCAACCTCTGCATCTCAAGTACAGATTTTGGCCGTTGCACAAAATTTCATCATGGATGACAAGACCCCGTGTTTTTATCCGCTTCCCATACTTGCAACAGGCAATAGCGAACTAGTCGGAATCCTGGCACTGAAAGACTCGTCAGGCTATCCGGCACTTGCCAAGTCTGGCATCTCATTCCAGATAGACTCGTCCGATGTATCTACAGTTTCAATACCTAGTGTGACCATGGGATACGGCGACCAGTCAGCACTTGTCTTTGCCAGAGTCGGCAATGCCGCAAATCCGGTAACACTCAATGTTGTTTCAGGTAGTCCTCAGCAGGTAACACCTGTTATTGCTGCACCATCTCAGACAACATCAGGACTGGTGGCAGATTCGCTGCTTACAACAGTCTTGCCTGATACCACATTCCCACTTGCAGTTTATGCTACAAATAATGGCGCGCTCAGCTTGTTCAAGAATGACTTTGAGGCGCTAATCTCGCCACAGGAATCAATCTCGCCAATACAGCTAACGGTTACAAAGGGAGAGCCGATATTTCTTGCTGATGAAACTTTACTAAAAAGCGGAGCACAAAACATTGCAATCACGACTCCTGATTACTCATCAAGCTTTACTGTAACAGGATCACAATCAAAACCAAGCAGCATAATGCTTGGCTATCCGGATCAAATTTTTTCAAATAACGCGTTACTGTTTTCAATTGAACTGCTCGATGACAAGCAGCTTCCGATACTGGCAGACAAGGACATTGACCTAAAACTTGTTTCAAGCAACCCGTCAATACTTGATGTCCCTGGCAATGTGTCCATCAAGAAAGGTTCCTACTATGCCACATTTGACGCCCATTCGAGCGGTTCTGGCACGGCAGAAGTGGCAGTACTTGCAGACGAACTCCCTCTATCAAAATTTGATGTATCTGTAACAAGCTTCACCCCAGTCGTAAGTATCAGTTCAAATGATCATGCAGACAATAACTCGCCTCTGACTGTGACTACTAGCACTACATACGACAATTTCCCTGTTGCTGGCCTGCATGTAGACTGGACAGTGACAGGGGCGACAATCAAAAACCAGGATTCACTGACTGACAAGGATGGCAAGGCTACATTATCACTTGTCACGGATGATCCAAACGCTGTCAGTATACAGGCAAGTGTTGGAGGAGGCCCATACCAGACGGTTATTGCCACCAAACAGGTAAGCATCAATCAGCCATTGTTATCGACCACTTCAGGACAATCAGCACAGAACAGCTCCCAGTCAAACAGCTTTACGGTACTGGGCGTCAGTCCGATTTTGTTCATCATTCCAGGTGCAGCTGCTGCGGCATTTGTAGTCTTGAAAAAGAAGAACATGCTAGAAGGAATATCTGAAAGAATCAATATTACGGAAAGATTCTCTGGGATGATGGGAAAGACATCGGGCTCACATGAAAGATAGGCATTTTTTGCACGGATAGTAATGACTCTGACAAGGCCACGTTGACACCAAGTCGGAAAAGACGAGAGATTTACAAAAAATATCCATTATTTTTCGGGTTTTGGCAAAATCAAACAGTTGCAAGAGATGGACAGAGGCTCGCTTAATGCCGGGCTTCCAATTGAGCGACTTTGGACTTTAGCTGTTCCATATCTTTGATGATGTCTAACTTTTCTGAGAGTGAATCTATTCTAGTAGTAATGCGTTTATCTAATTCATCTATTCTAGTAGTAATGCGTTTATCTAATTCATCTACTCTACTTTCAACTTTGGAAATGTCAGCCTTCAACTCGTTTCTAACCGAGTCTATCTTGGTATCAAGAGAGTCTATTCTCGTATTGACGGCTTTAATCTCGCCTTCTATCTTGTTAAGTTGTGGCAAAAGGAAGGCTTCAAGTTCTTTCATCAGACCCTTTATTGCCATATTTCTGATTGGATTTCAGGTCTAATAATGTTAGTGTTTCTTTTTATGTTGATTTATGGTGTAAAGAAAAACAATGAGATATGATGGCAAGGCTATTCCGTTAGACGGGAGATCTCAAGTCGATTCAGACACATAGGTTCAAATCCAGTACTCACAGCTGGCTTGAGTGTCGACTTTACTTCTAACGGTCTTTAGGCTTTCAAGATTAGTTCGGCGTACTGGATATCATTTCAAAAAGACGGTGTATGGTGGAGTTGAGACAAGACAGAAAATCGAGGGCCGATACCATTGAAATTAGAAACAGGTTTTTTGTATGTAATATATCATTACACGCAGATTGCTAAGACCTGTCAGTGTCTGTTGGTACTAGATGGTTATCGACATGGCGTCATACTCTGTAATGAACAGCATGGAGCCTACCTCATATGACTATGAGATGTTGCTTGAGAAACTAAAAATCGAGCTATCAAAATTCGGGCTTACATCAAATCAATCAAAGGTGTTTCTGTTTCTGGAAAAGTCAGGACCCAGTACGGCCACACAGGTCAGCAAGTCTCTGAAGATTCCAAGAACCGAAACGTACCATCTTCTTGCCAACCTGCAAAATAGGGGAATAGCTCTTGCATCCTTTGAGCATCCAATAAAATTCACTGCCCTGCCGCTGGAGAAAGCCATAGGGGCCCTCATTAGCGCTGAAAAAGAGAGGGTAAAGCAGTTAGAGAATCAGGAAAAAAGCCTAGTTGAGCTATGGAGTGCAATCCCAGGTTATAACATAAAACAAGACTATGTCAAAGACGGCAAGTTCCAGATGCTTCAGGGCATAAACCAGATGACAAGCAAGATAGGCGATATGATAAGTAATTCAAAAAAATCTATCCGAATACTTGCATCTGAGAAGGACTTTATGAAGTTCTATCATTCGGGATTTTTGGAAAGAATCGAAGATTCAAGTGCAGAGTCACAGCTTATCTCGTCGTCCTCGAAAAACACCCCGTACATCTTCAAGGGAAGTCTAAAAAACAAGGCAAAAAAAATGCCGCTCAAAATAAAGGAAGAATTGTGCTTTATCATAAAAGACGATGATGAACTGCTGCTGTTTATGACAAGCCCAAGCAAGCCGTCGCAGGATATCTTTGCAATGTGGACCGATTCCATGTCCATGGTTTACACGTTAAAGCTGCTGTTTGGCTACATCTGGTCCAGCTCAAGATACTTTACCTGAGATTCGGGCTCACGCCAGTCTGTTGTCATATTTTCTTACACGCCTGCGATTTTATCCATATTGAAACAATGTATCATGTCATGTCAGGTCTTGACGCACTGATTAGCCAATCCTTTGAAGATACCGTAAAAAGCGCACTTGGCGAGAAAATACTGCTGAAGATAAGGGATGTAATACTTGAAAAATACGGGATGACAATAAGCGAGGCAATAGGCGACTTTCAAAAGTTCGATCTTGCTTTAAAAGAATTGTACGGCAACAAAACGGATGTGATTGAAAAACAGATCATAGACAAGATAGTGACATTTGAGGAAAACGAACAAAATGCGAGAAACTGGTTTACAGTGGAAGATGCAATTCTGGCCAAGATAGTACTCGAGTCTGTTGGCGATTATGACAAAAAAAACATACTGAACACAGTACTTGACGAGCCCAGAGTAATCTCGGATATTCTAAGCATGAACAACATACCGCAAACGTCCGGATACCGAAAAGTCAACACATTGATTCAAAACGGCATGCTGATACCTCAGGGCTTTGTATCGATGCATGATGGCAAGAAAGTGACAAAATACAAATCTGTTTTTGAAAGCATTATCATAAGGATAGAAAAAAACAAAGTGATGGTGCGGGTCTTGCCGACCAGTGAAGCCATGGCACAAAGCACTATTTTACAACTGGTTGTAGCACGAAATCACTATGATAAAATCACTGCATAAAACTGGTAATTCAGGCCCATTTCATTTGACGGATAGCTTGCAAAACGGCATCAACAAAATAACCGTGAAAATCACACGCTGATTTAAATTTGGCAGATGTGACACTTTTCCTAGACCTGACGAATGATACGAATAGAGGCAGAAGTTCCTAGAAATGATCTGATGGGCGTAAGCGACGCACTCAGGATAATTGATGTATCCATTAACGTATCAAAAGTTAAGGGCAGGGGAAAAGGTGTTGGCTCGAAAGTTCATGCTGCAAAAGGCACAGAGATGTATCGCTCAGAGTTTCAGGACAAGTATGTAGTGCAGGTGACCGTCCCAGATAACATTGAAAATGACGTGGTCGAGATAATAAAATCAAACTCAAAAACAGGCAAGATTACTATATTCCCAGTATCACGCGTGATAGACATTGGCTCGGGGGTGGAAAATGAGCAGGCACTTGCCCTCAACGAATACGACGGCGTCATACTGACAGCTGCCAAGAACCAGAACACGTCTTTCCCGTTTGGCTTTGCTACGGAAAACATGAAAGTTGCCCTTCCACAAATTGAAGGAGAAAAGGGATACTATGACATGTTTGAGAAGAAATTTGTCCCGTTAAATGTGCTCGAATCTGTAATCTATCATGTCAAACCTATTGAAAGATTTCAGATTCTCTCTGCAGATGATGCAGTAGTAATAGAGAGCATGACCCGGGTAAAGAGAAACTTTTCACTGTATAAAATGAAAATGTCTGATTCGTATTCACAGGCCTTTCTAAAATACGTTGCAAGCAGGTTTCTCAGCCTGTGGCCAGAGCAGGAAATCAACGTCGTAATCCTATATGTGGATATAGTGGGCTCTACAAAACTTGCAACCCTTCTCAGCTCAGAGGAACTCTCAGGTCTTATCAAGGTATTTTCAGAGGAAATGTCTGTCATAGTGTCAAAACATGCAGGATTTGTGTTAAAATATGCAGGAGACGCGGTGATTGCATTTTTTCCAGAGCTCAAAGAATTTGGAAACATGGCGGAAAACGCAGTGAGATGCGCAAACTCGATGAATATGCTGATAAAATATTCCATCAATCCAATCTTTGCAAGCCTTGGCCTGCCGACCATCAGTGTGAGAATAGGTATTGATGCAGGAAAAAACAGGATAGTCTTTCTCGGCTCAGATCCAGACCTGATCGGACACAGTATTACAATCGTATCCAAAATACTGCCGCTTGCTCAACCCAATCAAACAACAATCGGTGATGCGGCATACGGATTGCTCTCTTCTGGATTTGCGGAGCAGTTTACAAAAATCAATCCGGACGATAAAAGATGGAATTACACTCATCCTGGAACTGGAGTGGTCTATCCAATCTATTTTTCAAGATATCTGGTGCAAATATCGGATCTCAAGGCCTAGAATAGGGCTGTTTATTTTTTAAATTTCTTACTTGTGAATCGAGCCAATCCCATCCTTCGCAATTCATCTGATTCCCTGATGATTGACTTGTGTTGTTCTTCCTTGTATTTTTTTAATTTTTTCTTGAGATCTGGAAACTCGTTTGCCAAAATCTTGATTGCGTAAAGCCCAGCATTTGCCGCCTTGTTTACACCAACAGTCACAACAGGCGATCCTGTAGGCATTTCAGATATAGACAATAAAGAATCCAGCCCTCCAAAGGCAGAAAACTTGAATTTGTCAGAGTGACCCTTGTCGTTATAAACCATTATTGGTACCCCTATTACTGGGACTATGGTGTGAGACGCAACCATCCCTGGCAGATGAGCTGATCCTCCGGCTCCTGCAATTATCACCCTGAATCCCTCAATCTCTGCATGCTTTGCATAGTCTGAGAGTCTTGTGGGGGTTCGATGAGCTGATACGATCTGATCCTCGTGTTTGACGCTAAACTCGTCTAGAATCACGGCAGCAGAGTGCATGACCTTGCTGTCCGAGCTTGAACCCATGATTATGCCAATCAGGGGTTTTTTTGAATAGGCCACAAGTTCATGCAACACTGAATTTTAATAAAGGTTTTATGAATGACATTCGCTAGTCTTGTTGGAACAAAACTGTCACATAAGCACAGTAAACCAAAGACGAATGTTAATGACAAATGACGCCGTTGACACAAAGCGACATGCTAGGCAAAAGACCTTTTGCATCTTCAACTGCTGTTGAAATGGAAACAAGATGCTGCCAGCAGAAATTCTGACCTGGCATTTTCCAAAAAGAAAACCTCTTCTAGTAAATCTTTAAAATCGCATCAGAATAGCAATGTTCTTAGTACAGGTTAATCTCATCACGTGTTGCAAAACCAATTGTTTTGAGCACCACCATTATACAACGACTGTATTGCATTAACATCGCATTCTGATATGTACGGATGATTTGTTTGAACCGTATCTTGCACCATGTTCTGGGGCCCGTTAGAGTTCGAAAGACCCAAGGCATGACCAAATTCATGCACTGTTATTGCCGTAAGCTGACTGTCTGAAAGCTTGTCCGCACCATAAATGGTAATAAAAGACTTTAAGATCTGCGAATTGCCAACAATCAACTTGGTATATGCAGAGTAGCCATCGGGATCTTTGCCATTAGACAAAAATATTACAATCTGGCCTGAGTTGTCAGAAGAGTCTGCTATATTGAACTGGTTTGGCACGTAAAACTCTGTGTTATTTATTGTATCCAAAGCTCCCTTCCAACCCTTGAAGTACTCTGATTTCTTGTCTGATGTAATTCCATCAAGGAAGGAACTGCCAGTGTACAATACGTCTGTTGAGAGAATGGCTTTTTTGATATTGTTGATTTTTTCCTGACTTAGATTGGATAGATTTACTATGTTAACAGTCAACGGCGTTCCTTTGGCAACATTCCAATGCTGAGTGGCACTTGTCTGTCCTTGCAGATCCTCTATTGAATATTTTGTCTTGATGCCGAGGGTGCCAATCTGATCTGGTTGATAGTAATTGTCAATAGCATAGAAAAACAAGATTGCAAGTACTGCCAGTGCAATCAGTTCTACTTTCAGCGTGACCCCTGCATTAATTTTTTGTACTACTTTTTTTATTGTTGTGCTACCATGAGGTACTGCACCTTCCATCCTAATCCTATTGTCGGCTTTTCCACACTGTACGTAATCAAGCAGTTGACCAGAGTTTGTTTTACTAGGCTCTGATGATTGGAATTGCCCTGCTATTTCGTCAGGTTCTTTTGCACGTGTTAACAGTTGTGTTCTGGACTGTTCAGCAGATCCGTTTTTATTTGATGGCTGCCGGTTTGCCGACATTTCACAGTCAGTGCCTGTTTTCGTAAATGTTACCCTCTCTTTGCGTACAGAGGCATGTCCCTCAATTTGAGAAATCAATGCTTTTAGTGCAAATGGTTTGTTCATGACCTCGACTTTTTCTTTGAGGTCACTCAGTTTTTTTATAACATCTGTTCCGTATCCGGTAACGAAGATTATTCTCTGTTTTGGATCGAGTCTCTGGATCTCTCTGGCAACATCTATGCCATCCATTCCGGGCATTTTTTGATCTAGTATTATTACATCTAAAGGTGGTTCTGATACATTGTTATTCTTTAGGTAATCAAAATAAGTTTGTAGACACTCATCACCGCTTCTTGCTGTCGTAACCGCGTATCCAATATTTTCAAGTGCGTTCTTGTATGTCTCAGTCAAATCTTGGTTATCTTCTGCTATGAGTATTCTTTTGGCCATCCTAACCCATCTGGTTTGAACATGTGATATTTCCATATAGTGTCTTGTCTGTTTAGAACAAACGCATTGTACAGAATTGCAGACTATATCTTGTCATCTATTGCGTAGATTTTTCACAGGCATTATGATGTTCTCTGTACCTGAGGGCATGTTTGAAAACGTGTGATGGTCAACAGTGGGAAAACATGGGCGAGAATAAATTTTGACGATAGGCTGGACTTTAGGCTTTTAAATTATATGAACGCACATTTTACCATGAATCGTGCAAAACTCTCCCCTTGAAGTAAGGCGCGCCTTTGGGCTATTGTTTGTAGGTGTTGCAATATCTGTCGGGGCTGCCTCGATCCTAAGTGAATCGCTGTTTGAGCACAAGGACCCGCTCTATTATTACGCAATTGTCTGGTTTGGCAGTTTTGCAATCACTTTTGGGGTCATACTTGGCAAGTTCAGGCACATACTTGCATCAATAAGGGGCAGGATGAAAAACAGCATCCAGTGGCCCCGATATGTCAAAGCAGTCAACGGGCTCTGCTGGGCAGCGCCATTTGCGTCTATAGGAGCATTTCCGTCCATGTATCAATATCTGATATTACTTGGAATCGGACTGGGCAATGTATCGACGTATGCGTTCATGAAAAAATTCAGCAGCCTTGCCAACCATGAACAGATAATAGTCGGTGCCATATCTCTTGCCGCAATTCCAATAGCTGTTTTCATAGATACCTCGTTTGTCTCAAATTCTACAGTAGCAGTGATAGTATCCCGACTCATGATAGCTGCAGCATATGGAACAGGCGGAATTTATGCCCTTGTTGCCAGAAAATAATCTTACTCCAGAGGTTCAAACTTTATGGAATTTCTTGCCTTCTCCGTCCTGTCTATCAGTACGTCAATGTTTTTTGTATCGTCGACATCTATGACGTTGATGTGGCCAAGCTTGCGTTGCGGCCTTGCCTCATCCTTGTTATACATCTTCAGATAGACTCCTTTTTTGTCTTTCAGTACTATAGGCTTGTATCTGCCAACAAAGTCCTTCGGCCCAAGTATGTTGCGCATCACTGCATAATGTCTGAGCTTGGTACTTCCCAAGGGAAGACCAAGAATGGCTCTGAGATGCTGTTCAAATTGCGATGTATCGCTAGACTGCAATGTATGATGTCCAGAGTTGTGTACGCGTGGCGCTATCTCATTAATCAGCACATTGTTATCACGAGTGACAAACATTTCTATTCCAAATACTCCTGCTCCGTGCAGCACCTCCATTGTTTTTCTAGCAATATTTTCAGCAAGCTCTGCCACTTGCTGGGTTGTCCTTGCAGGGGCAATGGTAGTCTCCAGTATGTTCTCTCTGTGTATGTTTTCTACTACTGGGTATGTAACAATCTCACCGCGGGTACTGCGTGCCGCAATTACAGATACCTCCATCTTGAAATCAACCCATTTCTCAATCATCATCTGCCTGCCCTCAAAGAGATTGTATGCAGATTCAACCTGGTCTTCAGATTCTATCTTGAAATTTCCTCTTCCATCATATGCATCTCGTCTTGCCTTTAGCAAAACCGGATATCCAAACGACAAAATCTTTTTTTTCAGGTCGGAAAGCGACTCTATCTGGAGAAACTCTGGCACCGGGATTCCATTGTCTCTGAGAAAAGTTTTCTGAGCAAACTTGTCTTGTATTACTTTGAGGGTTGCAGGAGAGGGGTTTACAGACACTAGAGGTTTTAGCGATTCAAGCACCTCGCTGTTTCCAGACTCTATCTCGTAGGTTATGATGTCTGATTGGAGGGACAGCTCAACTATGGCGTTTTTGTCTTTGAAATCGGCAACAATCTGATCCGTCCCTGTCATCGCTGCAGGGCAGTTCTTTGTCGGGTCTAAAACTATGACTTTGGATATGTGTTCTGGCATGCTCTTTGCAGCCTCAGCCAGCATCATCCCAAGTTGACCTCCCCCTATTATCCCAAGAATTTTTGGCACTATGCAGATTCATCTACGCTTTTAAAAATAGTTACCTTTTGATACATGCTGCAGCAGAACCGGACAATCCTCTCTTGTTTGTTTAAAAGTGACGACCAACCTAATATTAAAAGTATAGAGAAAGTATCTGCAGATGTACGACATAGGCAAGGTGTCAAAGAAAGGCTGTACTGCCATAGTGGTGGACGACGATGAGGATACAGTCAATCTTTTCGCAGAATTTTTGGAAATCTGCGATGTCCGCGTGCTTGGGAAGGCCTTTGATGGAAATCAGGGCGTCGAGATGTATAAAAAGATCCTTCCAGACATGGTATTTTCAGACGTCATGATGCCCGGATATGACGGGTTTTACTTGTTGCAAAAAAATACGCCAAACCAACCCATATACCATAATGGTAATGATCACAGGCGATGTAAGATCGGAAACAATAGACAAGCTGGAGGAACTGAAAGCAGACGCCATAATATACAAGCCGTTTGACATGAAGCAGGTTGTACAAGCAATAAACAGCCTGCTTGAAAGATCTACCTGCCAGACACAGCTCAGATGACTTGGTTTTTTACACCTGACCAAGACATCGCCGTATTATAACTTAGAATAATTTCAAAAAGAGTATCATGTTAGTACCGGTGTTAGATAGATCCAGTACGTGCTTTTCTAGGAAGGTTGCCAGTGCCATAGTTGTTCCATACATTGCCACACCGCCTAGCGCAGTAAGCATGGCTATGTTGAACCATACCGTTTTGAAAAGCCCGCCCTGTCCAACCTTGATTGCCAAACCGTTGATGGCAGACGTAATTATTATGACAAACGGCATCATCATTGCCATAAAATTAGGATCGATAGGACTCAGTGTTATGGCGTTGTTTGAGATTTGGGTTCCGGTAATCATGGTATGAAATATCTCGATCAGCTTGTTCATCAAACCAAATATTGCCATGGTGAGGGCGTGGAGCACTAGAACGATTGTCTCAAACGTCCTAGATGTCTGCCTCCTTTTTGCCCTGAGCTCATTTATTTTCAATGATATCTCAGAAACTTTGTTGCCCACATCATTCATGTTTGATCCCTTTTGCATGGCGCTTGCCATTATTGTATTTCCTGACGTTATGATTGCAGTGCCAGCTTCTCTTGAAAATAACTCAAACCCGATATCTGGCTTGATTCTGTTCTTTATGCGGTTTTTAAAGGCAATTATCTGCTTCTGAAGGGGGCCAAAGTTGCTTCTCAAAACGGCATCAAGTGTCTGCCCCATTGATCCTACCATCATGTATATCTCTCCAAAA
Organism: Nitrososphaerota archaeon; assembly: GCA_028867735.1. Taxonomy (GTDB): domain Archaea; phylum Thermoproteota; class Nitrososphaeria; order Nitrososphaerales; family Nitrosopumilaceae; genus Nitrosotalea. The sequence continues at coordinate 76,073 of JAGWFW010000002.1, forward strand.
TGTCTGATAAACGACGGATACCACTCGTCAAGTGCTTGCAGGTCTGTTTCCATTTTCTTGGCATAGTATCCGGGAATGAACAGTGGGGCAGTGGCAATGACGGCTACCAAAGGCAGCGGAATAATATTTGCGATGGATAGAACGATGCCCATGGAAGCTCCTATGCCGATTGACATGTAAAGAAGCATCTTAAATTTCTGAGCCTTCTCGTAGTCTCCTACAGATATCCTGTCCCTTGGAAATATCATGTACATGATAACAATAAATGAACCCATGCTTACAATCACGCCAATAAATGAGACCATAAACACAAACTGGGAATTAGCACCACCCATGAGCATGGTCATGATGGAATTTCCAGATATCATAAAGACTGCCGTCGACGAAATTGTATAAAACATTTCGAGAAAGAGTTTCTGTGTCTCTAAATTGCGTTCGTATCTTATTGTAAAATTGTGTATGGTGGCAGACATTTCGTCTGTAAAGAATATTCGCAATTCATCACCCAGTCGGATGACCTGAGCTAGTTTTACTAGGAGTTGTTTCATGGGATCCGAGTTGTCTGAAAACTTTACTGCAATCATTTCACATGACTTTGCAAGGCCATATCCCCATCCGACTCCCAGTCTGAAAACATCCTTGAACGTGTTGGAGTATTTCCCGTATCCTGAAGATTGCGCAGTTTTTATCAGATCGACCGAACCTACCTCTCCAGTAGAGAGTGCATAAAGAAACGCCATAAAGTAAACAAACTCATCGTCAGCCTTCTTAATCGACGCAAGTTTTTCTTTCAGAGTTGTTTTTTGTTTCATAGCATGTTAAGCTCCTTCATGAAGGCATCCAAGCCGATTTCTCTGCAGCGCGATATCGAATCGTAAACATCATAGAAATTGAAGATCTTTTTTTCCACCATCTTATCCAGGATTTTGGCCCTCATTGCAAGCTCTTCATATAAGAGTGGCTCGTCTTTTCTTGACATGCCTCTTTTTTCAAGCACTCTGGAAATGAACAAGGCGCTGCTTCCCTTTCCTCTAAACTTTACCTCATCCCTGCCTGGATCCCAGTCAAAAACCGGGATGAACATTACGTTATTTCCTTCCGGGTTGTATCCCAGAACCTCATTGATTGACAGTACTCTCCTCACCCTCTTTCCATCCGCGCCAGTGACTGATGCCTGAAACAATGCAATGTTTAGGTTTTCCACATTGGTCTTTGGTATGTTCATCGGAGGATTGGTAATTCTCTGTATCAGTGCAGTCATGTTGGCTGCGTGAAAAGTACTTACAACCGGGTGGCCTGTCTGCATTGCTTGAAATGCAATGTTGGCTTCCGCCCCCCTGATTTCTCCAACAAATATGTAATTTGGCCTCTGCCTTAACGCTGCTTTCAGCAGATCAAACATGGTAACACTTGAATTCTGGTTTCCTGTATCGCGTGTGGCCTCGCTAATCCAGTTGGCGTGCGGCAGGGTGAGCTCAGGCGTGTCTTCAATGCTTACTATCTTCCAGTTGGAAGGAATGAATGCAGTTAACGCCATCATGGTAGTCGTTTTTCCAGACGCAGTCTCACCATTGATGAAGACGCTCATGCCCTCTGACATCATTATCCACAGGTAAGCCGCCTCTGTCGAGTTGAGAGTCTTGCTTGGGAGTATCTGGGTTATGGAAAGGGGTGTACTTGCAAATCTTCGGATTGTGGCATTTGTTCCTTTTCTGCTTACGTCCTTGCCAAACACGATGTTAATCCTGGAACCTTCTGGCAGCGTGGCGTCTATCACGGGTTTTGCATGGGATACCGTTTTTCCAAACTGCTCCGACATGCTAATTATGAGTTCATCTATCTCTTCAACGCTGAGGAATATGGGGCACTTGAGAGCTCCGAACATTTTGTGGATCACGTACATGTTTCCAGCACCTACCACTGAAATGTCCTCAAGATGCGGGTCTGTCAAGAACGGGTCGAGCAGTCCCATGCCGGCTCTTTTTCTTAAAAAATGATACTTTAGGTTGGCTACATCCTTCTCGTAAACCGGAAGGCTCTTCATCTTTGTCGCATCAATTTTGGAATAGTCTACAGGACCGTTGTTGACTGACATGGTTTTGTCCAGATACTGGTCTATCATGTTGAATCGTTCTGTAAGCTCGACTGGAGGATTCATGCTTCCGGCGTGCAGTGCAAATAGCTTGTCAGCATGCTCCATTAGCACCCTGTCCGGCTCATCTGGCTCTATTATTGAGTATTCCACATACCCGTCGGCAGAGTTTGAGTGCGGGTTGACATGTATGTACGCAGTGTCGGATATCGGGTAGATCAGGTTGGGCTCTTTGAGCTTCTTGTGCTCGCCTTCTAGTTTTTCAGTGTAGATTGGAATTGGGTTTCCTCTTACAACATACATTTCCAGATAGTTGGACAGGTGTGGGGACTTTTTCAGGGCATCTGCAAACTTTTTGTCTTTTACCAGCGATATGTCAAAGCCCACGACAAACTGCCTCCTGTTTTTTATGTGTCATCCTGATCTCCTATGCATTTGCCGTTGATATCGGCACAATCTTTATTCCAAAACTGGTGTCCACCTCAAATGCAAAAGACGGCTCTGCCTGCGACGTGGAACCTATCAGTTTTATTACCTTCATGATCTTGACTGCCTTGCCTCCTATGCTGGACGTACTGAGAGAAAAATAGGCGTCGCATGCAGATTTGATTCTCAGTGCAACATCTTCCGGAATTGACGCTTCATGCATTGTGAGTATTATGGACATGCCAGTTGATACCAGATACTTGCATCTTGTAAGAAAATCAAGAATCTGGTCTGCGTCAGAATACATTGTCAGAAGAGATACGGAGTCTATTACTACGACATCACATTTCTTTGCATTGCTGCTGATGTATCTGCCAATCACAGGTAGCAGGAAAGACGACTGCCGCTCTGACCACATTGCGCCGTACACATGCAGCGGCAGTATTGAGAGCTTGTTTTGCAAAAACGGCTTGGTAAAATTGAAGGTGATTGTCTTCATTTTTTCAATATAGTCTTTTACAGTATTTTCAGTAATGCATAGAACTTTCATATTCAAGCTTAGCATTCCCTTGATGAATTGTGCGGCAAGGGCGCTTTTTCCTGCTCCGTGCTCGCCCTCTATTAGCATAAGACAGGGAGTAGGTATGCCACCTGCAAGCTGTCTGTCGACCTCTTCATTGCCGGTTGGTACCGTCTTTATCATGTTATTTTCACCGAACTTGAGGTCGTAATGCCGTTATCAGTTCCAAATTCCACTGTAAATGTACCGCCGCCATAGGTAGGATGGGACGGTTGTGCGTTTATTGCGGCAATCTCGCTTGGATCAATCATCCCAGGATGTATGTAGTCATTTTGAATCTGTGAGATGCACCAATGACCAGCAGCCAGTCCAGAACAAGTGTTTGCGTAATTTAGGGTTTCAGTCAGAATCGGATTGTTTGTAGCATTTTCTTGATATGTTATAATCACATCAAATTTATTGTAATTCCACAATGCCACGTTTCCCGTGTTGGTGATTTTGAAAGTGGCCGGGCCTGTGCCCCTGTTGTCCTGCAAGCTTGAAATGCTGATATTTGTCTGCAGCCTCAAAAACAGGTTGTTTGACATCTGAGACTGGGACGTGCTTATCTTTGTAGCATCATCGACCACTGTAGAAAAAGACATCATGGCATAGATTATGGAAAAAGTCACAATACCGCCAGAAATAGCAATACTTAATCCCATTCCGCCTCCTCCTTTGTTAACAGAATCTTGTGAATTGCTGATCACTTACTCCGTTTGGGGTGGTCACTTGTAGATCATAGGTAGAACCGCACTGGATGGTGGCCAGATTTGAAATGTTTATCTGTACTGTATTTGTCTGATTCCATACAGACAGCGGGCTTGAAAACTTCCATGATAGGCCGGATGGTGGATTGCTGTACTGTATTCTCTGCATTTGGTTAACTTGGCCAAAATACACGTCGGTATTCTGGGGATTCGTAATTGGGTACGAGCCGACATTTTTTACCCATGCGCTGACACTAGTCTGCGTCGCATTTGTGATATAGATTACTTTGATACTTGTCAGAACTGTTTGTTTCTGACTCTCTGTAGTCTGCGTAAAGGTTGATTGGAACGAACCCACCTTTGTCATCACTACACCTGCAAGTCCGGCAGCCACTATTACTGAAGCTACTATCAGAATGGCCTCCGTGAACACTGCAGATGCCATTTATTCAGCCTTCTTTTCCACCGTCATTATGTTATCATGATTTTTACCCTGATTCATCATTAATTTAGCATAAATCAAATCTGATTCTCTATCATTCATGCCCATTACTTTGCCAAACTTGTATAACATGATCAGTGTGTCGTTAACAGACAAACCCGACTTGTCCATCATGTTAATTACATTGTAGACAATATGCTCATCTTCTTGGTTTAGCCCCATGAGTTTACACTGATCAATTAATACGTCGATAGAGTCTCTTCCTAATGTTTGCAGGATTTCTTCCATCAACGATATGGTTGTCATTAACTTGCCCAATGTGATCTTTCCACCTAGTATTTGCTTAAACGCCAGCACCTCGTGGGAATCGCTTGCTAGTATATCGCCGGCATCACTGTCTTTCACAATCCTGTCTGGTGTGTTTTCTCTGTTCCTAGTCATGCTGTCCTGTGTCTCAATTTTGAAGTCAGATTCGGTTTTTTCGGAATTTGTACCCTGTGTCGGATCTGATAGTGGCAGCTGTTCTATGTGCAGGGGAAGGGTTGGATCAGACAATGATTTGATGTCAATCGAATCAAAATACTTTCGCATAAAATTTAACGGATTTGCAAGCTCGGCTTGAAATGATTTAAGATCAGTCAGGGATGATTCAACTGTTGATGACATAGAATCCATGTTACTTTTGATTATGTCTATCTCATTTCTCAGGTTGATTATGGTATCTTGCAGTCTGGCATTGTCCTTTTGTACAGGCTCCATGACTCTTGAAACCATGTCCTGAACGACAGCCTCGTCGACAATCGGCGTCTGGATTGCGGCAGAACTGGCATCTCCGCCATACCCTGCCATGAGGTTTTGAATTGTGTCTTGGGACTCTCCTGTGGTATTATTACCATCTGGCAAAATCATGCCTTGTTCTTTCATGGGTTCAATAGAAACTGCCTCGACTGGTGGCTGATACGTTTGTTCTGATAATCCGGCACTGGCCTGTGATCCTGCTTGGACATTCCTTGATAACATTTTAGGCAGAATCACAAGTACGATAACAATTACAATCGACGGCAGGACAAAATAGAACAGAGCGTATGTCGGAATGAAAAGATATTCCGGGAGCAGCTCGTACAAAAACAGGCCGTAGCAGGCTATTGTGCTTGCTGCCACGAAAGTCCGAGTGTTTCCGGCCATCTTTGCAAGTAAAAAAAGTGGATTGGTAGTGATCATTCCCCGTCACTTCTCTTACCCTAGGTCAACGACGGTTGTAGTGACTGACGGTACCTGTCTCTCGACAGTCAATGCCGATCCTGTTGGTACTATGACCTCTGCTTTGACGTTGTCAAGTGCTCCCGGTCTGTCTGCGCTCTTGTATGCGATGGCAATATCTGCATGCTGTCCCTCGTTGAGTATGCCGTTGAGTGTGGAACCGCCTGAGACATCCCAATAGACTATTGCCTCTGTTGAGCTTGGTGCTGCCGCGCTTGAACCCGCTGGGTTTGCACTGATACAAGTTGCCGTTACTGCATCTGCAAATGCTGTTGTTGCGTTAGTGTATGTTTTAGATTTGAGCAAGCAGTTAGATGCATAGATGTTGTCGTATCGCACCGTGTTGCTGTAGTACTTGATGCTGGTAAGTGCCGGATTTAGGTTGACCGC
>JAGWFW010000030.1 GCA_028867735.1 Nitrososphaerota archaeon
GAAAGAGCGTAGCAACAGGCCCTTTCAAGAGATTCACAAGGTATCCCTCTTCCTCCCTCGATAATTTCGCATAAAACTCTTCAAGGCTCTTTACCCCCTCGCATTTTGCCTGGAAAGATTTTGCAACAAGGGGCGGCACGTCTGCAATCTCGCACAGCGCGTTTACCGCATCAACCTCTTTTTCAAACATTTCAAATGGGTCAAATCCCAGTTCCCCGCCTCCCGTGATTCTTATTGGCTCTATCTTTAGACACTCTGCAATCCTTTCATACTCGCCTTCCGGGTCCACAATAAATGCAAGGGCTTTTGGATATTTCTCTATCAGTCTTTTCAGTATCAGCTTGGCAGTGACTGACTTGCCAGCACCCGAGCTTGCAAGTATCAGAATGTTATAGTTTGCGCGCATGGTATAGTCAAATATCACTGGAGCGCCGGTGTTGTAGTTGACTCCAAGCGTTATCCCGTTTGGAACCTCGAGCATGTCCGAGCTTACAAACGGATAGAATATGTCGCAAGAGCCAAGGTCGACATACAGCCTCTTGCCCCACCCGCCAAGCATCCTTGATTGCATTGTAGGGGTGTCATCAAAGCGCGAAAGCGAGACTCTGCAAAGCTTGGCAAATCCCTTGGAGTATTCCTTTAGCGATTTTAGATCGTTTGCAAGGATTATTGCATTTAGCGTTACCTTGAACAATCTGGTATTGTTCTTTTCAAGTTCTGAAATTGCCTCAAGGCCCATCTGTATCTGGTTTACAATCTTCGAATTGGTGGACATGGTTGACCTCATCAGGTGTACCTTTCTTTGCAGCCTGGATACAGCTTTGTCCTGCTCTATTGGAACAAACTCCATTGATATGATATCGGCAACAGAGAGAAGAGAGTAGGCCCATGCAGGTGAGAGTGACGATGATGGAGCATAGAGTGTAAAGCATCTGGCAAGCGTGCCGTCCTGCAACTCGGTGTGCTTCCAAAATTCTTTTTTTGTTTCAAGCTTGGAAGGGTTTGAGATCACATAGTCGTATACCTGGCTTTCAAGGATACCATCAAGGCGCTCTACACTTGACATGTACGTCCTTGTAACCTGTAGATCTCTAGTCTCGTTTCCAATTGCAATCCTCAACGGCTCCTTGACTGCAAAGATTCGCAGTGGCTCTTGAATCGATGATAAAAGCGAGTAAAAGCGTGACAAAACTGCCTGCTGCTTTTGTGCAGGCAGCGTGAAAAAGTTGGTAGGTTTTACCTCGTATGTGTATACTGGCTTTACGATTGTCTTTTTCACAAATCATAGGATCTTTTATTTTTTAAGGCATGAATTTTGTAAGATTCAGACGTGTGGGGACCCGGTATCGCAGTGTTCTATTTTGCGGTCCAAATCAGTTCCCCTCAATTATACCGGGGGTGGGTTTAGCTAAATTAGTTTAATACCCACACATTATGCAATGAGATCTCTTATTTTCTGGCTTTTATCCTTGAATTTGAACTTTCATTGTATATGCAAAGGGGATATTTCCTTCCATGCCACTAATAACAAGAGGATAGGCTACTTCAGTTTGAAATCCTCCCCCAACTAGCATAGTTGCATTTGTTGCATAGTTATTTGGCAATAGTGGAGAAGAAGATGTTACATTTGTAAAGTCAAAGGTATAGTTGTTGTAAAGTTCAAGCATAGCTTTGATGTTAGTTATGGGTTTTGCTCCTGCATTCTCCAGCGTTAGTTGAATTACTGGCCCACCTGGTGTATAAGGAGGAATCATTTTGATTGATGTCACACTTACAGCTTGGGTGGAATTTGACACTGTGAAATGTTGCAGTGCAATGTGTCGCCACTCATCGCCTGCTACAATAGTATATTCACCATCTGCAAGAGCCTGAAAATCGTTAGCAGGGCCGTAGAAGCCATTGACTGAGAGGCTGTATCTCATCTCACTTGTAAAATTCCCAGCAGGTGTTTCCAGCGTTGCGTTGTCGCTTGACGGTTCAAAGGCATAGGCGTTAACGTGGTCATATCTTTCCATCGGGCAGTTGTAGGTACCATTCTGATAAAGTGACAGTTGTTTTGCTGCTGTAAGATTCTGCAAGGAATAATTTCCTTCTAATAATGCCACACCAAATGGCATGCCAACCACGCATGGATACAGGGTTAATCTCTTCCATGGCCAGTTGTCATCATAATTCATGGTCAGATTGTTGCTAGATGTGTTGCTAATCCAGATATCAACGCCTATTGTCTGACCTTGTCTTATGATGGTAGAGTTTGTTGTAAGAAATAGCTTGATGAAAGAGGTATCACGAATCGAATTTGTGTGTGAAATATGATTTCCAGATCCAAAGGGACTAGTCAGTGATCGTGTTTCCCCAGAGGAATCATCACAAACAGACAAACGCGGGGTCAAGGATAGATCCAGTGGATAATAAACGTCAGATCTTTCCTTGAAACCTAGTTTACTCATAATTGAAGATTCGTTTGGCAGTACATGCACCAGAAAGCCTGCCTTTGGTTGCTCTCCTACCACACCTTCTGGACCTGCAACAAGATTTGGGTATGTCCACAGGATTTCAAACGGAGTAATGCCTTGATTTTTGAAATATCCCCACGTTGAGTTGGCCATGGTACACTGCTCAGTGTGATTTGTTGATATATCCGATGGAATGTTACCTAGCCATGGAGTAGTTACCGACGGTTCGTAGCTAAACCAAACTGTCTGAACATTTGTTAACCAAGAACCACGGTCGACAAGATTTACTGCTGTTGCCAGTGTTACACAAGCTGGTGATCCTCCAGCTGTCTTGAATATATTGACAAATCCTTCGTTACACTTTACCTGGCTTGAAGGAATACCGTGTCGTACTTGTTGTAGTGGTGGAGGATAAGATGTCAGGATGTAGGGTCCTGAATTACATGATGTTGGATTACCATTTGCTCCAAAGATACATGTTGAAGATGCAGTAGGGAGATAGCTGGATATAAGGAGCCCAGAAATTAAAATCGTAACTAAGATTATTGTGAGATGTGGAGTTTTCATTTTCTAAATTTTATCCTATAAAATACTATAGAAGATATTATACCAGCTAATAAAATCGGAATTGCAAATGGGAATTCTGGTACCATGGCAGTTCCAGTTATAGTCAGGCTTTGAGTACCTGGCCTTTCCAGTGGAATTACTAGCATACTTAACATGTTAGTATTTGATTCTTCAAATTTAACAGGAATTCCATTTTCTGCCACAGCAAACGTAGAATCTTGAATACTACTTTGATTGATAACTTTGTGGTCCATGATTGTAGCCGGTATGGAAAGGGTGATCGTGCCATTTCCAGTGTTATTAGCTACGATCACAATTGAATTTGTATTTACATCTGCCGTGGCACTGATTACCTTACCGCCTGTCAAAGCATACAAAATAGAATAATTAGTTCCTTTGACGTTCATTTCCTGCATTTTGCCCGAAGGCGGCTGAATTGTGCACTCAGATAGGACTGGCGTATAAACCGTGTTTGGGTTTTCGACGGCCCTGAATCCCAGATTGTTCAAGCTGGATGAATCATTCTGTGATACCAGTATGAAAAAATTGGTCTGCCACATAATGGTTCCTGGAGGGCTTTCTAACCTATTGCCCCTAGAGAACTGGATTTCAAATGGGATTATGTCTTTACTTTTGAGATATGACCTTATCGCATCTCCCATTGCGCAATATTCAGTGTAGTTTTCATCAAAGGAGGGAGGGACTGTATCAGACCAAGGTGTAGGTCCGCCTGCTGCAGAATATTCAAACCAAACTGTCTTCTGATTCTGCTCTGTTGATGACAAATAATCCGCATTAGCATATTGAGAAAATGCCAAGGTTGAAACTGTCAATATGGTTAACATACATATGCCGATCGTTATTAAAAGATGTAGAATTTTCATTTTTGAAATTTTATCCTATAAAACACAATGAATGATGCGAGACTAGCAAGCAATATGGGGATAGCATATGGAAACTCTGGGATTGCGCTGGTTCCAACTACTACGATAGTTGTATGGTTGTCCTGCCCGGGCCATGGTGAAAATGATGTGTAACCTAGATGTTTTTGGATGCCACCATCTCTTTCCTGTCCGTTTACAATTACAGTAAAGTTTCCATCCAAAAGCTCATTTGGTATGGTAAAATCAACACGCCTGAAAGAATCAGAGCTGTCAAGGTCTAACGTGAGTTTTTTGTTTTCCCTGTCAAAGGTGGCATTCAATGGGATAAAATACCAGCCATCTACTGTTACATTGAACTGTTTTCCCAATTCAGAGATGGTGAAATTCTTCACGTTTTCCATGTCAGGACTTCCTCTATTGTCCTTGACACCTTCATAATCGGCGTACACTACTGCCTCATAGTAACCTGCACGAAGACCTACGGGGGAAAACGAGAAGGTAAAGGTGCCATTCTTATCAGACGTTGTTTCTTGCTGCTGTAAAATCTGAAGAAGTCTGTTATTTTGTATATCGTATCTTATTATCTCGCCCTTTAGAGGAACATTTGGGATCGCATCTCCATAATTATCGTATGCTGTAATGCCTCGCACCTCTATCGGCTGCTGTGTGAAAAATTTAGTTTTGTCAAGTGAGAAACCCACTGGTCCGAGAACAGAACCAGGAGTTGGCTTGTCAGGATTCTCAACCACTTGATAGGGGATTGTCACATTGGTTGACGAATAGCTATCGGTAGTGTCTTTGGCAACAAGAACAAGATTGTAGGTACCAGGTTTTGCAGTCAAACCCACATTTATTGTGCCATTTATTGTACCGTTAGTCCAATAATTTGGCTGCATCGACTCTGTAGGAGAAAGGTCGGCCTCTGTATAGAGTTCGGTCCTAGAATTTGATTCTGGAATTTCCGCTGTTGCACTAACCCATAGATAGTGTATCTGGTTTCCTAGGCCGTCCACGATTTTTGCCTCTAGTTTTAACGAGTCACCCTGCTTTACCGTTGGAGTAAGAAGATGAAAATCTGAAATAACTATCTTACTTGCATCCTTTTTTGTAAAAAATAACGACACTGTTTTGAGTCCCCCGGATTCAACATCTACAAGATATCTATATCTGTCTGATGACTGAGGAGCTTGATATTCAAACGTAGCCCTTCCTTGAGAAAACGTTTCATTATCCTGATAGAGCATATTTTCATAATCTGGTCCAAAGGTTACATCATAGATCTTGACTGAAACTGTATCATTTGAGTTTGCAAGATAGTCTGTAGCCATTGCGTTAATCTTGACAGTGTCACCAGGATTATACTCGGTTTTATCTAGAGTTACGTGGATGCAACAAGGGGACCATTCGTCGCCGTATGAATTGTCATATGATGAGATAAAGGCAACTAAAAATGAGATTGAGATTATAACAAGGATCTGAGTTTTCACGCTTGATAAGGACGGTACAAGCATGGTTTAAAAAAGTGATGTAAGATTCTTTCTGGTTCGTACGTTATACACCTTTGATGGGTATTACATTTTCAGTTCAATACCCTCATACTTAAATTTCTGATTTGTCTAGTTATTTTCGGAACCAAAAAGGATACTGTACTTATTGCTCCCCTCGTTCCACTACATATGGTGTGAATCTATTGGTGTTGACTCCATGGTTACGAGTCTTGAAAGGATTATGAGAGATGGTATTGTATTGTAACGTAAAACCCGATAAGGACACAATGCATGAGATATTGCAAACATGTAGTCATCTTACCAGAAAATTTTATGAAGTAAAAAGGTGGACATCCAGCGGGAATTTTTTTTCCCGTTAGATGTCCACCTTTTGTTTTTAGAAGATCACTACAGATTGTCTGTATTTCCGGAGAATTTTGCAAGAAACTTTCTGTTAGAGTGCCACGCCATGAGGTGGGCAAGTGCAAAGACTGTCGATATGATGCCAATTGGCGTAAGCGGTTCTCTGGGGTTGTATGCCATACCTACCAATACGGCAAACCCTGCCTCAATGGAAGCCTGGATTGCAACTGCTGCCCTGACCCTGAATCTTTGGGCAAGGAACCTAAAGAATGGATTTTGCTCGTACATGATAAGATCCCTGCGTGATATAGTAATGGTAACATCAAGCAGGAATGCAAGTGTCCAGAATAAAAAAAGAAAGAGTAGAACACACAGGGGAATCTGCAGGTTTGTCAGAAAAAATATGGAAGGTGACAGGGCTAGCGGCGTTTCAAACTTTTTTTTACATCAAGCTTGAGCTTGATTGCGCCTGTCACGATTACTCCGAGGGCTATAACCATTCCCACGAACTGGCCCGCACCGACTACGCGGTGCATGAGGTCCGATGGAATCAGCTGAGCCGTGCTTGTGCCGTTGCCGGTGCTTACCTGCCCTGATAAAATGTCGCAGTTGCACACAAAGTTTGCTGCGTTTGGAGCAATCAGCACAAGCATGAGCCCTGCCACTCCAGCTATAATCATCTTGGTGTACTTGTTTCCAAGGTTGATGTCCTCACCGGAAAGGTGTTCAAACATGCAACTAGATAGGGCAGATAATTTAAGGTTGGATTTTTTTGGATGATTTTATCACTATAGTAGAACAGAATGCAAGCTCGCTCTTGTCCTCAACGTATACTGTTACCTGCTTTCTGCCTTCTGTCCTTGCCACTATCGAGACCTCAAGCTCGCCGTTTGTACCCGTAGTAGGCGATGCAATCTCGACGCCGTCAAGAAATACCTTGGACTTTATTCCTGCAATTGGCTGACCGGTAGGGCTTGAGATTCTCATCTTGAATCGGAATGGCTTTGAAAGGTCAGAGAGAGTGATAATTTGCGTCTTGTTTTCTTGCGGCGCTGCATCTAGTCGTTGCGGAAGATAAAATTTCTTGCTTGCCAAATGTTTCTTTCTTGGTTTTTTGATCTCAGATAGCAATCCATGCCACAAGCACTTGACAAGTAGGAATTTCATTATCGAATAGATCATCCATTCTGTCGAGCCGACCTTGGGTTTGACAAGCGTAAGAAATACGCCGATTGAAATTGGAACTGCGGAAAGGAGGCCGTGTGTGGCAGAAAACAATCCGTATGAAATCATTCCTGCCATCCCGAGTATGAAAAACTGTCTCATTGATATCCTGCCAAATATGGGAAAAGAAAGCACGGGCTCGTTAATTGCGGAAACATCCTCAAACCAGAGCATCTCTGACCTTCGCATGATATCTTGAGATACCATATCATAAAAGGCTGAACAAAGTTATCTTGTGGTTTTAATCCAGTCTGCTCTCTTTGTGCATGTCTGAGACAGAACTCGCACGCCAGATATGCTGCGTCGTGATGCTCTCAGTGGCGTCATATTCTGACATCAAGAGGCGCCATGTCAGCGATATTGTCTGGTTAATCTTTGGGGGCATAGGTGCTGCCACATACATTTTTGATCCGCCCAGTCATGATGCCATCTTGTATATCGTGTGCGGAATTGCCATTGCGATAGCATGCCTTCGCATCAGGATGGTAGGCCAGGCAGACTGCCTAGCCCTTGTTGCGCTTGCGGTGACATTTCCTGTCTTTGTAGATATTCCTGTTGTGCCGCTTGTTGCAGTTGCAACGCCTGTTCTTGCATCTGTCTTCTCGCTTTGCTACAACCTGTCATGCAACATTTCAGATCTTGTTTTTGGAAGGCTGTTTTCCGGAATCTGCGAGAAACCTCATAGAAAGGCGCTGGCATTCATTTTATTGCACAGAAAAAGAAAATATGAAAAGTTTGTATTTCAGGCGCAGGATGGTTGCAGGTTCGTCTTTTCCTTCAGGAAAACGACAGGTTGCAAGTTTGCCGATGATTTTGAAGGTTATGTGGGATCGGCCGTGCCCTTGATGCCGTTCATGCTGGCTGCCTTGGTCATGATGCTTTTCCTTGGCCTTTAAAGCAAGGCGGTTCTAGGGATTGGGGTCGTATCTTCTACCTCCCCATGGCATATGCGGTCCGGCGGGAATTTCTTGCTGGGCCGCATTTTTGTCTTTTAAAAGAAAAGCCTCTTCTGATCCCGTGCTAACCTCTGGAAAACCAAAGAGTCGCAACAAGAGATGCAAGATCAAGTCAAGGGAGGCCTTTGGCCTTGACTCGCTTATCATGATAGTCTCTGCAATAGTAATCATAGCTATAATGGTTGGCATATCAAAGGTCTTCATGACTACACTTGAGAACTCGTATGTCTCGCTTACTACGACCATGCCCAAGTTTGACGCAACAGGAAACTATACGGTATCACAAAACTCGACGTCTGTCCAGAACACAACAACATCACTGCTTTCTGTATACAACATGCTGCGGTCAGGCACCATATGGGCAATAGGCGGAATCCTCATAATTGCTGCGATACTTTTCATGCTGGAACAAATTGAGATAGTTCCCGCATCTACCGCATTTGGAATAATATCAAAGGGCACACTCTACATGGTGATACTCTTTGCGTTTCCTCCCATATGGGACCTTTACGCCACAGGGATCGAGTATGCGTCAAGGGCAATTATGGATCCTGCAAATACAGGCCAGGTGCCTGTATCTGTCACAAAGGTCTTTGCTGTTATCAACGGGATGGGAATCTCGCAGGGCCAGCTTCCAACAGTAGACAACAACCTGCTAAACAACCTGATCCAGCTCTTCAACGGTGCAAGCATCGTCTCTGCATTTTCAGACCAGGGCAAGGCATTCATACTTGGACTGGTAGGCGGGCTGATTGCACTTGTGGCATCGTTTCTTACTTACATGTTTGCAGCAATAAGGCAGGTTCTGACAGCTGTTCTGGTATCAGGCCTGCCAGTAATTCTGATACTCTCGCTTGTCCCGTGGTTCCGCAGTATCACAAAGAGGCTATTTGATACATTGTTTGGGCTCTCAATCGTCCCCATATTTTCAAGCCTTGTCATGGTAACAGGTGCTGCCTATCTTGGTTCCATTGCCACGCATCCTGTAGAGGAGCAGTGGTTTGCATCGGTGGCTGTGCTAACACTTGCAACATTTGTGCCTACGATATTGGTACCATTGCTGGGCTCGCTCTTTAGTTCCATGACAAATATCGTATCGTCTGGCATTGGCTTTGGCGGTACCATGGCAACAGTAGCTGCAAGGACTGGTCAGGGAATTGCAACCGGTGCAATGGGTGCAATTGGGGCAGTACAGCAGCAGGGAATGGAGTTTGGAGCCCCATACACGCGTCTTGACATGGCAAGGGCTGCTGTGAAGGGAAGCATTGCCGGAGGGTTTGGAGGCCTCATGAAGGGCACTACGCATGCAAGCTCACAGGCGTTAAGAAAGCTTGGGGCAGGCGAGATTGCCCGTGACGTCCATAACATAGGCACCCACGTTGCAGAAAGGTTCCAAGAAGTAGCAAAGCAGGAGGGAATCAATGTGATGCAGCCATCAGTTGACCACACCCTGACTGACAACTCTGCTGGAGTCATGACAAAGCTTGCAACAATCCCGGTTCCAAAGGAACAGAGAGAAGGGTATTTGCAAAGTGGCACAAACCTTCTCAATATTGCCCGTGATTCCATCCAGACTGGAAACTATACCAAGGTACTAGAGCACCCATACTTTAATTCCGTTCCAGTAAAAGACAAGGATACTTTTGCAAAGGCAGTCTCTGCAACAGTTGTAAACCATGGGCTTGAACCGGAAAAGCTTGCGAACATTTCTTACAACTTGCAGAAGATGGGAGGATTGACTAATGAAAACATGAAGGAGTTTATGAGAGACTATGAAACCAGGGATACATCGTATGATTTATCGACCAAGTCAGATAATACTTGAATCACGTTTTGATATTTTTTGATTTTAGATCTTCTTCAATTTCTCTTGAGTTAATTGCAATATGTTCGAAAAGAGAACGATTGAATTTTTTGTAATTGTTAGATGATATTGCACGCTTGGTTTGCATTTCAAGGGTTCTCACAGAAAATTCTTCAAAATCACCAAATAGTTTGACCATCATTTCAACTTCTTTCTCATTCATTTCAGGATATCTCCAATTCAAAAATCCTGGTAAATTTGCAAAATCTTTGTAAGTCAGATTCTCATATTTCACTACCAACAAATATGGATCAGCATTAGGACTTCCCGTTTTTGCATTCTTGATATATTCATTAAGATATTCTACTTTTTCTGGCTTGAGAAACTTCATTATCTCATTCCAGTTGTCTTTGAACCATTTAGCTTCAGAACGTGAATGAGATTCTTGATCAAAATCAGTTTGTTTTTCATTATTTTTGGAATCGGACAAGTCAGAAGAATCAGCATATTCCCGGTTTACTTTTGAAATATCGTCCTCTACCTGTTTTGCAGCATCAACCTTGAACTCGACAGACTTGCGGCCCTGTGGAGTTCGAATCACAACAAGAAGTTTGTCTTTCTTTGCGGCCTCGTAGCTTGCAAGATACTCAAAGCCGCACTCGAATTTTGCACCTTCTCCCTTCTTCTCAAACATTATTCCGCTGGAAAGTAAATACAGCACGCCCTTGCCCACCTTTTGTATCTCGGCATCGTAGAACTTGACTATCCTGACGCCCACTGGAAGGGAGATCATAATATCATTAATCCAAGAATCGCACTTAAGGCTTGGGTAAGATGAATACAGAACGGTACGCCAACCCTTTTCCCCATACGGCCAGTCCGCTCCAAGAATTTGTGGAGGATTTTACTGCAAGCAATGAATATCAGGTTTCTTTTTACTGGAAAATCTCTCACTTAAATTTCCTAACTTGACATCCTATATTGGCAAGGTTTCAAGACGACAAGGACAAGCCTCCAAGAAAGCCGCGGCTCTATGTGAGCAAGTCTCTTGCCGAGTTTAGGGATGAGGTAGTAAGGTGCATCTTGCGCGAGATGAGACAGGAGAAGGCCAACTGGAAGAAGGAGATGGGCGTTGCCCTCATAGTAGACGAGGTCAGATATGACGTGACTGAGGACATCAGAGAATATCAAAAGGCCATAAAATCTTGGGAAAATTCCAATGAGTAGCAAAATCAGAAGGATCTCTTTAACTAGGACTTTGAGGTTGCAGTCTCAGGGTTAGGATAGTTCATGACAGTTGACATTCCGGAAGAATTATTCTTAAAGGGCCATAAAATTTTCTTAGGCAAGATTAAAAAAGAAACGGGAAAGGACTTCAATGATTTTGAGCATAATGATTATTTGCTTGTACATGAAATTAGATTCAAACAGCGTGCTTGGAGTTCTGCTAGAGACGAGCTTAAATTAGACAAATGGCAAAACTGGCAAAAAACACCGGGTAAAATAATCAATGCAGTAAACACAGCATGTAATACCAAAGATGCAAGAGGCTTACTTTACAACAAGATTCCTAAAGCTCGGTCTGCGCGAGCATTGGATCAGCCCAAGACCATTGAGGAAAAGAGGGGGTTAGAAAAACAACTCTTCAACTTATTTTTCGGAGATGAGAGATCTGCAAGACCTGACGATGTAGGGCTTCGGTTCAATGCGTTAGTATCATACTTTACTGCCAATAAATTGAAAAAAGATTGGAGATTCTTTGCATTCTTACTTTTCCTTTTAGACAGCAATAGGTATTTTCCTTTTCTCCCAACACAGTTTCGTAAGTTACTAGAATTCTATCATATTGATGAAAAACTCAAAGACAAATCTTGGGCAACTTATTCGATTTTATTGGCTTTAGTCGATGAGCTAAAAGACAAACTTGCAAATTATGGGACTCTCGATGCAATAGCTGTGCAATCATACATGTGGGTTATTTCGGGTGAGATCGTTAAGAAAAAATTGAAACCTGAGAATGTAATAGTCGAAAAGCCTAAAGCTGATTTTGCTAAAGAAGTGAAAAAGAGGAATAATGGCGATTCAAACAAAAACGTAATCGGTGTGAGAGGAGAGGAGTTTGTTATCAAGGAGGAGGAAAAGAAATTGCGAGAGCATGGTCTTGAAAAGCTAATAGAGGAAATGGACTATGTTGCAAGCACAGGCACTGAAACAGGTTATGACATAAAATCATTCGATCTCGATGGAATGGAAATCCACATAGAAGTAAAGACAACAGAAAATTCAAAATCTGACCAAGATGTCTTTTACCTTACTAAACGAGAACGGGAAAAAGCGATGGAGGATGATAAAAATTGGCATTTGTATCGTGTTTATGAGATCAATAACGAAAAACGAATAGAAGACCTAGGAAATATTGTAGTTAATAGTGAAAAATATGACTTTGAACCGTATCAATACAAGATTACTCTAAAAAAATAGGACTGAGGGATACTGTGATAATTGAAAGAGCAACAGCTTCTGATGCTGACAAGATAATTTTGCTTCAGAGACTGGCGTATAAAAGCGAAGCCGAGTTATACGATAACTTTGGCATTCCACCTATGATGCAGACCCTCAAAGAAATGGAAGACGAGTTTCGATACAAGACATTTCTCAAGGCAATTGTAGACGACAATATTGTGGGATCTGTTAGAGCACACAGACATGAAAACACTTGTCATATTGGAAGGCTGATGGTGCATCCTGACCATCAAAACAAGGGAATTGGGACCAGACTGATGAATGAGATTGAAAATTTGTTTGATTCTTGCACAAGATTTGAGTTGTTTACTGGAAACAAGAGTGAAAAGAATATTTCTCTTTACAAAAGTCTTGGTTACAAAATATTCAAGACTGAAAAGATTGATGACAGAATAAGATTGGTTTACATGGAAAAACAATGTAAAGTTTGAAAGGTCATGGCTTGAATCGTATGGAGATCAAAATGACCTGTAATTACGCATTAGACGGTCTAAAAGAATCAAAATAAAAAAGAATGGATGGAGTAAATAATATGGGGAGGCAAGGAATCGAGGATTTTTTCAGCTTGTGTATGGCCCTAGATATCTCCAAGTCTTCTGATTACAATCTTGTTCTTCTCAAGGGAGATATCGAGTATCTCTTGTCCCTTGAGCCTTAGAAGCTGCACAATTTGTACGGGTATCGTGACCCTGTACTTGTAATAGTTGATGCCGTTGAATATCCTCGATCTCTGCTTTTGTAGGACAATTTCCACCACCTGTTATCCTTGTCTTGGCTTTAAGCCAGGTTCGTTTTCTACGAATAGAGATCTTTTCTTAGGTCCTTGAGGCTTTGGTATGTCTTTCCTTTGAGTTTTCCAGCCTTGTAGAGTCTTGCAACCTTTTCCTCCTCTGACCAGAGATTGCTGTCGGTTTTCTCTTTTGGTTGTCTTGACTTAGTTGGTTTCCTCAACACATCGCACTCTCCTCAATCTTTGCCATAGGCCGACTTGTGGTCGCATACACGCAACAATACTATCGTATTGTCTTGGTATTGTATGGTGTAGATTATCCTGTCTCCCCTTCCGAGTTCATATGCAAAGACGCGCAGAATCTTTTTGAATTCACCCTTTACGGCGGGATTCTCAGAGTATGCCAGGTCTAAGATAGCGGCATCAACTCGTTTCTGGCGTTCTGACCCAAGCAGCCTGTACTGCTTCCTAAACTGAGGTCTTTTGTCTATTTGCCACATCGGAATGCAGATCCTTTATCAATTCCTCAGGAGTCTTGTAGATCTTTCCTTTGCTTTTGAGGGCTTTTTTGACATCTGCAATCTCCTTTTTTGAGAGTGGCGGAGAATACATCTTGGTCTTTGACAACATTCTTTCTTGCAGAATGTTTCTAATCAAGCTTGCGGATGTATTCTTCATTTTGTTGTCACCACCTCCTTTTCATGCTCCTCCAAGATGAGGGCAATTACCCTCTCAACCTTGGAGAGGACGCGGAGACAGAGCTTGCCAACTGCTTCAGACGTCTTCTCTTTTGCATACGACGCGATATAGTTCCAAGAGAAGCTTGTCGCATCGTATCCGTAGATCTTGGCCAGAACGCATGCAGAAAGCTGCGCCACTGTTTCCTGTTCCGGGTCTTGCACTGGCTTGAGCTTCTCAAATGTCGAGTGGGCCTTGTGTGCAAGCTCGTGGAAGAAGGTGTCAGGGTCTTCCTGGCACAACCTTATGACGTTTGTTGCCAAGTTGTACGACCCGCCCTCGCCAAGGACTGTCGGTCCGTACTCTACCTCTACTCCCCACTTTGTTGCTACATCAAGCAGCGGTGGCAGCACCCTTGGCTGGTACTCTGGTATTGGCTTGCCTTCCGTGTCCTCGTATCGGAAGACGGGTATCCCGACAAATCCTGCAGGATACTCGAGGTCCTCCTCCTCGCCTGTCTTTTCGTTTCTTACCTTCTTTTTGCGTATCATCGGGGCAAGGATGTAGAGTGCGTGCGAGCCCTTCTTTACCTGCCTTCCTGCCTCCTGCCACTGTTTGTATCCCCGGGCGTCAGATGTGCCATGCAGCAGCATGACAAGCTTGTTGCCAAGCGACCACTTGCGGGAAGGGCCTACGTTTTGGATCAAGGCCTGCGCGCACATCTTTGGCAGTTCCTGGCTTGAGAAGAGGGAGATGATTCTCCCCAGCTCCTCAAGCGCCTTAGTTGTGGTTGCCATCTGGATAGTCCTCCTCTGTTGCCCAGAGGTCGTTCTGGTCCGGGTTCATCTTGCGCCAGAGCTCCGAGAAGGCAAGTGCTTCCACTGCCAGGCCTGCCTCGTCAAGTGCCGCATATGCAGTCTCGGCTATCTTTCGGCCGGACATTTTGAAATACTGGACTAGTATCTGTCCTAGTATCTCCGACTCTGAAGCTATTTCTGCGGCTTCGGGGACAAAGCTAGTCTCCCGCTTCAGGTCGATTGCTGTTCTGACCAGCATTGATACAATCTGGTCTGCCAGTTTTTCGTCTGGTGTCATATCTTCTACCTCCTTTGTAGAGTGTGGGCTGTGGTACTGCACGGTACCTGTATTTGCCTGATTTTGCTCAGCTTACGCTAGGGTCACATCTTTTGAATTTTGAAAAAAATCAGATGCTGCGGATTGCTCCACGTTTGTCCTGCCGTCTTTGTTTGACAGAAAATTTTACTTCGAGCAGGCAATTGTGATGTTTTGATCTAGCCCAAAAAGGGCCCAGAAGGACTGACAGTATTTTGAAAGTTTTTGGGT
Organism: Nitrososphaerota archaeon; assembly: GCA_028867735.1. Lineage (GTDB taxonomy): Archaea > Thermoproteota > Nitrososphaeria > Nitrososphaerales > Nitrosopumilaceae > Nitrosotalea. Next base: position 15,017 of record JAGWFW010000030.1, read on the forward strand.
ATAGTTGGTGATGTTTTCATGAAAAGTTGTTGTGCAGTAATGTCGGAAAATTTTTCAGACTGGATAGTTGGTGGCGATGTTGCCGATGTTCCATTGCGCAGTTTTGATATCGTTTTTGTATTAGAGTCCTTCGGGGCTCGTCTACAAAGGATGTATTCTATTTAAGGCAAGTCGCTACCAGTCGACAAAGTTTGCAAGAAGCGAGTTTTTTTGCGGGGAAGAATCTTGGGATGGTTTTTCTTGTTTCCTGTCAGTATATTGACAGGTCTTTAGCAGTTCGGAGAGCTCGCCAAGCTTGTCAAGCTTGAGGCAAAGTGAATCATTTTTGGAAATTATTTCCTTGAGCTCGTCTACTGTCCTTGCTATTTTTTTGTTTATTCTGGAACGGTGTGTCCACACCTGTGATCTTGAAAATTCTGCAGGATTTGCCACAAACCTTCGTTCCGTCCTGGTTAACATGCCAATGATGCAAGCTTGTAGAGGCCGTTTGCGTTTGACATGACAGGATCCTGCGGCATTATGATCTCGCGCCCAAGGTGCGACTCGATGGTTTCCTTTACGTGGGGAATCAGTATGCCTCCACCTGACACTATTACAGGCAGCTCGGAGAGATCCTTTGATATCGAATTGAGGTCGTCCATTATGGCATCGACAAGCATGGTAACGTACTGCCTGGCCTTGGCAGTACAGAAGATGTTAGAGTCAAGGTATGAGATCTTGGATACCCCAAGCCTTTCACAGACGTCTGATGCTGCATTGTGAACCGATACGCCCTTGACCGGAACTCGGTTCTGGAACGCCACAATCTCGGTTGTTCCGTGCCCAAGCGAGACCACTAACGCATCCTTGAGGTCGACATCCACAAGGGTGCCAAGAACCTGCAGGCCTACATTGCATGAGTTGGTCTCATAGAGCCTTGAAATGAGCCTCCTGACACTCTGTCGCTCGCCCCTTGCGTCATATGGCAGCCCTACTGCGATGTCTAAATTCAGGTTGCTTGGTTCCCCGACTGCGCCCTTTTTTGGTATAACGTCACCTATTGCCTTCCTTGCAAGCTCGCCAAAAGCCCGCTCATTGATTGGCCTTCCAAGCATTACTGGCCTGATGAGAACCGCATCAGGGTGCCTTGCAAGATTTGCAGCCTCATAGCCTACTGCCTCGACAAGTCCCTTTCTATCCTCCCAGGAAGATGGCTGCCTGTACGCGTAAAGCGAGGGGAACCTGGTCACGGCGATATCGGAGACGCACTTGACAAACCCTGTTCCCACGTCAAGGCCGATAGATGTCACGATACAAAGATCATGATATTCATTTAAGGTAGAAATTCTTGCAAGCTTGAATTCGTCTAGTGCTTAAATTAATTACAAAGAAGTTCATAGACAAAGAGTAAAAATGATTTCCCCCGTTTTCAAGGAGGAAATATGCTGTTGTCGTAAATTTAAAATCTGAAAAATACGTATTAATTTTTCTTATTGCGTGAATTCTAGCCGTAAATTGTAAATTATTTATGGGTGGATTAGGATACCTTTATTCATAATATTTATGCGAGTGGATGTGTCAATCGCTAGAAAATTTGTCAAAATCCTCAGCATCAGTGCACATAACGATTCAATTCAACTTGCAGTATAGTTTTCACTTCATCAAGTTGTCTTTGATGTATGGGTGACAAAATTATGTTATTTGCCTGAAAGAATTCTAGGCATTTGTCGATGATTCTGATTGCCAGATCTGCTCGCCATAACATGTCATCAACTTCTTTATCTTCTGTCATCTTATATGCAAGAACGGAACCTACGACAGAACTCAAATTAGGAGAAAGTGCATTAAATTCTTCTTCTGTAAGGAAGCCACCCGTCACCTCCTTTGAATGAGCTGGAATGTATTCGA
>JAGWFW010000031.1 GCA_028867735.1 Nitrososphaerota archaeon
TTGTTTTTCATTCTAGAAAATACAATTGCCGATATTGCACTAATCAACAAAACCGGAACTGCAAATGGAAATTCTGGAGCATTTGGCATGGATGAATCGGTCTCATTTTCGACATATTTTTCTGGCAATACTGTAATCTGAAGAGGTTTTGACCACAGAGGTTGTACGGAGTTCATATATTTGGTATGTGCATCAAACGTAAAAAATGCAACTGACCTCACTGTATAATTTCCCGGCTCACGTATTTGAGTATAAAGCGTGGAACCTGGTCTCCACTGGTGCTCGATAAAATCTTCCCCAGGCTTTATCTTTACTACATCATGCCATTCTGGAATAAAACCTATCCCATTAATTTTAGGCCATACAATTTTGTTATCACTATCCTTAATTTCGAAAAGAGTCAGGGGTTCCCAATAAGATATATCTACGTTCCTATTTCCTATGTTTACCAATTCTGGAGTTACCGTTATGTTCTCTCCACTTTTGTATTCCAGCTTTGTAATCTGATCAAGAATCAGTGTAGTGCCGTTGTGGGTCCGATATGTTTGCGTTGCATTGCCAAACAGGTCTTCCATTGTCTTGTAATGCTTCTGAGAGTATATCATCCCTGTTGGAATCAGAATGGCGATAGACGCTGCAACGATGACTCCTACCATGATCTTTTTAGATCTCATTATAGACTCTCGTTAATTTTTCAAATGCTGTTGCCCGTTATTCAAGTATTAAGATTCCATGCACCGTGTCGCTGTTAAACCACGGATGGGATATGCCCCCATTTGTCTGCATCATGTCTTGTTATCCACGGCATTCTTTTGTCTGTATTTTGCCCATGCGTTATTTACCGTAAAGACTATTTTCTTGCCAAGGATGCCCTCCAGCCATAACGGAATCATGAATTTTCTGTTTGGCGAGAAATACCGGTAATATTTTTCATTGTCCAGTTCCTTGTCGTCAAGAACGTTTCTTGCAGCAAAATCACCGCAAAATGTGGCCCACGGAAGACCGACGCAGCCAAGTACAAAATGAGTCCAAGGGTGTTCCTGGTCAACAAGCACTGTCGGAATAAGATCACGGGTCATGTCTATGCGCCCCTGCCAGTACTGGGTAAACCTGAGAGACTTGATAGAAGGGATTTTTTCTTTCAGTCCGTTTATGACCTTGTCTATGACTCGTGGCACAGTTGTATCATTTTTTGCATATGTTGTCATCAGGTCTCCGCCGCCTACCAAAAGCCGTTTTGTTCCTGTTAGTCTGAAATACGTGTAAACCAGATCAGAGTCCCAGCACTGGAGTGGGCCTTGTGGAAAAAGTTTTGCAATGTCATTGTCTCCCAGGGGTTCGCTAATCGAGAGAAATGTCTGCGCATGATATACAGTTTCATAGTATTTTGTAAGATCAGGCTTGGGTTTGTCGATACAAAAAATTATCTTGTCGGCAGTGACAGAGCCGAGATGAGTGTGAACGGTATGGTCATCCCAAGAGATCACCTCCGATGATTCAAAGATCTCAATTCCGCCATCTAGAAGGACTTGTTTCATTCCTTGCACATACAAAAGAGGATCAACACCGTATGTTCCCGTATACCTTATTGCACCGGAATACGCGTTTGATCCTATTACAGCAGATACCTCAGAGCCTTTGTATACAGTACTGGAATAGCCAATCTTTTTTCGTGCGTTTACTTCATCTTGAACATCCTTCCAGCCGCTGGCGCCTTTTCCTAAAAAGAGGCAGTCCTGAACTTGTAGGTCACACTCTATCTTGTACTTTTTGATGTTATCTACCATGTAATCCACGCCTTTTGCAGAAACTCCCCACAAATCCTTGGCGCCCTGTGTGCCATACTTGCGCAACAGCTGGGACAGCTCAAGCTCGCTGTCTGGGGTTAGAAAACCCGCGCTCTTGCCGGTAGAGCTGCCCCCGCAGATATTTCTATCAAGTAAGACAACTTTTTTTCCAGAGCCTACAAAGCGAAGCGCTGCTGAGATACCAGCCGCGCCAGCCCCTACTATTAAGACGTCAGCTTTGATGTGATCTTTGAGTGGTGGTCTTATTGGCCCTGTATTTCCAAGTAGGGTAGTAAACCACCAGTCTTGTAGTATCATTTGATTCTAGCCTTCGAGATTGGCTATCTGATATACTATTTCTGTGTCGCGTTGATTCTCATTTTTTTAGCAATCAATTGCAATTGATTGCAGTTATTGTATATGTCACATCAACGTGATTTTTGTTTCCTGTAAACGAACTTGGTTCTGCCACAATTGTCATGTTTCTCGAGTCAACTGTAACGGGAGGCCCATCTATTGAGGCATAGATGCCTGGTGATAGACTCCAAGTACGGTTGCTTTGTTCAGGAAACGTGAAATTGGCATGTATTTTTGCAACAGAGTTTGTTTTCATAAACAACACCTGACCGCTGATGCCTTCCACTGACGGAAACACGGATGGCAGCAGTGATAATACCACAATTACAATTATTGACAGATGTAGTATCTTCATATTCCACTCATTTCATTTTCAATACGTTCAGACCAAATGTCCCGGCAGCATCCCTTGATACCATTGAATTTGTTCCGTTTTGGTCCATGCCGACAAAGTAGGTGCCCTCTGGCGAATATGGCGCGGCCCTCAGGGTCACGTCAAAGACGGCAGGATGTGTGACAGACGAGGTGTCGTTATCAGAAGCCTGTGATATCTCATAGGAGGTTCCGCACGGCAGCCGGTCCAGATACAGGTTCATGTGGGCTACATTCCATGATTCTATCATTGGCCTTACAGAGATCTGAATGTGGGCAGATGATCCTTGGGTCACATTTACTTGCGAGGGTGTTACCGTAGATTCTAACTGTGGTGGTGGAAACGGGATTGCGGTAAGTGACTCATATGATGTTGCATTGGCACTCGCTGGGAAATATGTGTCATTGTCACCGTGATACAAAGCGAAAAATGTGAGAGGAAATGGCGAGAAACTGCCAGAGGCTCTCTCACGTGCAAGGTATGCGCTTGTCTGGTTTGATAGATTGGATTCATTCCACCGGTTGAACTGGAAGCAGCCGTCAGGAAGTGTTTTTGTATAGCCCATCAGGATGTCATTTACCGATATTGTCACGTTTGCGTCCGGTATTGGACCTGCACTTGAACTGAGACTTCCCTTGAGCAGGTCGCCTTTCATCCCGCAGCAGGGAAATGCGTATGCTTTGAGGCTCATTTGAGTAATTCTGGAATCGTTTTTGTCCTCGCTTACAAGTAATTTCATCTTGCCATCATAGAATGCCAGGCCTGCCTGGGGGTTTGTATGAGTGCTAAACATTGATGGAACTGGTAAATTACATACAGATGGAGAGTATGCAAACAAATGTAATAATTCGTGAGTATTATCTGAGAACTTGGCATCAGCCCAATAATATTGCCCTAAACCAGATCCTTGCAGTCCACAGTGAATGACAGGCAGTCCTCCGCTAAATCCAGCTGGAAATAAGGTAAAGGTCACATCATGAAATGAAATTTGTGTCGGGTTAGTGTAGGCGTCACTGGTATAGTTTGGAGTCTCAAAATAATATGTCTGGTTTTGTAGTAAAACAGTTCCTGCGTTATTTTCTAAGACGGTTATGCTTTTTGGGTTTGACGGTAAGACTACAGAGAAATATTTTTGAACAGAGCTGCTTCCATAGGAAACCGTCATGGCGTAATCTCCGGTTTTGTTTAGTATTATGACATATTGACTGTTGCTTCCTGGAAAGTCAAAGGAGTAATTGCCAGGCGTACTCAATGACGGACAGGACATGGTAGAACCACTGTCTTCAAAGACAGGTATGCTTGGGGTTTTTACATCATGAATTTTTATCTGAGGGGAGACACAAGGATAACTTCCAAATCCTTTTACAATAACTGAAAAAGATATTGGCTTGTTGACAATATACGTATTGTTCAAACCCTGAGTGTCAATTTCTATCCATGATTTGTTGAAATCCCCTGTCATTGTTGCCCATCCCCTCTCAATCAACTTTTGAGCGGTGTAGGATCTTACACATGCTGGAGTTCCGTCCTCTGTTTTTATGATTAATTGGAGATCACTTTTGCATTTTACATCCTTAGGCATTACACCGGACTTGAACTGTTTTAGCGGCGAACCAATTACATTCGCTGTTTCCGATGGGCCTGCCTGAATCCCTTGGGAGTTTTGTACACAGCATGACATTCCGCGAAAATAAAATGAATTGTCAGCAAGCACTTGAGAAGATGATGTCAGCTTTACCGTATAGTTTCCCGGTTCAGACCAGAGCGGACCCGCTGCCACAATGCTTTGTGAGAAGGTGTCATTCTGTGACAGGTGCGGTTGCGATACAAATATCAGGTGTCCTTGGGGATTAAATATTGTAAGAGCATAATCTTGTGAAAATGTCTTGTAGACGATGCCTGTAATCTCAAGTACGTTTGTGTTTTGGTTGTATGCTACGTCAATTTTTGCAAACGATACGGCGTCCTCTGCAAGTACGGAATGACTTATAGCAAAAAAGCCAGAGATAGTTGCAGCTAGTGCAAGAAGACGTATTGCTCTCAATTTGCGGATACTTGATAGACATGATTTAAAAAAGTGCCGTAGATTTTCTCCATGACATTAATAATTATCAGACAGTTCCTGCCCTGTCAATCAAGTCTTGATCTCGGCATTTTTTGTAACTGGTTACCGTTTTGAAGTAAAATTAGACTTTTACTCATGAAATGCTGTTTTTTGATGGAGATTATTTGCAGCATACGGTCTCTTTGTTGTCACTTTCATTCCATTTTTTAAAATGAATTATTAAAAATGTAGTACCCATTGGAGAAAAAACAATGAAAAGCATCGTAAAGAGTCTTACAAGGTAAGGAGAGAAGGGAGGTTCACAAGGCTCAGTTTTGCACACAGTCGACCAATTATTATTATCTAGATTAGTCTTAACACTGAGGATTAGAAATGTCACCGACAGTATACAACATACCAACCCGATGATAAAATAACCTTTCACAGTTTTATTATAGATTATATGAGAAATAAAGATTTGGAGGTTCGGTTCCATATTATTGATACGAAACTGAACTCATTCGGTCTGTAGTGATATGGTACAATCAACAGTTACCTGGCGTACACGTGTATGTATCCGAAGCCGGACTCGTCACCGGTGAATTGCTGACTCCAGTGATTGAATTACCTACAATGTGCAATCCTAGAAATCCAGTGGCAGTAGTAGTGGTGGAACCTGATTGAAGGGTAAATGTATAGCTGTGTTGATCTGACCCCCAATTAAGTGGAGTTGCACCACTTGACCATTGTTCAACCATTCCTCCGCTTGTATACGCACAACCGCCACCAGGACTCGGGTAACCTAAGTTTATTGTGTTTGTTCCTGTATCTCCAGAAATACTTTCTGTCATTGTACTGCCTGAAAGAACAATGGTGTCTAACACACTCAGAGTATATTGGCCTGCATCCAGACATGAAGTGCTCTATCGATGTGTTTGATCCTGCCAGTAGAAAATCAGCAAATGTGATTAATCCATTATCTTAACATCAGCTAGAGACAGATAGAGTGTGATCTTGGACCTGTGAGTCCGAGTCTTCCAGATCCCGAGAAGGTCTTCAACGCGGGACTAGAAGGCAACAAATGGCGCGCGATCGATTTCTTGCAGAATCTACTTCATAACGGTAACCTGTTACAAAGATTTCTAATTGATCGTGTCAAAACTGTTTTGTGTATGTACCCAATATTTTATCTGAATTTTATCCTATAAAGCGCAATCAATGACGTAATGCCTGCCAATAAAATTGGAATTGCAAATGGAAACTCTGGAACAACTGAGCTGTATTCCAGATTATTGAACAGTACAGTAAGACCATAACCACGTGGTGATTCTCCAACAGTCTCTACCTCATACCGTCCATCAGACGATATGGCTGATTGTTGATGGGTTAGCGAATCTGTGTGTTCCCACAATAAATTATTATGATTATCAAAAATATCCAGCACGCCACTGTCAGACGACAGCGCAGAGCCTCTTACTACATATCCAGAATTGGGAGCAGATCCCGTTTGATATATTATTTGACCGCTGTTGTCAAAAACATACAAGATGGGATTTGTATCCCATTCATTGTATCCAAAATCTGTTCCTCCGTTGTTTACAATCTGGATTGTTCTTGCCTCCACAAACTGGCCATCTGGGGACATGCCAACAGATTTTACAAAGCCGGAAAGCAAACGACTCCACATTACGACGCCATTATTATCCAAAAAATAGATAGATCCTCGCAGGTCATCCTGTCTTGTTCCAACAGCTACAAAAGAACCGTTGTACGATATGGAAATTGGTCCCGGATAGCTCGGAGGAGTATAGTTCCACAACGAAACTTTCTTTGCATAGTTTGTTTCGTTTGGATTTGTGGCATTATTTTGAACGATATTATCAGTTAACAAAACTGGAAATGCTTGTGCATATACGATACCGTGATCTGAAATTATGACAGGAATTACAGTTGCGATCAGTAAAAGATACAGAGTTTTCAATCAGACATCACGGGTGTATTAGTCCATAATATGGCATGACAGGTATGGATTCGTCTGGCAAAACAATCACCTCTGCATGCATCCGGGGGCGCGACTCGCTGTGATACCAATAGATCCCCGGCCTGTCAAAGACAAATGTCCAAGAATGATTTGGTAGGATTGGAGTGGAATCAAATTTTTTCCAGTCGCTTGTAACGCTGCTTGGAATATCATCCTTATTGTACCATTGTACGGTACTGTTTGCCCCCAAGACTACAGTAATCTTGCTTGGAACATAATTTGATGCGCCACGTGGTATGGTAACTTTGGTAACATTTACAGAGTTTTGCACATGACATGAAAAGATATTACCTTCCATATTGCATACATATCCTGCCTTTTCTACCATGTTTTTACAGTCTTGATTGCATACGAGGTTGGAAGGCAGGTCGTTGACAGAAGCCCATCCACGCAGAACCAGTATTCCTACAGTGTCAGGCTTTACACATGCCGGGGTGTTTCCGTCAGACTTTACTATCAGTTGAAAGCCGTCTGCACAGTCGATCTCGTTTATCGGGATTCCGGATTTTTGCTGTGAAACAGGCGATGGTACATGATACGGAATGATATCGCGGCTTACCTGCGGTGCAAGCACTGTGCCTACTATCCGGATGCCTGCATTTTTCCTTTCAAGTATGTTGTTTTGTTTTGTTATTGGAGGAATTTCCAGTGTCAGCGTTCTTGTGTTTTTATCAGAACCAGTCTCTTGAAAATTGGTTGCCGTATAATTTGTAGAGACCAGAAATGGAACATCGTTGTTTTTGTCATCTTTTGCATCAAGCAGGTTTCTTGGCAGCTCCAGAGTAAGCCACCGCACTTGATGAGTGTGTACTGTCATAGAGTTCTCATGTGGATTTACGTCTATTGAGTTAATTTTACCACCATCAATCTTGTATGTGATTGGAAAAGTGACATTACCAATTGTTAGATAATATGGTGTAGATTCGTAATTGAATCCAATTCCTACATATTCTGTCGGCGTAGGAATAATCTTTCCGCTGTACCATCCAGAAATTCCAAGAATGCCAGTAATTTTGAACGAATACGAGTATGTACCATTTTGATTTACATTGATTTGGTCAGATTTGTACAAGACGTTGTTTGGATTGTAGATCTCAATTTGTGCTTTGTAATGATCCTGATCCAAAAGCACCTGATCAACATGACCGAAAATTGTTATGGTATCATTAGTTGCATACCTGTTGCTTTGCGGGTTTTCTGTCATGTGAATTATCGGAGGAGGACCAGGGTTTGCATAAATTTGCTGATCTGGACCTACAACAATGTGTAATTCTTTGTGATATGTTCCACTTTTTGCATCAACAGTCCAGTTTCCAGGTTCTGTGTTTTCAGGTATCCTAAGAACATCCAAACTAAAATCGCCGTTTTTGTCGCTTGTTGTAGTCAATGATCCTTTGGTAGCATTGTGTGGGTCTTGCAAAATGATTTGTATTATGGAATTTGGCTCTGTATGACCTAGAATAGGCACGTAACTGCCAACTGTAAAGCTTGTACCAGTTGTATCAATAACCAAAAGATTGCCATCTCCAAGATCATTTGGTGCTGGAGTTGAATTCTGATTGGTGAAATGAAACGAATTTTGTAACTCCAAGTCGTAATATGAATTCCAAACTCTAACAATGTACGTACCTGTCATGGCATTCGAGTCTGAGATTTTAAACTGGTACTTGTAGTTTCCATCGCTATCAACTGCAACAGTATCATTTTTGTATGTATTACCATACAGGTCATGAATCTCAACGTTAAGATCTTTTGCGGGTGCAATTTGCCTGTCTACATTTCCTGAAACTGTGATGGTATCATTGGCGTCATAGTTTTGTTTGTCCGTACCCAATGAAAATTCGACAGATGGCATGTGTTCTGGATACTGGCCAAATACAATTCCAGTATTGATGGATAGGGAAACAATCAGAATTATAGTTATTGAAAGATGGATGGTTTTCATTTTCTATGAACTCCTTACTATTTCTGATTTGCCAAGATCAACCCAAGTGCTTGGAGTAGATAGATCAAAATAAAGAACATTACCAATCATGGAAGAATTTGGCACTTTTACTTGAATATCAACAGAATCTCCGTCTTTCCAAGGCAAATCATTTGGCAAGGGCAATTTTGCATAGTCAGGGTGTAGAACATCTAACACGGGCAATGGAATTGCAATCCCATCTTTTTTGATGCAAGAGTTTCCATCACAGATGTCATATCCTTCAAGTAACACCTTTGACTTTGAATTTATCTTGAGATAGTAATCAGGCTGTTTACAGTCTTCTGTGGGGCATTCCATGTATAGAGGACTGTGAATCACTAGCACGTTTACCCCAAAATTATTTTCTGTTGTGACAGGAGTAGGATCATAACTTGTCAAATACCACATCACAGATGCTGCAATGATACATGGAATCGCAATTATTGCAACGTATAGTGTTTTCATTTTACCTCAAATTCCTTTTTGATTTCATGATTCAAAAACGACGCATCTATCGTATATTTTGACGAATCCTTTATTGTCAATGAGTAGGTATCATTTTTGGAAGGATAAACGACACTGAACAATGCAGGATCCTCTATCGGACACATGAGAGGAGGGAATTTTTTCTCAAATATTATAACGGAAGGCTGATCGGACCTGAAGATTGTAATCGCCGGCATATCACAAGGAATTCCATAGCCTGTAGCTTTAATCTGGAATTTTATTATTTGATTAGTGTCATAGGTATCGTTGATTCCTAAAATTTCTAGATTTGTATAGTGTATTGGAAATAAAGATTGCAGATGCGGTAACATTGCATAGACGCCCATGCCTACACCTATCCCTGCGATAAGAACCATCAAAATAAGACGAATTTTCATCTTCTAATGTTTGTCCTCTGTTTTGTCCCTCTCAGAGTCAAAAGAATAGTTCCTGCTACTGCAATACTTGAGGGTTTCATTGTCAGATTCAATTACTGTATTGGTTTATAGGGTTTGATTAAATTCAAATTTAACGGCAAACCTTAAATCATAACGATATGGAAAGCAATGAAAAAACTTTGGACTCTGCTGAACTAGAAGAGAAAATTGAGATCCTTTCAACAGAAGATGACAAGATAAAATCAGTTGGTGAGCTGTTAAGCAATGATTCCAGCCGAAACATACTGAAAACACTGCTTGATGATACCATGACTGCAAACCAGATTGCACAGAAACTAGGGATATCCCTGCCCCTTACCATATATCACTTGAAAAAAATGCAGGAGATAGGCATGGTAAACGTCACTACAACAAAAGAAGACGACACAAAGTATTACACATCGGCCAAGTTTGCATTCATCATCACATCTGCCAAGGTATCAGAGAAGGCAAGGACAAGCAAGTCACTTTTTAATTCGCTAAAAAGGATTTACAGGTTTGCAGCAATAGGTTTTAGCGGGCTGGTGTCATGGCTTGTGCTGCAAAACATGAATCTCACCCAGAATCCTGAATACTCGAACATGAAGACGCCTGTTCCGTCAGGCATAACAGCGGCTCCGGTGGAACAATCTCCGGCAAATACGCTGGCACCTACAATACCTGCACCAGCACATCTGACTGTTACAGCTCCCCCATACATGGCACCGGTAGAACCGTCTGCAATATCACATGAAATCTTGGCATTTGTGATTCCGCTTGTCATCATAATAGCAGGACTGGTCATTGAGAGGATCCTCAGGGCATACAAAAAATAGTTAATAATGTTTTTGGTTAAATTAGAATTTAATCAATTCCTAAATACTATTTTTTCTCGATGTTATTCAGCTGGAAAAAAATGATGCTATCAGTTAACAAAAATGCAAAAAAGATTTCGCGCAGCTACAACATTGGCGTGATGCACAGGGTATTAGATGCGCTATATGAAATGGGAAGAAGCAGGCCCACAGATATCGCAGTATACTCTGGACTGAACAATCAGATGGCCAAGAGATACCTGAGTCTCATGAACCTGTTCAGATGGATAGAAATAGAAAAGGAAGAAGGCCACAATGTCATTTGCTTGACAGAGACTGGAATATTTATTCACAATCAATTGCATGACACCATGCCAGATGAAGGCAGTACCTGACGGGGTTTGTTTTTGAAATGTCAGACCAAGCAAAGAAAGTTTTTGTCGACATGGCAGTCCAAAAGGCCCTGCTTGAGAGCGGATCTGTCACGCTGGAGAAGGTAAGCAACAGACTTTTTGAGGTATACCATTCGCACTTATCCGACTGTTATGACAATCCAGAATATCTAAGAGAGGCGCTCAAGGATGTTTTTGGGGATTACTATATCAAAGTCGTAGATGCAATAAAGATACATTTGCAAAGTGTTGCACATCACAGACAAGTCTATGTCTTTTTGCTAAAGCTTGGAGAGCAAGAGTTTTTTCAACCAAATTCTGTAAAGGACAACTAGCAAGGCAATACCTAGCAACAAAACTAGAGCTGCAAAGGGAAACTCTGGCACACTGGTGTTACTTGCAAGCTCCAGATTATGAAAATCCTGAACATGGCCAAGTGAAATACTGGTGTGGGTTCCGTTATGACTTATCGAGGCATTGGCCGGATGTCCGTCAAGCAATATTTCCTGAGCCCTTACAAGATCATTTGGAACTATTATATTCATGACACCGTGTGTTCCTTCAATAGGGTCAAGGCCTATCGTAAGCGAGCCGTTGTTCCCATTTATCCACGACCCTTTTACAGTAGAGTTTGTGGTGATTTGTATTTCATAACTCTTGTTATCTTTTTGTACTGTAAGCAACAAGACTTTGGACGGCAGGCTAAAGCTTGTGCTCCTACCATACAGGGATACGTGTATGCTGCTTGTCAGTATACTGTCAGGTTTTATCGTATGGAGAATAAAATCAGCCTCTTTTTGCTCTCCCCAATGTGCCACAATGTTCTGATCCGGAACTGCTCTATACCGTGTAAAGTTATTCCAGTCCACAGGCCCCGGTCCAATCTCGGTCATCCCTCCTCCCCCAAAGGTGTCTGCTCCCACCGTCCAGTTCGAGTTGTTCAAGTCCGGTACTTCTCCCTGTCTTGTCACAAAGATGTACGAGCCGTCCTGGTCAGTGGTGATAGAAAATGTCCTGTCAGCTCGAAATTCCGGTTTCATGTATACAGTCATGCCCTTTACAGGATTTCCTGTATCAGCGTCTCTGACATGGCCGTAAAGCTTGACAGTCTTGTATTTGCTGTAATCCTCAATTGTCTTGTAATGTAGTACAAGATCCGGTGCAACTGTCTGATTTCCAGAATATGCATCAACTGTAACGGTTGCAGGTCCTAGCTCTATGAGACTGTCGTTCAAGATTGTCCGCGTCGAAATCACTGAAACAGCATATCTCCCAGGTGGAAGTGCCTGTGCTATATTGTACTGTCCGTCGTCGTCTGTGTTCCATGTGTTGTAGTTTGAAACCACAGATGGTGCAATTGCATTGGGCTGTGGAAAGTAATCATAACCTGGCTCGATTGAGACAGGCCTTAGGTCAATTGCTACGCCATGCAGAGGTGTTCCGTCTGAGAGCATTACTTTTCCCTTGATTGAGGCTGAAGGAATTGCCACAATATCAGGTAGATGTGTCTGCATGCCTGCGTTTACTGTAACGTTGTAGATGTCTTTGATCACAAACTGGGCCGGAACTGCATACAACGGGAAGCGCCCCGGGCTTACGGTATAGGTGCCAGGCTTTGCCCTGTTTATTACAAAATTTCCCGAGTCGTCAGTAATCCCTCGCGCAAAATTTGAATTGTCTCCCGAGTAGGCATCAACTAGGACGTTGGGAATAGCATTTCCATGATAGTCTGTGATGCGTCCCGCTATTGAGCCTGATTCATAATCTTGCTCCATTACAATGTCGTGATGTAATAGGCTGCCATTGCTGACATTTATCTGACCCAAGTCTTGACTCTTGTAGACAAGGTTACGGGCTGGATCCTTTGGTACCAGTACAAGTTTGTCATCAAGTTCGTTTCCTTTCAGTTGCGGATTTAGGAACCAGTTAAAGTAACTTGCATAGCCGTCATCAGATGCAGTGATCTCGTATTTGCAAGAAGGTACAAGATCTGCTATGACAAATGTGCCGTCAAATCCTGTAACATCCTGTTTTACGCTGCTTTCACACAGCTCGTTGTTTGAGGATATTGCACCCTGCGCCTCTACGGTGATTCCTGGAATTGGGATTTTACCAGTATTGTAAACTTTTCCTGTTATTGCTGCAGCCCGATTGAGAGTCAGGACTATATTTGCGCTCTGATTCTTTCCAAATAGCAGCACGGTAGAGTTTCCCAAGTAGCCGTGTGCATCGTTGTTACATACATAGACTCTGCCAAACATAGTTTGTGCCATGACTGATCCATTGTTACCGGTTGTAAGATACTGGGAAAAATAAATCGGCGTATCATGGGTCTCATTTAGAGCATAAAATTCTTGGTCAGAGAGATGGTTTGCACCATAGAGGTTTGGACAAAGGACATCGTTTGGGACTGGACCTTCCAGGTTTCCATAATAGCTTGATTGCCAGAAGGAGGTGTGCGGCAATGGAAATATCGGATATATTGCGTTCACACTTTTGTCCGATGCCCACGAATTTTTAGATTCTGCAAAGACTCCTGTGAAAAAAGCAAGAGATACACAAAATAGAATTGCTGCAAGATACAGTGTTTTCATCATATGACCTCAACTGTCTTGCTTACCGAAGGCTCCAGTGCATTTGGGTTGTCTATGCTCTGCCACAGGTATCTCTGAACAGTGTAATTCCCGGGAAAAAACGGCGTCCATGTCTCCGAGAAATTCATCGGCTGGTTTTTCACAAACGCTCCCTCAATCCACGACAGGGAGGCAGTCTCTCCCTTCTGGTCTTGTACCTGTATAATATAGGCAAATTCAGAGTAGCTGCCGCACATTGGTGGCTGGACGCTGTCCTCAATCTGGACCTGCTGGCCTGCCCTGACCTCGTGCAGATTATTTCCATTGTTATCAACAATCCTAAGAGTGTTGGGAACAGGCCCCCTGATAATTGGGGGAATTACAAGGTGCACTGATGTTGTCACACCATATCCATTGTAGGATGCTTCCACCTTGTATGGCCCGTCAGGTGTGGTATTGCCATAAATTATATCAAACGAGTACCAATACTTGCCATCAGACGAGATCTGCTGCGGCGGTATCCTTTCAGAATCATATATGGTGCCGTTTGGATTGTATATTTTAATCTGGACAGGCGAGTTGGTGATAGGGATGCTGAGTGTACCGTTGACTAGGAAGGTTTCTTTGAGGTCACAGTTCTCAATCTTGATCTCCCCATATTGTACAGACATTTCAATAGGACCGTTGCTTTGAGTAGTGATTGCTTCCAAGGCATAGACAGGTGCAATGATTGCTGCAGATATCAGGATTACAATCATTGCAATGTGGACGTGTTTCATTTTTTATCCAAAAGGAAGAACCGTTACAGCGCCTTTCAGCCAAGGATAAGACACATCGTGGTACTCGTATTTGCCCGCACATTCAAACTTGTACTTCCAAGTGTGATTTGGCAATATCAGACCGGAATCAAAAATGCCGTCGTCACTTGTAACACTGCTACCAAAGTCATCCATGTTGAACCAGTCTACAGTATTGTTAAGACCGATAACAACCGTAGCATTCTGTGGCTCGTACGATTTTCCTGCATTCACATCTGATGCATTTTTCGGTATGACTATCATGCCAAGGACGTCCATAATAAAATGAGCATCAACAGGACCGGTGACACACTGGTTAGGAAGATTCCACCCTTGGTTTAAGAGTCTTGCAATGCTTGTTTCCTTTACACATACTGGTTGAAAGTTGTGTGTGTTTATCAGCAGATTTAGATCGTAGTTACATTTTACAAATTTCGATAAAACTCCAGAATTGAACTGCTCTAGCGGCGAATCATATAGACTAATTGGATTCCCTATTTTTTGTTGTGGCTCTTCCACTCCTGAAACTGTAAATGGTAACGTAATGTTGCCGACCGCACTTGCTATTATTCCTATGATTATTGAAAGATAGAGAGTTTTCAATTATTGATCTTTTCCCGATGAATTGTCAATCGTGAGTATAAGGCCCAGCCCTCCATTGCACACGCCTGGTGAAAGCAACAGCCAGTGGCTTGACCCTTTAGCATCTGTTGCCGCAGACATCTTGGCAGTCACAACGGGTAAACTCCATGGCCAAACCACTTCGGAGATTGGCTCAAAAGAAACACTTGTTCCATCAATTGTATCAGTATAGGTAAATTCTGCTCCTCCGCCTTTTGTTGGTTTATAGTGTGAGAACGATGCATCATTTGTTATGCTTACATGTGGAAACTGGATAGCATAAGAAAATGGCAGGTCAGGATAAATCGTATACGTAATTGAACCACTGTGTCCGGGTTTTAGAACATAGTTATCAGCACTATATCGTGAGTCCAGACAGACACTGTCAAATCCCGAATAACTGTCAACCTTCGTATACGTATGAAAGAACATGATTGGACACATGAATCCTCCCTAGGGGACCCGGATCGTGGGTTTGGATCTGTCTTGTGCAGTTGCTGACGGGGTTGCCGTTTTGAGGAATGGCGTCAGTCACGCAGCACAGGAAGGGAAGAGATGACACCTCGGTTTCCCCTTTTCCACCGTTGAGGTTCACCAGTGGACCAAAGTCTGCCCCTTGGTCGCTGCTTGCCTTGAGCCAGACTATGTTACCCGATGCTGCCATACCTGCAAGGTAGACATATCTGTCTGATGAGACAATCTGGGAAACTCCTGCGTTTGTTTCACCTGTCTGAGATACTGGATTGCTAAGGGTATTACCGCCATCCGTGCTTCGGGTAAAAAATTCCTGTTCATATCTTCCGTGGATGGAAGCCCAACCAACATAGACGTTACTGTCTTCTACTGACAACTCTGAAAAGTACGATGTCCCGACGTCGTCGCTCAGGTTCACGGGCTGGGAGAACGTGTTTCCCCCGTCGGAGCTCATTGTAAAATAGGATTTGGTGTTGCCGCCATAGCTGTTTTGCTGGTATGTCACATACACGTTTTTTCCAGAAGCTGCAAGTTGTGACAGCTGGTACGGTGATATCCTTATCGGTCCGCCCAGATTCTGGGCAAAAACCTGAGGAGACGTTATAAGTGCAGATAATGTTATGGTGGCAATTATTATGATGTGCAGAGATTTCATTTTTCAATTCCTATGGCAATACCACAAGTTTGGCTAGTACGCCAGGACCGCATAGACTTCGCCCCAGAGATAGCCAGTATATTCCAGGCATGGCATCAGGATTTGCAGATATTTTTGCCGTAAAAACAGGATTGCTGTCAGGGTATAACATTACTGAACTTGGCTCAAACGAGGTGTCGATTCCAACATGAAGTAATTTTGATGCATATGGAAGTTCGCCTAATGGAATGTCACCTGTGTTATCGGTATCACATGGTTCTTCAAATCCGCCTCCAAATTGTATGCCATAGTGACAAATCTGTGAGTGGTGTCCTGTCTCATCAGTGTAAAGCGAGGCCGCATATGATACTGTGGGTTTTCCCTCTGTTACATTTGCCATATAGAGGAGAGCGGCACCATCAGTCATATTGAAGGGTGCGTTTGCATGGTTTTTGAACCAAGCTGCATTGGCAGGGGCAGAGTATTGCACAGTTACAGTTCCATGCATTCCAAGATGTAGAAAGAACATGTTACCGTACTGGGTGGAATTGTAATAATTTGCAAAGCCTG
>JAGWFW010000032.1 GCA_028867735.1 Nitrososphaerota archaeon
CCAGCTTGTGGTGTATGTCGCAGATCAAAAGGCTTGATTTGATGTAATTGCAGAGGCCTATGAATTTTGAGAGGCTGGATGGCGTATATGCCATGTTTGATGCCAGGTTTCCACAAATGTCGTTTATCATCTCTGACACCTCCTTGACTGCAAGGAGTTTGTTTATGAGCTCGGGATCTCCTCTGGTTCCCCTTACGTAATTGCTTATCGCAGCCTGTGTCACTCCGAGCATCTTTGAGACTTCCTCCTCCCGTATCTTGTGATCTTCGATGAGTTTTTTTGCCAAGATTGCTCGTAATGCGGGGATGAGCGTCTTTGTTTCGATCTCTGCAGGCAAAAGCATATACGCATTTTGCCTTTGTAAAATATTTAAAGCTAATCTTTAGTGCCATGATGACTTAATTGAGAGATGACACAAGCCGGCTCATTGCAAGAAATTTGCTCCAAGCTGCAGTCTCTTGTGTCTGATGCTGTGGCAAAACACAAAACCGAAAGCATCTCATTGTCGGGAGGGCTAGACTCGTCAATTCTTGCATCATGTCTTGGCAAGAACACTAGGGCGTACGCTATGGTGGCGCAAGATTTTCCGTCAACAGATCTGGTAAACGCCCAGCTGGTTTCAGGCATGTGCGGCCTCAAGCTTGACGTGATTCCGACGCCTGTTGACAAGATGCTCGAATCGGTAGAGCAGACAATAAAAATTCTCAAGGTCTTCAACCCGATTGAGATCAGAAACAACATTGTGGTATACACAACAATAAAGCAGGCAAGAAAGGACGGTATCACATCCATGATGACAGGAGACGGGGCTGACGAGCTTTTTGCAGGGTACGGCTTTTTCCAGAGGATGTCAGCACTTGAGCTCAAAAAAGACCTTGAACGCATATGGCAAGTCATGCACTTTCCGTCACGCGTCATATCTGAATCAGTAGGTATTGAACTGCATACACCATTTCTTGACCGCGATGTTGCAGAATTTGCCAAGTCGATATCGCCAGAGCTCAAAGTGCGGGAAGAAAAAGGCAAAAAGTATGGCAAATGGGTTCTAAGAAAGGCGTTTGAAAAGTCATTACCATCATCAATTGTATGGAGGGAAAAGGCTGCAATGCAGGACGGGGCTGGGACAAGCGGTCTGACGGGATTTTTTGACAGCATGATACCGGACTCTGTCTTTGAGGAAAAGGCAAAAAAATATCTTGAAAAGGAACAGGTCATACTACCGTCTAAAGAATCGCTTCATTATTATGAAATTTATCGGAGATACTATGACTATCCTGCCAAACTCGAATCATCAAAAAACAGATGTCCAAACTGCAATTATTTTGTCAAGGAAGGATCTCATTTCTGCCGAATGTGTGGCAGCTTTCCAATCTAGTCTTTTTTCCACTTGTTTGGCTTTTTCACAAAGATTCTTTTACATCCGTGGCAGCAAAAGTAATATTTTTTCCCCTTGTACTCGTGTTCTAGGGCAAGCTTCTCGTCTAGTTCGATTCCGCAGACTGGATCTACAGGCATGCTTTTGATTCGTCTGCTATTTGTATTTAAAACTTACAATTAGGACGATGACAGCTTGCGTATGATCTCGGAAAATTCCGTCTCGCTCAAAACCGGAGTCTTGGCAAGCTCTAGATTCTCATCAACATGCGAGGGAGATTTTTGTCCAACCAGCGGTGCTATCACACCCGGGGTGGACCTGACAAACTGGATTGCCCTGTGCGATGTGCGTGTTATCTGGCCAAACTCTGGCAAAACATTTGGGCCCAAGAGCTTTGCCTGCATGAGCGGGACGCTTGTAAAAACACCTATTCCGAGTTTTGTGGCAGCTTCCAAAATACTGTATGAAATACCGTCTTGCACCTGGTTTTTCATTGTAAGAGCTTGATCAAGGTACATGTTGTATGGCAACTGGATGAACTTGAATCCGTTTTCGGCACCGCCGGTCTCTGCCGCCATCTTTACAACATCAAAAATTGAAATGTACTGCGGATGTTCCTGCGGTACTCTGAAGCAGTCCCATGTGGCCATTCCGTAATATCTTATCTTTCCTGCTTTTCTCTGATTCTCGTAAAACTTGAACACCTGTCCAAGTTTTTTCATAAATTCCTCCTTTGTCATGTCCTGGAGCTGGCCCTCTGCAGCATTATGAAGATACATCAGGTCAACGCATTCAAGACCGAGGTTTTTCAGGCTCCTGTCCAGCTGGTCCTGCAGATATGGTATCGTCATGCAGTGGTATCCTGAGGAAATGTCGCCTGACTTGATTGTGCTTGGTTTTACAAGCGTATTCTGTACGTTCTGCCAAAAGTCTTCTTTTACGTCCCCATCGTTTGTGATGTAGCCGTTTTTTGTGCTGATGAAAAGCTGATCTCGCCTTGCTTTGCCTTTCTCGATTAGTTGCAAAATGGCCTTGCCAACTGACCGCTCCGCTTTCTGTGATCTGTAATTGATGGCAGTATCTATGACATTTGTTCCAAGGGTTACTGTCTTTACTATGGCGTCCTTGACCAGCACGTCAGTGGTCTCATCGGGGTTGCCAAGATACGTGCCTATTCCAATCGATGATAGTGTCAATCCGTTGAATTTCTTAAAGTGATTATTTGCTACACTTGGATGGTTTTTTGCAAATTCTGTCGTGCCCTCTGGAGTGGCATGACCGGGTATCATGGGTTGGCTTGAGAGGTTTGGTTGATTTAATTCTACTGGACTCTTGTCAGAAAATGATCAGCTATGAAACTGATTACAAGAAGTATTCCTGTTGCCCTGCCGTATGACACAAAGCCCTTCATTACTGGAACCAACTCTTCCACCTGATCAAATTTCTGCCTCAGCTCTCTGCAGAATTTTATCACTACAGGCACTGCGGCAAACGTGACAAGTGAAATGTATGGAAAAATATGCAACAATGCTGCAATCACAATAATTCCATACGTCGCGGCTGGAAAAATCCACGCGCTTGCTGCCGCCTTTTGTCTGCCAAGCAGTATGACTAGCGTCTTTCTGCCATGTGACTTGTCTGCATCATGATCAGGAAAAGAGTTTACAAAGAGAACTGTAGACGACAGTATTCCTGACACAATGCCTGCAAGCACAGGCTCGGCGGTTATCTGAGATGATTGCACAAAATATGTCCCAAGAACAATCATTGCACCCTTGATGGCCACAAAGACCTCGCCAAGCCCCGAATCAACTATTCTTGTAGAGTAGAAATAGATTGAGATGACTGCAAATCCCAGAATTATTGCAATTGTGATTCCCCTCTCAAAGACAAAGTATGTCCCGATTGACGCGCCTATGATAAGCAGGATTACCCCTGCGCGATATACCTCTGAAGGCTTGAGCAAACCCTCCGGCAATACTCCTGTACCGCCACTAAACTTTGTCCTCTTGGTCTCTATGTCTATGTTTCTCTTGTAATCCCAATAGTCATTGAGCAGGTCCACACTACCGTGCAGCGCGACGACTCCAACCAGTGTAAGAGCTGCAAACTCTATGTTGATTGAAGAGATCTGCCACCAGTTTATGACAAGTCCGAGAAATATCGCTATTACTGACGCAAGCAGAAATCTGATTCGTACTGCGCGTAGCCACGATGACAACATTGTACATGCTCAAGCGTTTGGTCTATTTCGGTATATGGTTTGCATGTGTCGCAAGTCTATCGCAATTTCTCAACATCAAAACTTTCCACGGGCTTTCTTCCGTTAAACCCTTCATTCTTGCCGTGCCAGAACTTGATCTCAGTCTCGCCTTCCTTCCAGCAGAGCCAGATCTCCTCATTGAACCGAAGAGACGGAAAGTCAAGCAGCCCCTCCTCCACGCTTTTCATCACCACGCCCATGTTCTCAATTTCTTCTATTGCCTTGTAAAAATTTGATATTGTTGCATTGAATTCCTGCTTTTTGAGAATGTATTCTTTGAAGCTTGACATGTATTTTGGATTTGTCTCCATCTCGGTCTGGATTTTTATGACCTCATTTTTCAGATTTACCAGATCCTTGAATTTCTTGATTACCGAGGGAAGCACCGCGTTTGCTTCTTTCAAAGTGAAATGTGAAAACATTACCATACTGCTTCTTGGCCCAGTTAAAAGCATTAAGAAGTTTTATCAAGCGAAGATATTACTTCGCCAATTATTCTTGATGCCAAGTGCGACGTCCTGTCCTTGATGTCGTAGCTTGGACAGACCTCCGTGATATCGAGTCCTACGATTCCTTTACTTGCAATCTCCTTGAGAAGGTAAAGTACTTCCAGGCTGCCGAGCCCCAGCGGAACTGGAACTGAAACTCCTGGCGCAAAAGCGGGATCGATTGCATCCATGTCAACTGAGACGTATACGTTCTTCCCGAGCCTAGCAAGCATATCTCTTGCAATATCTGCTATGTTGTCTCTGAGAATGTCAAGCGGGGTTATCACTGCAAGGTTGTGTTTTTTGATGTTGTCAATCTCTTCCTGCTCTGGGGTCCTGATTCCTATCTGTACGCTTGACTTGACGTCTATTTGGGGCAGTACATCGTTTACGACAGAGCCATAATAGCCGCTAGACGAGCTGATAAAGTCAGGATGTGCGTCAAAATAAACCAGGGACACAGGACCGCATCTTTTTGAGATTGATTTTATGATCTCGGTGGAGATGGAATGATCCCCTCCAATAGCTATTGGAATCTTTGAGCTTGACACTATCCTGTCTATCGTATCGCCTATCTCGGTTCTTAACACGTTTCCCCGATCGTATACTTTCTTCCTGATGCCTCCAAGCGGAAAACCTGTCGAGATCTCGTTTCCCCTCTTGTATGTATCCCTTATGTTTGAAATCTCTCTTATTTTATGTGGTGCCTCGGAGCTACCCTTGCGGAGAGAGTGTGACTTTGATTCGTCTGGTATTCCAAAAACAACAACGTCTGCTTCATCAAAACTCTTGGTGTTTGCCCAACATATGTTCATTGATGTATTGATAATATGTAATTATAAAAAACTGACTAGATCTGGCTTGATATGTCCCCAACCAGCAATCTCTGCACTTTTCCATTGCTGGACACTAGCAGTGCTCCGTCATTGTCTATTCCGACTGCCCTGCCTTTTATCTTGCCGCTCGTAGAGTATATGGTGACATTTTTTCCAACCGTGGACGATCTCTTCTCCCAGTTGTTTCTGATTCCGCGGAGATTGCTTGCAATCACCTTGTTGTATAACTGTTCAAGCTCAAACAAGAAAGCTTGGAGAAACGCTCTGGGGTCATCATTTGATTTTTTTCCTACTAGCGTAGCTGCACCATAAAAATTCTTGGAGGCTTTGGCAGTCTTATTTATCGCACCAATCTCAACTCTAAAGTTTATTCCTATCCCTATGACTAGATAATCTATCTGGTTTGACTCTACTGATGCGTCAACTAGTATGCCGGCAACTTTTTTGTTGTTCAACGTGACATCGTTTGGCCATTTTAGCTTGGGTCTTAGTTTCAGAACTTTTTCTATTGCTATGGCAAGTGCAAGAGATGTCAACATTGGAAAAAGCGATACCTGCGAGACTTGGAAATTTGGTTTGAGTAGTATTGACAGCCAAATTCCTCCGCTGGGTGATGCCCATTTTCTATCCTGTCTTCCCCTGCCGCGTGTCTGGCGTCTGGCAATTATGATGGAGCCATTCTCATACGATCTAGCAGCTAGCTTTAGGGCAAAGCTCTGGGTCGAGTCCATGGAATCAAAATAGTATATCTTTCTCCCAATAGTCTCTGTTTGAAGCCCGTCTGATATCTCCCATGGTAGCATCAGGCTGGTTTTGGCAGCCAGTGTATACCCTGACTTTTGTTTTGAGTTAATCTTGTAGCCAAGCGACTGGAGTTTTTTGATGTTTTTCCATACTGCTGCTCTGCTCAACCCAAGTGACCTGCTAAGCTCCTCACCTGAAATGTATTCTGACCTGTGGGACTTGAGCAATCTGACTATCTTTTCCAGCGTATCATCAAGCGAGGTGTACGAGCGCTGTTTGTTTGTCAAGGTAACTGGAGCCTCTTACTCGTCTAGAATCTTTTTGATCTGCTCTTCAAGAAAATCATTCTGGCCAAATCCGACATCCCTGAGTATTCCTTTTTTATCAATCAATATGGAAGACGGTGTTCCTCGCAGGGCGTATTGATCAAATGTCTGTGCCGAATATTCTTTGCTTTTGAGATATTGCTTGACGCGCTTGATAATCTCTGCCTTTTGATTTGCACTGTAGGAATCAAACCCTGGGACGTTTGCTTCTATTATTTCATTTATCTTTCCTTGGCTTGTCTCTCCGTTTTCTTTCTTCAGCATGTCCATTCCAACTGGAAACGGAATCTTGTATGGAAGTTTTGTTCCTTCTACAAGATGACCGTACTGCCCAAGTGCCTTGAGTGTCTCCCCGATTGTTTCCCCCTTTGTCAGGAGCAGTTCCAGGTTCTCGACAGTGTTTTTGTCAAAATCCTCAAACGCGGTTGCGACTCCAAGTACTGTTACACCATCCCTGTGATACTTGTTGTAAATGTCAATTGCCTGCGGGATTCCATGCAGAAAACATCCCGGGCAGTTTACTTGAAACACTTCGACTAGAACTACATTGTCTTTTTCCTTGTCTATGTTGGTTGGCAGTCCTTGGATCCACTTTGATATATTCAAGTTTGGAGCCTTCATGCCAACAGTTGCGGTCATGAGGAAAATTCTGCTTTTTTAATATGTATTTCTTTGCAAGATCTAGCAATATCTGGCAAATAATGCGAAATTCTTTTATATGAGAATTCTATAGCAAAAAACATGTCGTCCAAGTTACCGGTAGTACTGTTGTTAACAGCAGTTCTGATGGCATCTGTTGCAGTATCAACCATTCCTGCATCAAATGCATTGATACAGAGAGACTACTCATACCTGAATGATAATCACTTGACAGTGAGAACAGGAAATACTAAAGTATGTGGAGATCACCTGTGCGCACCAGGCGAATGGGACAAATTGCAAGCATCGCTAAATAGCGCCCAATTTGGTAATGGAACAAAGAGCACAACTACGACCACTCCATCAGCATCAACTAGTACTGCATCAAACATGTGCACCTTGGTGAAGAACGCACTTGCAGACGCAAACGCAGATGCCACTGTAACACAAACCGTGTTATCCAAACTAGGTTGCTAAAAGAACGTATTTCAAATCTCTTTTTTTAAAATCTATTTCTCTAATTGAAATTCAAAAGTTGACGTCAAAGCCGCCCATGTCGCCTGGGCCACCGTCACCGTGGCCAAAGTCTCCTCCACTGTAATCCTGATCCTGTCCCATATCATGTCCGCTGTCATGGCCCATGTCTGTGGAACCAGTGTCATACATGTACTGGTCTGGCATGAAGCTTGACATTGCAAGTCCCATAAATGACATCATCGAGGAAAACATCATGATATCCATGATTCCCATGAACATCATTGCGGGGAACATGGAGCGGTTGTTATCGATATGTTGTTGGATCTTTTCCTTGTCTCCACCCTTCCAGAGGGTCACCAGCTGGTCCCAGTTCTGCTGCAGTTCAAATCTTCTGGCCTCCAATTCCTTTGTGCCCTTTTCCATGAGGACAAGTTCTTTTTTTGGACCAAAGAATCCCTTCTTTTCAACTAGTGTGATAAACCCGTTGTTTTCAAGGTGTTCAAGAAGTGTATTTAGCTCTTTCTCGTCTATCTTTGTCTTCTTTTTTATCTTGTCAAATTTTTTGGCGCCCTGTTCTATCGCACTTAGGACTATCACATCATTTGGGACTTCTTCCATGGCGTGACAACTGCATTTGTGGCTATAAATTATTCTACGACAATCTATTAAGAGGAACGGTTCTATCACAGTTATGGAACACGACTCGCATTCAGATGAGCAGATAAAGGAAATTTACAAACTAAAAACCGTGGCAGTAGTAGGTATGTCAAAGAATCCTGAAAAGGCGGCCCACTATGTGCCAAAATATCTGGCGGAAAAAGGCTACAACGTAATACCGGTTAATCCTACAGCTGACGAGATTCTTGGGAAAAAGTGTTATCCAAGTCTTGCGGACATACCTGTCAAGATAGACATTGTAGATGTCTTCAGGCCATCAGATCAGGTGCAGCAGGTAATCGAAGATGCAATCAAGATAAAACCACGCGTAGTTTGGCTTCAAGAGGGAATACACAATCCAGAAGCGGAATCATTGGCAAAAAAAGCAGGAATAGACGTTGTCTTTAACAGGTGCATGCTTGCAGAGCACCAGAGACTATTCTAGGACATGTCAGAAGATCTGGCAAAATTCCGTGACGCGTTGTATGACTTGGTAAAGTCATTTGAGAAAAAAAACGTGGCACTCAAGGTATATCAGGATATGGATTCTGGCATTGTCAAGATATACGGCGAAAGATCAAGCGCACTTAGCCGTGCAAAAGCAGGTCTTGACGAGATTGCCGAGCTTGCATACGACACTGCAGAACATCATCCGTACTGGCACCTGTTGTATGATGGCTCTCAAATTCTAAAAATTGTTTTGGAAAAATGGAATGATAATCTGACAGACGAAGAACTCAAGGAAATCCAGTGGTATGCGGGAAAGATAAAAGATTCAGTTGCAAATGTGTCAGGCAACCATCATCATGAATAATTTACAACAGAGATAAATAGTGAGGAAGTGAGATGGATCCATGCCAATAAAAATTGGCCTTATCGGTAAAACAAATACTGGCAAAACCACCTTTTTCAATTCTGCTACCCTGTCAGCAAGTGAGATCTCGACTTATCCGTTCACAACAAAAAAGCCAGAACGTGGAACCGGAAATGCAATCACGCCATGCGTTCACACTGAGTTTAACATCAAGGACAATCCGCAAAATTCCAAGTGTGTTGATGGGTGGAGGTTCATACCTGTTGAACTAATCGACCTTCCTGGTCTCATAAAGGGAGCCTGGTCTGGGAAAGGACTGGGAAACCAGTTTCTTTCAATTGCGACCCAGTCTGATGCGCTACTGCATGTAATCGATGTCTCAGGAAGTGTAGATTCTGCAGGAAGGATAACCGAGGTTGGTAACGGTGACCCGATTGCAGACGTGTCAGACATTGAGGAGGAGTTGATAATGTGGTATCAGAAACTCTTGGAGGGGAACAGAGACAAGATATCAAAGCTTGTCAACTCTGAGGCAGAGCCAGTTGCAGTCATTACAGACGTCTTTCGAGGAATAGGGGTGAGGGAGGGTCACGTGAAAGAGGCGCTCAAAGTAACCGGGCTTGAGGACAAGCACTTTGATAATTTTGGCATGGATGACAGCAAAAAGTTTGCCGCGCACCTAAGAAAGATATCCAAGCCCACTCTGATAGTTGCAAACAAGATTGACCTGCCAGGGGCCGACAAAAACTTTGACAGGCTGCGAGAAAAGTATGTTGATACAATAATCATACCTGCCAGTGCAGACAGCGAACTTTCGCTGAGGAGGGCGGAACAAAAGGGCCTGATAAAATATGTTCCAGGCTCTGAACAATTTGAGATACTGCACAAGGAGGCTCTTACCAAAAAACAACTGGAGGCGCTGGAGTTTATCACAAAAGGGATACTGGGAGAGTACATGAGGACAGGAGTCCAGTTTGCAATAAACGTAACCGTGTTCAAGTTGCTAAAGATGAACTCTGTGTATCCTGTGGCAGATCCTGAAAAGTTATCGGATAGAAAGGGCAGGACTCTTCCAGACCTTATTTTGATGAAGGACGGGTCGACAATCGAGGACTTGGCAAAAGAGATCCACTCGGACCTGACAAAGGGGCTGCTTTATGCAAAGGACGTCCGATATGGGGTGAGGCTGCCGACAAACTATCAGCTTCGAGACAGGGATGTTGTCTCGCTTGTCAGCGCAAAGACAAAAAAATCCTAGCCTTCGGCTCCAATCCTTTCCTGTTTCATCCAGAGAACTTTTTTCTTGTGATCTATTAGGACAATTCCCATGTCGGATATTTCCTTTCTGATTGCATCTGCATCCTGGAATTTTTTCTGACTGCGAAACATGTTGCGCCTGTCTATCAGGTCATTGATCTTATTCTTTTCCTCTTCTGTGACCTTGGAAATTTTCAAGCCAAGAATGTCAAGCATTTGCTCAAGCACCGGCAAGACTGTACCTGCAATGGATGAAACTAGGCGTTCTGATGCAGCAAGCTGATTTGTGGCCCTGACGAGCTTGAAAAATGCACTTGTTGCAAGCGATGTGTTAAAATCAGAGTTTAACGCGTCGATGAATTCTTTTTTTGTCTCGTTTGTTGTTCTTTCAATTTCTGTCATGTCTTCGGGGTTTGCCTGCAGGTTGTCTGACAGGACAAGCTCATAGTAACAGTTTTCCACCTGGCGCCACTTTGTTATTGTCTCTTTTAGCATGTCCTCTGCATAATCAATCGGCTTGGAATAGTGTCCTGAGAGGCAGAAGAGCCTGATTATGTTTGCGCCCCATTTTTTTAGGACAAAATCTACGGACTTTGTGTTTCCAAGCGATTTGGACATTTTCTCTCCGTTTATTGTAACCATTCCCACGTGCATCCAAATCTTGGCAAAGTTCTTGTCTGAATATGCCTCTGATTGTGCAATCTCGTTTTCGTGATGGGGGAAGATCAGATCCCGCCCTCCGCCGTGTATCTCAAAGTCTGTTCCAAGATACTTTAGGCTCATTGCGGAGCACTCTATGTGCCAGCCGGGCCTTCCGGGTCCCCATGGGCTTTGCCACCTGGGTTCCCCGTCTGCAAACTTCCACAAGGCAAAATCCAGCGGATCTTTTTTTGTCTCGTCTACTTCTACGCGTGCCCCTGAGACAAGCTCGTCAGTCTTTTTCTTTGACAGTTTGCCGTACTCGTGGAACTTTGATACTGAAAAATAGACGCCGTTTGACGACACGTATGCAAAATTTTTCTCAATCAGAGTCTTTATCAAACCAATCATGTCTCCTATATGCTCTGTTGCTTTTGGGTATACGTCTGCACGTTTTACATTGAGGCGGTCAAATTCCACAAAATAGTTTGCGATGTATCTTGAGCTTATGGAATCTGCGGAAACGTTTTCCGAAACTGCTCGATTTATTATCTTGTCATCAACATCGGTGAAATTCTGTATGAACTCGACCTTGATTCCCTGAAACTCCAAAAACCTCCTGAGTGTGTCAAACACTATGATTGTTCTTGTATGTCCTATGTGGCTGTCGTCGTATACAGTAACGCCGCAGAGGTATATGCGAACCCTGTCAGATGTATCAAGCTCCTTTTCTGTTACTGAAAGAGTGTCAAAAATTCTCAAGTCTTTATCATCTTAAAGAACACACGCTTTGGGTGTTATTCTTTTGTGCTCGCTTCTTTTATGCATCTGGTAAATTTTATCCACATTTGAGATTGGTATCTCTGTTAGCTTTGCAGTGTCTTCCATTGAAAGACTCTTGTCAAACATGCAATGCAGTATGGAATCAATCTCTTCATATGTCATGCCCATCTCGCCCTCAGCAGTGTGCCCCTCCCACAGGCGTGGACCGCTTGGTTTTGACACTATGTTTGACGGGATGCCAAGAAATCTTGCAAACTCTCTAATCTGAGTTTTGTATAGCGATGCTATTGGCAAAAGGTCTGCTGCACCGTCCCCATATTTTGTGAAATATCCTATCATAAACTCGCTCTTGTCTCCTGAGCCAAGAACCAGATAATTCCGCGCGTTGGCATAATAGTATATCAGATTTGATCTTATCCTTGCACCAAGATTTCCAAATGCCAGGGGGCTTGGCTCTATATACTTTGAGTATTCCTTGTGGATAAAGCTGATATCAACCAATTTGTATTCTAGGTGAAGGCTGTCAACAATTTTTATCGCATCATCAGTGTCAGATTCTGGCGTAATCTTGGAATTTGGCAGTATCAGTGCGAGGGATTTTTCTTTGACAAATTTTGCGCAGAGCATGGCAATTACTGCAGAGTCTATTCCACCGCTCAGGCCAAATATGACTCCCTGTGCCTTTCGTTCCCTGATCTCGTCTATGAGAAACGTGCCAATTTTATCTTGTATTGATTTGAAATCCTTTCTTGTTATCTCATCTAGTATGTGCGGATTCAACGCTCTTTCTAAAATGGTATGCCGTAATGAATTAAACTTATCACAGGTCCAGATAGATGCCGTCGGTTTTTACTTCGATTTTGTATGTCTGAAGTTTTACCCCTTTGATATAGTCCAAAAGCTCGCCCGTCTTGATATTGTAGTGCCAAAAGTGGAGGGGGCATTCTACAACGTCGCCCTCTATCTTGCCTGGAGCAAGGGAGCCGTCTTGGTGCACGCAAATGGAGTCAAGAGCATGAAAGCCATTCTGGTTGAATATTGCAATCTTTTTGCCATCTATTACAAATTCTCTTCCCTTTCCGGGGGATACATCGTTTTTCTCGGCAACCTTTTTCCATGTCATGTTTTCAAAGCCAAGATCATCCAATATTTAGATTGCCATTTGATAGCATTTTATATCCCTGAAATTTGAAATTTCACATGAGCCAGATCAAAGATCCTAGCCTTGCAGAAAAGGGAAAAATGTCATACGAATGGGCAAGGGATCACATGAAGATTCTCACTAACACGATTGAGCGACTAAAAAAATCACAACCCCTGAAGGGGATAAGACTAGGAGTGTGTCTGCACATTACAAAAGAGACATCCGTATTAATAATGGGCGCAAAGGCGCTTGGCGCTGACGTTAGCGTATGCGGTGCAAATCCTCTCTCAACACAGGACGACATTGCTGCATTTCTTGCAGAAAATGGGGTTCACATTTATGCATGGGAGGGACAGACTCCTGAAGAATATGACGAGTGCATAGAACAGATGCTCAGCCACAAACCGCAAATACTGACAGACGATGGCTCTGACTGCCACAGCAAAATTCACGGCAAAAAAGAATTCTCTTCATGGAAGATTCTTGGAGGAACTGAAGAGACCACAACCGGAGTGATCAGACTAAAGGCACTTGCAAAACAAAAGAAACTCAAGTATCCAGTAATTGCAGTAAACGATGCATACACAAAACACATGTTTGACAACAGGTATGGAACTGGCCAGAGCACAATTGATGGTTATTTCAGATCAATGAATCTGCTCTTTGCGGGAAAAAGAGTGGTGGTTGCAGGCTATGGATGGGTAGGAAGGGGAGTGGCCTCCAGAGCCAGTGGACTTGGAGCCAAAGTGTATGTGACCGAGATCGATCCCGTACGTGCACTTGAAGCTCACATGGATGGATACGAGGTGATGCCAATTGACGAGGCTGCAAAAATAGGTGAGATATTCATCACTGCTACAGGACAGACGGGGGTGATAAGAAAGGAACACATATTGAAGATGAGGGATGGCGCAATACTTGGAAACGTGGGTCACTTTGATGTTGAAGTGGACGCAAAATTCCTACTAACCGAGTCAAAATCCGTAAGAGAAGTCCGTCCAAATCTTGACGAATGTCTGCTAAAGAACGGAAAACGAGTTTATCTGATTGCAAAGGGAAGAATTGCAAATCTTGTTGCAGCAGAGGGACATCCCCCAGAGGTAATGGCCCAATCGTTTTCAAATCAATTGCTCTCCATGATACATATTGCAAGAAATCACAAAAAGATTGGAAAAAGAGTGATCACGGTTCCTGAAGAGATTGACAAACAAATTGCAATCGATGCCCTAGCTGCAATGAGTGTGAAAATTGACAAACCAACTCCAGCTCAAATAAAATATGCGCAAAGCTGGGCATAGCTTAAATCACGCGCAAACTCTACCAAAATAATGAAACGGGCAATTGTTACAAGTGCATTACCATACGCCAACGGAGAGATACATCTTGGGCACGTTGCTTCCACCTATCTGCCTGCAGACATTACGACAAGATTTCTCAAAGCAACGGGAACTGAGGCATACTATGTGTGTGCATCAGACGATTATGGCACGCCAATTCTAATTCAGGCAGAAAAAGAAAAAAAGACCCCCGAGGAATATGTAAAGATCTGGAACAAGAGGGATTACGAGGATTTTACTTCGTTTGGTATAGGATTTGATTTCTTTTACAGGACAAGCTCGCCTGAAAACATATCGTTTGTGCAGGATACCTTCAAAAAATTACTGGCAAACGGGCACATATGCGAGCAGGAGATAATCCAGTTTTACTGCAAGTTTGACCAGAAATTCCTGCCTGACAGGTACGTGATAGGCAGGTGCCCGTACTGCAAGGCCGAAGACCAGTACTCTGATCTGTGCGAAAAATGCGGGCGCGTGCCGCAGGAAATCGAGGATCCGAAATGTTCGATTTGCAAAAATCCTCCGACAAAAGAGAAGACCAGACATTACTTTTTCAAACTGACAGACTTTGTAAACGAGTTAAACCAGTGGCTGGAGGCGGACTCTCACCTGCAAAAGGACGTGAAAAAATACGTGCAGAACTGGATAAAAGACGGGCTTGTGGACTGGGACATAACGCGGGACATCAAGTGGGGCGTACCGATTCCGCTTGATGGCGCCAAGGGCCAGGTCTTTTACGGATGGTTTGACAATCACCTTGCATACATCTCGTCGGCACTAAAGTTTCTTGAAGAAAGGGGTGTGGATGGAAAGGAATTCTGGAACTCTGCAGACATTTACCACTTTATTGGCAAGGACATTGTGTATCATCACTATCTGTTTTTGCCAGCAATGCGAATTGGAATAAAAAAAGAGTACAAACTCCCTGACTATATCCCGACAAGGGGGCACCTGATGTTGCAGTCAAAGAAGATCTCAAAGAGCCGCAACTGGTACATTGGTCTGAAGGATTTTCTGCAAATGTATCCTGCCGATTACCTTCGGTTCTATCTGACTCTGATTACGCCATACAGTCAGGACGACCTGAATTTTGACTGGGACGAGTTTTCCGCAAGAATAAATTCCGAGCTCATAGGAAACGTGGGAAACTTTGTCAACAGGGCACTTGGCTTTACAAAGAAAAGCATGGGAGGGATGATTCCTCCTACCGATGATCTTGACACTGCAGACAAGGAGGCACAGGACAAGATAAAAAATCTGGCAGGAGAAATGACACAGCTAATGGAAGAAAATAACCTGGACCGTGCACTAAAAAAGATACTAGAGTTTTCGGCCCACTTTAACCAATATTTTCAGAAAAAGGAACCATGGAAGGGAGGCAAGGGGACAAACAATTGCATATTCATATCAGTTAATGCAGTGCACTCTATTGCCATATCTCTTTATCCGTTTTTGCCTGACTCGTCGCAAAAAATATGGTCGCAACTCAACCTGGAAGGTAAGGTGTCAGAACAACCGTGGAGCTCAATGTCTGACATTGCTGTACCTCGTGGTCATGCGCTGGGGGAGCCCTCTCCGCTATTCAAGAAAGTGGCAGCAGAAGACATCAAGGTTCACAAATCAAAACTTGGACAATAATGGCGCTAGACTGGATATCAAAAGACGGGAAGCTTGTACTTGCAGCAAGGATTGTTAGAACTTTTTCCTATGGTTTTCTAAGCGTAGTTTTGGCAATTTATCTCAGTCTGCTCGGGTTCAACGAAATCCTAATTGGCGTTGTTTTGACTGCTACCCTAGTAAACGGGATAATATTCAACCTGGTTTCAAGCGTGTATGCTGACAGGATAGGGCGGAAAAAGTTTTTGATTCTTTATGCCGTACTGATGATTGTCTCTGCCGCCATATTTTTCGCAACTGACAACTATGTGGCATTGATTGTTGCCGCCCTCATTGGAACAATAAATGTGACAGGATCAGAGGTGGGCGCATTCCTGTCCCTTGAGCAGGCCATCCTGCCCCAAACAATAAGTGACGAGAAAAAACGAACCTCGGTTTTTGCAATATATAACATGGTTGGAACATTTGCCATGTCGGGAGGAGTACTTCTTTCCGGGCTGCCGCATGTCTTTTCACAATATCTCGGCCTTGACAAAATTGGTGCAATAAAAATTCTATTCCTGGCATATGCTGCCTGTGCGCTGGCCGCACTGGCAATCTATCTTCTGCTGTCACCAAAGGTCGAGACACGGTTCAAAAAACACGAAACAAACTCGTCGCTTCGTAGCATGACTCCCGAATCACGTAATATCGTTGCAAAGATGTCGTCGCTTTTTGCAGTAGATTCCTTTGCAGGCGGATTTGTGATACAAAGCATAGTCTCGTTTTGGTTTTACACCAAGTTCGGGGCAGATCTGGCTACGCTATCCTACATCTTTGCAATAGCTGGTGCACTTACCGCGTTGTCATATTTGTTGGCAAGCAAGGTTGCATCAAGAATCGGTCTTGTCAAT
>JAGWFW010000033.1 GCA_028867735.1 Nitrososphaerota archaeon
AGATGAGCTGCTGTATGTTTTCACGCTTGGAATGAACAGAGATTATCTTTCCATATGCGCTATCTTCCAGATCGAGTATATTTTTCATGACGCACAGGTCTACTTTGAACGCTTCCTCTCCTACTGCATGGTCAAAACTTTTTTTTGTCATACCTGCAATCAGATTTCCCATGTAGTCAATTATTCCCACATAGATAACAGATTCATTAACCAGAAGATGTCGTCAAGTTTTTCAAAATCAGTCAACTTCTGCCTCCTGCAGACAATCCTAAAACAATACAAATGGACATGATGTAATCATTACTAAGATAATGATGCCCCATTGCGATCTTCTTCCCCCTCACTCCAATGCTTAAACTTTTCTGGCATGTTTTGTAGAGTTAAACCATTTGGTTTAGTAGTTGTCATCCAAAATTAAGGAATTTTCAAATAAAATATCATTAAAAGGAGAATCGCAATATTTACATGCTTGACAATTTTTTGTATCAAAGTTGGGCAGCAATCAAATACATTCTGACAGTATCTTTGGCATCCTATCAAGTAATATCAGAGCAGAGATACTCAAGAGTCTGGCAGATGACGGGCCCATGACGATCTCGCAGTTTCTTGAATTGTACCGTCATGACAACCACAAAAACGACATAACTATTCAAGGACTCTCAAAACACTTTAAAAAATTAGATAAAGCATGGTTTGTTAAAAAAAACAAGAATGGTCTCTTTTCTGTCACACCGTTCGGACATGCAATAAGGCAGCAGCTTTTCCCGTTTGAGACGCTTGCACGTTACAGAGAACATCTCAATTCGCATGCTACAGACAGGCTTCCAAAAAAATTTTTACAGGACATATGGGTTCTTGGCAACAGCGTTACCATTGGAGAGAAGCGGCGTGTCTTGGAAAAAGTCAGATCCGTCATAGGCCTGGCCGACAGGTACCTGAAGATAGCTGTGACATCCTATGTGCCTGAGATGGTGCCGCTGATTGCAAAAAGAGTAGAGAGATCCTCACTCAGGGTATCATATCTTTTTGGAAAGAATGTCCGGGTGCCAAAGAACAGAACGCATCTTTTGACAAAAAGCGGGTGGTGGAACCTCCTGTCCACCGGGCTTGTGGAGAGGAAGATGGTCGACGAAGAACTTGCCGCATCAATTCTTATCACAGAAAAGCATGCCATGATATCGTTTTGCAAGAGCAATGGTACATCCGATCTTGATACTGCGTTTTATGGTAATGATGTATCTTTTCGAAAATGGTGTGAGGGTATTTTTGCACACATGTGGCAAAATGCCGGTGTGTTTTATGAAAATAAGTTATAGAAGACACAGGAGTGGGCCAGACAATGCTTTTTGCCGACCAACTCTAGACACTACTTACATCCTGATCTAATTTTCTGTACCAGCCAAGCTTTGAGTCGGTACCTCCCGGGCCCGACATATTGTCTTTTATGGAACAACTGCTATACTTGCAAATTGCATCACGTACAAAGTTTCTATTGTTTTCAGGAATACAGGTGCTGTAGTAAGCGGATTGATGGATTCCACCTAGAGAGGCAAGAGATTTATTTCCTTACAGTCTGGCAGTATCCTGGTGGGTCATACAAAAAATAGACGGCATGCAGTTGCTGCGCTGTCAATACTTCTTGTATTGCTTTTTACTTTTGGCAATGGTATTCAGTTTGTGCGCGCGGCCTCCTCTGTAACAGACATTGCCCCTACCGATGATGCATACGTAGCTGCAGACTCCCAGGACCCGCAGGACAAG
The DNA here is from genome assembly GCA_028867735.1 of Nitrososphaerota archaeon. Classification (GTDB taxonomy): domain Archaea; phylum Thermoproteota; class Nitrososphaeria; order Nitrososphaerales; family Nitrosopumilaceae; genus Nitrosotalea. The sequence goes on from JAGWFW010000033.1 coordinate 1,762, forward strand.
GAGGGATTCCAGCATGTAAATACGGGCCACATTCCGTTTCTCAAGGCGTGGTATGCATGGGATGTGACAAAAACAGATGAGCACAGAATCATCACAATAGTTTATCTCAAGTTTAACCTGACAAAGATAAGCGGGCCTATCGAATCTGCCTCCCTGGTTCTGCATCCGTTTGTTGTAAACCTTACTGCTCCAATGCGGCCGGTAGACGTCTATACAGGGCTGAACAACAACTGGAACGAATCAAGCATTGTCTTTGCTGGCGCGCCAGCCTTTTCTCCATCGGACAACAGCACAGCATTTTTGAGCAACTCGGATGTAAACAAGTCCGTGTCATGGGATCTTACAAGGCAGGTCAGGTCCCATCAGGGCTCTCTTCTTACGCTGTCGCTTGTGATTAGAAACAGCTACCTGCACAACGAAGAACTTGTTGACTTTTATTCAAAGGAGGCTGCCGATCCCAGTATGAGGCCCGACCTAGTGGTGGTCCAGCCTCGATCGGAAACCACGCAAGCAGGTGTAGATTCCTGGACGGGTAATGCAGTTGGTTCCGAATATGCATATCTGGCAATAATCATCATAGCAGCAGTTGCAGTACTGGTCGTATTAAAAAGAAAAAAACGGGAGAAAATCACGCCAGTGAACAGCAAAGCTGCAACCGACGCGGAATCAAACCTATAAGCTAGGACAAAAAAGTCTCAGAGAAGTGAAAACAAACAACAAAAAATGCGCGAAGCTTGAAAAATTAAACAGAAAAATAATAGCATGTAGGAAATGCAGTAGACTTGCAGCTTACATACGTAAAATCTCGCAAGACAAAGTCTTAAGATTCAGAGATCAGCATTATTGGGGAAAACCACTTACGGGATTTGGAGATTTTCACGCACGATTATTGGTCATAGGCTTGGCACCAGCTGCTCACGGAGGTAACAGGACAGGAAGAATGTTTACAGGCGATAGTTCGGGAGACTGGCTTGCCAAGGTACTTTATGAGAACGGGTTTGCTTCTCAACCAACAAGCCTGGAGGCAGATGACGGGCTCAGGTTAATTGATGCCTACATCACAGCTTCTGTCAGGTGTGCTCCGCCACAAAACAAGCCCTTAAGAAAGGAATTTGAAAACTGTTTTCCTTACATCGTAGACGAATTTTCCTTGCTGAAACAAGTCAGAATAATAGTGTGCCTTGGCAGAATAGCCTTTAACACTTGCTGCAAACTTTTGAGCATAAAGGATGTTGACTTTGCACATGGCAAATTATTTACACATCAAAATTTGACGGTGATATGCTCCTACCATCCAAGCAGGCAGAATACACAGACTGGTCGTCTGAAATGGAAAGATTGGTCATCAGTCTTTGCAAAGGCCAGAAAAATTCTGGACGACAAACAAGGTTTGCAGAAAAACCAGACTGGCGAATAGAATCAGTATTAGATCAAGGCATAAAAAGAGACGTTCTCGCCAGTCTCCCCATCCGAGCTTCCCCTACTCGTATGTTGATTGTGACGATACGCCGGAGGGTGATGGAACTGATGGGAATCTGTCGCCAATCTGCTGTTCTGCAACTGCCGATGCTTCCTGGAGTATCTTGTCTGTTTCTTCATTTGAGACATCTGAATCAACATTAAAGTCTCCACCTGCCAGCGAGTCCATCATTAGTCCATTGAGTGTCTGGGTCATTGCGTTCAGCTCCGAATCTGCCTCTGGCATGAATCTTCCAAGGGATGATTTGAGTCCCTTCATGGTTGACATTGCAGGAGCAATTGCTACCATTGCATCTCCTAGGTCGTGTATTGTCGTTAGACGCAACTGTACCTGCTCTAGTGCCATTCGGGCATTTCCTAGCATCTTTGTGACCTTTCGTATCTCAGCTAGTTCGTTTGACAGAACTCTGCTTGTGCTTGCATCGTGCTGCTGCATGGCGGCTACGATTCGCTTGAAAAGCTGTTCATCTCTTTGTCTCAGCTTTGTCAGCATAGAATCCATCTTCGATATCTGACCCTGTAACTTGTTCACAGCGCCCTCAATTCTAGGTTTGAGTGCTCCCTGTGGTTTTACAGTTTCACGTAATTTTTCGGTTAAACCTGCAGACTCGGGACGAGTCCAGGTCTTATCGAAGCCGGTCATGGTGACTAGTTTTAAAGTTAGTTCTTAATTGCCGGTGTATATTATCATCAACTTTAGGCTAAATTTAGCTCACAAGATAGAAATCTGCCATAATTGGTTTGAAAATGTGGCGAAAATAGCAGTCTTTGATTCTGGTCTGGGCTCTCTGTCCATAATAAAATCAATTCAAAAAAAAATCAGGGCAGAGATAATCTATTTTGCAGACCAGGACAGTTTTCCATACGGTACAAAGCCGGCTGACGAATTGAAGAAAATCATCAAGGCAACTGTTAGAAAGCTGGAAGAAAACTTTAGTCCGGATTTGATAGTAGTTGCTTCAAATACGCCATCACTTTTGCTAAATCCAGAAAGATATTCAAAAATTATAGGGGTTTATCCTCCATTAAAGGACGCTGCAAAAAAAACTGTTACAAGGACAATAGCCATACTTGCCACCAAATCTGTTGTAAAAAGCAGAAAATTACAAAATTATATCAGACGTCAGGTTCCCAAAGGAATCAAGGTTATAACAATTGACGTATCACCGCTTGTAGATCTTGTAGAGTCTGGCAAGTTCATCTCCGAAAAAGAATTTTGCAAAAAAAAGATCAGAGCCATTCTGCAACCAATACAAAAGAAGAAGATAGATGTGGCAACTTTATCCAGCACACATCTCCCGTTTCTTTTGCCAATGTTAAAGAGTGTTTTTCCCAATGTAACATTTCTTGATCCAGTAGATTCCGTGGCCGATAAGGTTGTCATATTTTCGAAGAAAAAAAAATCAAAAAGACACACGTTAAAGATCTTTGCATCAGGTAATACCAAAGATTTTCAGAAAAAGCTTCAAAAAATAGGAATCAGGAATAAGGTATTGCAGTTATGACATGGCTTTGGCTTTTCTATATCCATGGCTGAAAGTTTTGTCATAAAGTCTGGAATATTCATAGTGTTTTGGATTTACTATGTCGCCAATGATTATGATTGCAGTTTTTGTAATTTTTTCGTCTCTGATTTTTTTTGCAATGTTTTCAAGCGTCCCTGTTATGATTTTTTCATCATCCCAGCTTGCCCTATAGACAGCAGCTGCTGGAGTAGATTTTGGATATCCCCCCTTGATGGCCTCTTTTACAATGTCAGATGCCAGGTGCACGCTGAGATAGAATATCATGGTAGCTTTGTGCTTTGCAAGCTCTGAAATCTTCTCTCTTGTTGGTACCTTTGTTCGTGACTCTGCCCTTGTTACAATGATGGTCTGCGTAACACCTGGTAGGGTAAGCTCACAGCCCAACGCGGCAGCAGATGCAAGAAATGAGGTTATCCCCGGTACCACTTCAAATTGTACTCCATCTTTTTTGAGGCTGTCAGTTTGTTCCCTGATTGCGCCGTAGATAGAAGGGTCTCCATCATGTAATCGTACAACCAATTTTCCCTCCAGCGCACCATCGCGTAAAATTTTAAAGATTTCTTCCCTTACCAGTTTTGCTGCATCATACAGCTTGGCTTTTTTACAGAGATTGATAATGCCGCGCGGAATCAATGAGCCGGAATACACAACAACATCTGCTTTCTGAATCAGCTTCTTTGCCTTGACAGTGATTAATTCCGGGTCGCCTGGGCCGCATCCTACAAAGTATACCTTAGCCACGTTTTACCACCATAATTGAAAAGTATTTGCTGGTCAGGGTGTCCTTTGTAACCTCGCCCAGTGTTAATTTCTTGACAATCTCTTCGTTTGTTCCCACATCCTGGGCTATGGCAAAAAGCGAGCTGTCAGGAAATCCTGCCTCTCTGAGCAGAGTGATGACTTGATCAAAATATCTTCCATCTTTTAGAAATATCATGGTGTCACAGTTCTTTGCAGTCTCCTTTACCCTGGAAAGATCATAGCATGCAGGTATTACTGCAACTGTCTGGTCGCCTTCTGCAATGCTTATTCCTACCTTGGAGGCAAACGCAAACATGGATACTATTCCGGGAATCACGGTTATCTTGATCTCAGGATATTTTGACTTGAGTTCTCGCTGCAGGTAGATCCACGTGCTGTATAATGATGGATCTCCCACTGTAAGATACACGACATTTTTTCCGTCTTTTACTTTGTCAGCTATCATGCGTGCATTGGTTTCCCATGTATTTTCTAGGGTCTCCCTGTCCTTTACCATTGGAAATACCAGGTTTTCAATATCAGGTTTTTTAGAATTGTTTACTAGTGATGACACTATGGAATAGGCTATGCTTTCCTTGCCTTCCCTTGAGGTGGGACACATTATGACGTCAGCATTTTGAATTGCCTTTACTGCCTTTACGGTAAGAAGATCCGGGTCTCCCGGGCCGCATCCCACGCACGTTAATTCTGCCATTTGAGGAAAATCCAGTAGTACCTAATTAAAAGTTAGATTTTGTAGCAGAAATTATAGTGACCGGATTTCTTGCAAGCATCATCGTACCGGTGGATGTCTTGCGGCTCTTGGATATCGTAACCTGGGTTATGTCAACAGATGAAAATGCAAGTTTTTCCATGGTTGAAAGTACCGAATAAAGAGTTTCAATCAGGATGGTTCCTATTACTATACGCCCTCCCTGCTTTAGCTTGTCCTCGCAGAGTTTCAGTATCTCAGACGTTTCTCCTCCTGTTCCCCCTATGAATATGACGTCAGCTGGAGGGAGTTCAGATATTTTTTCCAGCGCATTTCCCAAAATAACTGTAACATTTGAAATTCCAAATTTTTTTAGATTTTTCTTGGTCAGTTCTATTGCCTTTGGATCAATATCAATTGCAAAAATTTTTCCTGATGTTCCTATTTGATAAGCTGCCTCTACCGAAACGGATCCACTTCCGCATCCGATATCATATGCTACCTGGCCTTCACACATCCTGCCCTTGCTGATTTGAACTACTCGTGCCTCTTCTTTTGTAATCGGTACTTCTTCTGCCCTCTCAAACAGCTCGTCTGGAATTCCAGGAGTTTTGTGTTTCCACATCTAACGTGTATGAAATTCTATTTGGTATTTTAGGACTCTGTTAACTCTTCTGTTCTCAAATGAGATCATGTCGAAGTTAACTTGCTTCCATCTACTCTGAGGATTACCGGCTGAAAGTTGCCCGGGTTCCCCTTCATCGCTTCACCTGAAAGCCCTCTAGGATGGCAAAACCTACTCCACCCCTTGTAAGCAATGTTCATGGATGCGACAACGTCTCTATCCATGGACCTGCCACAATTATTGCACAACAATTTACGAAGTTGTAGCCTGTCCTCTTGGATTTGCTCTCCGCATATTGGACAGAGCTTGCTTGTGCGTTTAGGATCTACAAACTGTACTGGTATACCCTCCCATGCAGATTTGTAGACCACTTGTCTTTGAAGTTCATAAAAAGACCACGAGTTTAATTTACGTCTGAATCTGTTTCCCTGACCATTGCCCTTTTTGTATAATTTTCTGATTCCTTTGAGGTCTTCAAATATTATAATTGAACTTGATTGCTTTGCCCTTGATACAATATCTTTTGATATTTTGTGCAAGAATTGCTGTATCCGTCTAGACTGCCTATTTCTTCTCTGCGTGAAGAGTTTGTTTTTCACTCGTCTGTCATTTCTCCTAAAAGACGCTCGTACAAACTGCGAGTTTTCCTTGATTGACAATAACTTGCCTCTTGTACATGATAGAATCTGTAGGTGTTGATATTGTTACATTTCTCAGGTTTCGGTCTATTCCTATAACGCTTTGAGGAATGATCTCTTGCACCTCTTTTCTGATGCAGATTGACAGCAAGTCTGGTGTGATCGTAAATGACCTTGGTTTGATACAGTTCTCTGATAGTTTTTTTGTGATATAATCATTGAGTACAACATTGACGTAATTTCTGTTTCCTGTTGGGATTGACAGTAACATTCCATTTATCTTAAATCCATAACATGATACCAGAAACGGTTTTCTGACAAAAGGTGACTTTACTGTCTTTCCTTTCTTGATGGAAGCTTTCATCTGTGAAAGCCTTCCGCATGCATGTGACATGGCTGTCAGCTTGTATTTTGATTGGATCTGGTAGATGTCAAGATCATGGTAAAACATTGACGAGAATTTCTTTAGAGTGGAGATATTGTTATCAAGGCCAAGTCTTATGCAGTGATTTATCATCTCCTTGAACGTATCCATCATTGATTCAAGCTCGGTGTTTGGGTGGAAAGACTGTTTGATGGATTTTATGACATGCAATTGTCACAGTAGAATTAAACTGCAAGAAAAAGGCGTGGTTATATTGTTATCAGTTAGATTTTGAGCAATCGAAGGTTTAACAAGGCACCTAGTGTACTAGAACAGAACTGACGTCAGAGTGGATGATGGTGTTTACTAGAATCCAGCTAAACAGGAACATCAAGAAATAGCTTCCAATCCCGGTAGTGACAAGCTTTCGTTTGTCTGATGACAACAATGGGACTCGGAAAGACTTGGCAATGCCGTATGAAACTATGAATAATACAATCATCATTCCAAATCCGATAAACATTCTCTGGCTTACCTCTAGAGGACTTCCAAATATGGCGGAAATGATTCCAGCCGATATGCCCAGGCCGACACGCAGCCAGAATACCTTGTTAAGCCCATGTCTGACCTTTGACTCGTCAGTCTCAGCTACTTGTGGCTCCTCCGGAGGCATATCCTTTGCAGGATTCTCGTTTGGCTCCGGCTTTTTGTTATCGTCTTTTTTCTTTGGGTGTCTTGCCAACTAAATTTTCAAGCTCACTCAGCTGATTCTGGTTTAAAACGTTTGGTTGAAAGCCCCAAAATAGCAAGAGTATAATTTTAGAGTAATAATGACTCATTATGACTCTTGCAGGAATCGAGCTTTGCTACCTAGTAAACGAGATATCAAATAAAACAAAGGATTACTATGTAAGCAACATCTACGGTATAACCCGCAATAGCCTGCTCTTCAAGTTACACCATCCCGAAAAGCCAGATCTATTACTCATGTTTTCCACATTTGGATTTTGGATTACCAATGTAAAAATAAGCCAGATGGAAGAAAACAGGCTGGTAAAGAGACTCAGAAATGACCTTTTACGCGCAAGAATAGCAGAGGTCAGGCAAATTGATAATGAGAGAATAGTGCAGGTCACGTTTAGCGGCTTCAACCAAGAATTTGTTCTGGTTGGAGAATTTTTTGGAGATGGCAACATCATACTGTGTAACAAGGAATTGAAGATACTATCACTGCTTCATTCAATCGATGTAAGACACAGAAAGCTGGGAGTTGGTCTAACGTATGTACCTCCGCCATCAAGCGGTTTGAATATTTTCAAGATGACCCGAAAGGATCTGGAAGAAGTAAAATCAACGTCTACTGCTGCAGTGAAATGGATTGGAAGGACTCTGGGACTGCCTTCTAGATATACCGAGGAAATAATGAGGATTTCCGGAGTGGATTCCCAGAGACTGGGAAATACGTTATCAGATGAAGAGATTGCAAAGATATACCAGTCTGCAATTGAAATAATTGAAAAAATTACAAGCGGAAATCACGATGCATATGTTGTCCGTGACGGCAAAGGTGCAGACGTATACCCGATACCTCTTGGAGATTTCTCACAGAAAAATGTCAGTAAGGTAGCTAGTTTTATGGAAGGACTGGATTCCTTATTTTCTGAAAATTTGTTAGAACAGGGAAAGACATCGCAAACAGATACTGTGAGTCAGAAAATTACAGAGCTTGAACACAAGCTTGAAGAACAGAATAAGGCAATCTCCCTAGTCAAACAAAGGGCTGAATCCATATCAAAAGCTGCCAGAACTCTAGCAAGCTCAACATCCATTGGGATTACATCCATTGAGGATTTGAGGATTCCGACAGTGCTGCAAGATCAGGCCTCTCTGATAAAAGAAAATGGAATACCAATGATAAATGTAAACGGAGATAAAATAAAGATCAACCCACAGTCATCAATTCAGGCCATAGCTTCGGTCTTGTTTAACGAATCAAAGCGGCAACTAAGAGCAATTGAGACAATAGGAACAGAAAAAATCAAGACAGAAAAGAATCTTGCCGCGTTTAGAAAGCAAGCCAGCATAGCACAGGATTCTATTGTCTTTACGATACAGAAAAAGAAGGAATGGTACGAAAGATACAGGTGGTTTTTTACTTCAGACGGCCTTTTAGCAATTGGCGGCCGTGACGCGTCATCCAATTCTTCCGTAATAAGAAAACATCTGGGAAAAAATGACAAGGTCTTTCATGCGGAGATAGTGGGATCGCCATTTTTTATCTTAAAAGATGGTGAAGACGTAGCATCAAGCATAACAGAAGTGGCACAGGCTACAGTCTGCTTTAGCAGGGCTTGGAGGGAAGGTCTGTACGGACTAAATTCTTACTGGGTAAGGCCAGACCAGATCAAGATGGCAGCACCCACTGGCCAATTTCTTGCAAAAGGTGCATTTCCAATAGAAGGCACCAGAAACTTTGTTCAGGTGTCCAATCTTCAGCTAGCTGTGGGCTTGTATCAAAAAGATGACAATTACACAATTATGTGCGGCCCGCCCTCAACAGTGAAGGCAAAATGCTTGTGTTATGCGATTATAGAACCGTCAGGAATTGATATGACCGAGCTTGCAAAGAAAATAAGAATAGAGTTTCTAAAGCTTGCAGAAAACCAGGATGTTGTCAAGGCATTCAATATTGACGATTTTATACGTGCGCTTCCCGCAGGCGACAGCCATATAGTAGAATCAGGTGCAGGTCAGGCATATTGAGTACATACAAGCCCAGTTTTTTTGTAGATGCGATGCTTGGAAACCTAGCAAGAAGATTGCGAGTTCTTGGCTATGATTCCAAGTACGAGTCCTCAATCGAGGATTCAGATCTGATCAAAATGGCAGATAAACAGAGGCGCATCATAATTACAAAAGACGAAAATCTCTCTAAAAATGCAGAAAAGCTAGGCATTACAACAGTACTGATCAGGGGAAATGACGAGGTTGAGCAGATTGTTCAGGTTGCAACAAAGATCAATATTTTGAATTTTGCCATTGACAGCAACTCGTCCAAATGCGTAGATTGCAATGGAAAGATCGAGTCCATAGATAAAATAAGAATCATGGACAAAGTTCCCCTTGGAATTTACGAAAGACAGGAAAAATTTTGGATCTGCAGGGACTGCAAGAAACTTTACTGGGAAGGGACTCATTTTGAAAAGCTTCAGGAATTTGTGCAGAAGCTAAATCAGAGACTGAGATGAATCCCATATCTGATCATGATGGAGAGACGCTTGTAAAAGCAGCAAGAGAATCTGTGACAGAACATCTAAAGACTGGAAAAAAAATAACACCTTCAGACGAGATCAGGTCAAGATTTTCGTTCAACTCTGGAGTATTTGTGACCCTGAACAAGGGTCAAGACCTTAGAGGCTGTATCGGGTTTCCCACTCCAGATAGAAAGCTGTACCAATCTCTTTTAGACGCATCAATAGCATCGGCAACAGAAGATCCCAGATTTCCGCCTGTGTCATATGACGAGTTGAGTAAAATTTCCTTCGAAGTGACTGTCTTAACTCCTCCCGAAGTGATAAGAGTACAAAATCCCTCTGAATATCCATCTGCGATCAAAGTTGGAAGGGACGGGCTTGTTGTGAGGTGGGAGTCTGGTTCCGGACTCTTGCTTCCCCAGGTGCCTGTCGAATACGGATGGAATGAAGAGGAATTTCTTTCCCATACCTGCCAAAAGGCAGGAGCCCCCAAGGATTGCTGGAGACAAAAAAGTACTGTTATTTTACGATTTGAGGGAATTGTATTCAAAGAGACAACTCCCAACGGTCCCGTAATACGGGTTAATCTATAGGATTTTTCCTTCGATTGCATCAACCAGGATTTCCTGGCCGTTTTTTAATGATTCATAGTCTTTTTTTTCCGCCACAACCAAAGGAATGTCTGAAATTGCACAGCCTGATGCCGTGGTGATATCTGCCTTTAGGCATACTATTGCAAGCGGCGCGGACTGGTTGTATTTTAACGAGTAGATAGTGTATGCACCAACACTGCTTCCTACACCATTTGGAAAGACGAGAATTTTGTTCCCTATGAACTTGCCAAAGAGATCGTGTTTCTCGTCTCTTACCAGCCCTGTCTTTTTATCGATTCCTCCAAGAAAATTCACTGGTTTTTGCGCACAAAGTACAGCGCCTTTGGCCTTTCCACGTACGATTACTTTGACATTCATTTTGTTTCCTCCTCAACAATCTGGTGCAGGCTCTTTAGATTAACGTCTACTCCGTTTGATGTTTTCAGATAATATGCGCCTTTTACACTGTTTGTTACAACAGCATCAATGTTTTCCTTGTCTACAAGCGGAGTCAGGCATGTGCAACAGTCATACAATATCTCACCACCGGCTCGAGTCAGTTCCTTGTCATATCCTAAATTTCGAATTTGTCCCTGAATTGCCCTAGGGCAAAATATCATGCATTGTTTCCTAAATGATCTTCCCTTTAGCTTTGCCACCAAGTCCGATATCTCCTCAAGTCCAAGTTGCGGACTACCAAGCGTAATAATGTCACCAGATTCCGAAGTGTTCAATTCATCTTTGACTCTGGCCATTTCCTTATAGTCAAAATCTATCTTTTCCCCTTCTTCCTCGCCCAGAGTAAACATCCCACAGCTCCCAGACGTACCCATGCCAGCACACAGTGACTTGCAGCTACGCCTATCGAGCCCTTTTGTTCCAGATATGGCAACTGAGCTCCCTGCCTCTTTTCCTGCAAAATATCCTAACAAACCGTATGTGATCTCATCTGCAGGTTCAGTCTTCATTCTAATAGTAAGATTTGGCTTTCTGTTTTCTTCGTCTCGCAGGTCAGAGTGCGGGCTCTTGCCTGTGAGTGCGCTGGCAAGAGCACTAAAAGCGCTCTCTTTGTTGGTTTTTAGGGCAGAGATGGAATTTGCATAAATGGCTGCGTTGCTTTCTGCAAAGGAAACCTGGGTGCCATTTTTTGGAAGCTCAAAGATCTCATACGGAATGCAGGAAAAGGAGGGAGTTGCACCCATCTTCACATATGAGTTTCTGATGCTCTGCTGTTTTGTGACAAATTCCTCGTCAAGATGAAATTTGGAAACATTATCAGAATCAAATCCCATAGGGTTGACAGTAGTTTTAATCCTGAACTTGGCATCCTTGCTGAGATGCGATAAAAATTCTTCTCCCGCGTCACCTATTGTGTTGTAATTTACTCCAGATAGATGTGCCCATTCAACTGGAATCAGTTTGTCAGCATTGGTGGCTTCCCCTATTGCCACAAGAATCCTATATGCAAGCGCAAGAGTTTCCCCATGTTTTCCATCAAGTGCGGATTCCTCCTCCTTGGTTAGTTCCAATATTTGTCCTTGTTATAACAGATATAATAAGTTAGGAAAACCTGTGTATAACTAAAATGACATGTAATAGATTATGTCATTCATCTTATGGAAAAAAGAGTGTAAAATGTATAGAACGTGAGAGGAATTTTGGCTTCAATAAAATAACAAAAAATCCGAGTTCATCCAAGGTCAATAGTCTAATCAATAAAGATCTAAATGAAAGTATTAAAATACAAACATTAGGGAATGGTGATTAGATGGTATGGAAATAAAATATTCAACCATTGACTTGAAAAGCTTACTTGGGCGTCCATTAAACGACATTGAAGAAAAATATGCACCAGAAATAATTTACTATAAAGGTCCTATGGAAGTTCCTTTACCATGTGCTAGGGTTTCCATAATTGGTTCAAGAAATGCATCAAAGAAGGGACTTTTAGAGGCCGAAGAAATAACAAAGATCTTAATAAAAAATCGAGCAATAATTGTAAGTGGACTTGCAAAGGGAATTGACACTATGGCACATCAAACAGCTATGAAACACGGAGGTAGAACTATTGCAGTTATTGGAACTCCATTGGATAAGGTATACCCAAAAGAAAATCTCAAACTACAAGAAGAAATTATGAAGAATCATCTTGTTATTTCACAATATCTGGTAGGTCATAAGACAACGCCTAAAGACTTTGTATTACGGAATCGTACAATGGCATTAATTTCTGATGCATCCGTAATTGTAGAAGCAGGAGAAACAAGCGGATCATTGTATCAGGGATGGGAAACACTGAGATTAGGAAGACCACTGTTTATTTGTAAAGCAGTGGTAAGTGATTCTGAATTAGAATGGCCCAAAAAAATGATGGAGTATGGTGCAATGGAGCTTGATGAGCCAGCGGACATTTTAGAAGATCTTTCATCAAATGTTAAAATGCCAGAATTATTTCAATAAATATCCCCAATGAAAATATCCGAAGTCGAATTTGGTTCATTATTAACATATTCACCACATGACAGTTCAAAAAAAGCAGAAGAATCTAAGGTTGTAATGAGAAATCTCAAAAATGATAATGTTTTAAGCTCAGGAATTTTAACATCAGAATATGTTGTACGAGCAATAAAAAAAGGAATTGAAAAATTTCCTTTTGCAGATTATTTTAATTCAAATACAATTCTAATCCCTACTCCAAAAAGTTCATTGTGGCAGAAAGATATGCTTTGGATACCACAACGTATTACAAGGGCATTAATCAGTAATGGACTAGGTAGAACATCTGAAGAATGTTTAGAACGGATCGTAGCATTGCCAAAATCATCAAAAAGCATTCCAGCAAATAGACCAAAACCATTACAACATTATGAGTCAATGAGAGTTAAGGAGTTATTATTTGACCCTGAAGAAATTGTTTTGGTAGATGATGTAGTAACACGCGGAGCTACAATTTTAGGTGCAGTGAATAAACTTACAGAAGCATTTCCAAATGCACGAATACGGGCGTTTGTAGTAATGAGGACAATGAGTAACCCAGAAGAATTTTCCGAGATTGTTAATCCATGTGTTGGAAAAATCAGGTTATCAGGAGAAAATGCATGGAGGAGTTCATAGCAAAAACAGATTAAAGATCCATATTGATAATGGTTCAAAGATTTAGAGTATAAACAATAAGTTAGGAAAACCTAGCATTGGATGGATACAAATTATTCTACATAACTGAATTGATTTTATCTTGCTTCAAACAGCAATAGGCTCTGCTCATTATATTAGATTGTATCCAGCTTATTGTAAACAGTATTTGATCATAGATTACAGATATACTACTGTGATCAATACCACATCAATTGGATAAGATAGGAAAAATTCTAGAGGGAATGTCAGATACCATGAATGCAGTCAAGCCACCCAGAATGACTGCATTACGAGAATTACGCGAAGCTGAAAATGGCAGCCCGTTAAGCATCCTTATTGGCACCATACTTTCTGCGCGTACAAGGGATGAAAACACGTCTGTCGTAGTTAGAAAATTATTTTCCAGATACAAGACAGCACGTGCTCTGGCTGGAGCTAAAATCTCGGATGTTGAGAAGATAATCAAATCAACGGGATTTTATCATGTAAAGGCAAAACGCATAATCGAAGTTGCTTCCATCATAGATTCAAAATATTCAGGCAAGGTACCACAAACATTGGACAAGCTAATTGAGCTTCCGGGAGTTGGGAGAAAGACTGCAAACTGCGTACTAGTGTACGCGTTTGATAAACCAGCCATACCCGTAGATACCCACGTGCATAGGATCTCAAACAGGCTTGGACTTGTTAAAACAAAGACTCCTGAGGATACGGAGATAGAGCTTATGAAAAAAATTCCAAAGGAGCATTGGATTCGGATAAATGATACTTTTGTCATGTATGGACAGAATATCTGCAAACCGATATCTCCAATGTGTGCAGTTTGTCAGATAAAAAAGGAATGTAATTATTACAAGACCCGTTAAGACCTGTAAAATAAAAGATTGTACCAGTATTACGAACTGGCTTTTTGCAAATTGCCTGTAGGGCTAGCAGTGTCCCTCTTCTTGGTCTTTAATAAAACCACAATAGAGACACCGGTTACTGCAACTACGATAAATGGCATGTAGAAAATAGGATTGTCTGCAGGATTTCCTGAAACTATGCTTACGGTTACACTTCCAGATGAGGCGGTTGGGGGATCAGAAGCTGAATCTAGGCCTGATGCGGTAATGTCTCTTACTGTAAAGCCTGCCACATCCAAATTATCAACAAGTACCTGTTGCCCTATTGATGCAGAGAGGCCCCCGTTGCTGGTATGCTGTACTGTTACGATCTGGCCCGGGCTCCACCCACCAGTCTTTTCTTGATGAATCAAAAAGTATCCCTCATCAGGAGTGTTTACTGCCACCCATAGTCTATGATCAGGAGGACTGCCCATGCCGACCTCAATGAATTTCTCTATCTTTGGATCCTCGT
>JAGWFW010000034.1 GCA_028867735.1 Nitrososphaerota archaeon
TATCCAGTGTTTTGTCTGTTCAAATTTCCAAAGCAGAATAACTGGAAAGGTTCTCTGCAAAGGCGACCCTTTGTAGAGGAACATAAGGCTCATTAGGGCAGACTCCAAAATGATGTAAATTGAGCAAAGAGATAGGAATCACAGTTAAAAAAAATGAGGATTTTAGCGAGTGGTACACACAGGTTGTAATCAAGGCACAGCTTACAGATTATGCCCCAGTCAAAGGCCTCATCGTACTTAGACCGTATGGATATTCGATATGGGAGTTTCTCAAATCATCTATTGATCAAAAGCTCAAGGCAACAGGTCATGAAAACGGTTTTCTTCCAGTGCTCATCCCAGAGTCTCTACTCAGCAAGGAAACAACGCACTTTGCAGGATTTACTCCGGAGGTCTTTTGGGTCACGCATTCTGGAGATGCAGAGATAGGCGATAGATTGGCATTGAGGCCCACCTCTGAGACCCTGGCATACTCGATGTATTCAAAATGGATAAAAAGTTGGAGAGACCTTCCTTTGAAGATCAACTTTTGGAATTCTGCACTAAGAGCAGAGATAAAATCCACAAAACCGTTTCTTAGAACATCAGAATTTCTCTGGCAAGAGGGTCATACTGTACATGCAACCCCAGAAGAGGCAGAAGGCGAAGTCATGACAATACTCGACATTTACAGAAAGACAGTAGAAGAAGAGCTTGCAATTCCTGTCATAGTTGGGAAAAAAAGCGAGAAGGAAAAATTTGTTGGTGCCGTATACACAACCACCATGGAATCCATCATGCCTGATGGAAAGGCACTGCAGATGGGGACCTCGCATTTTCTAGGACAGAACTTTTCAAAGCCATTTGATGTAAAGTTCCTTGACAAACAAAACATAGAGACGTTCGCTTGGCAGACTTCGTGGGGAGTTTCCTGGAGACTAATAGGGGCCTTAATAATGGTACACGGAGACGACAAAGGCTTGATCTTGCCTCCCCGTGTTGCACCCATTCAGGCGGTAATAATTCCCATCTATTCTTCTCAGTCTGACAAAGAAGCGGTGTTAAAGAAGGCAAACGAGATAAAGGAAGTTCTTGCAAAGCGCGGATTTAGGATACATGTTGACTCGCGAGACGAATTCACCCCAGGCTACAAGTTCAATGACTGGGAGATGAAAGGAGTTCCGCTAAGAATTGAGATCGGTCCAAAGGATCTGGCAAAAAATAAGATGGTGCTTGTGCGACGCGACAGCTTGAAAAAATCTGATCTTTCTTTTGAGGCAGCAGAAGATGGCATTGCGCACATGTTTGACGAGATTCAAGTAGATCTTTTTGAAAAGGCAAAGAAACTTCTCAATGAACGAACAAAAAATATTGCAGATCTTTCCCAGTTTAAAAAAGAGATGGAAACAGGGATGTTCCTTAGTTCACCATGGTGTGGAGACCAGAAATGCGAGGAGAAAATCAAGGAAGACACTGGTGCGGACATTCGCGTGATACCGTTTGATGTGAAAAGATCAAATGCACCATGCATAGTTTGTGGAAAACAAAGCAAAACAGATGCCATGTTTGCAAGAGGTTATTAGATGCACGCCAGATACAATTGTAACAATCAGAGATTATATTTAGCGGTCATGATTGAGACGTGACAAATGTCTAGTTCAAGTTCATATCGAGACCGAATATACATTATAAAAGACATAATTCTCATGCTGGTGCAGTACGGCGAGATGAACCAGACTGCCCTGGTCAGCTTTTGTGGTCTTAATCTCAAAAAACACAAACCCATACTTGACGATCTTGAATCAAACGACATGATAGCAAGCATGGAGAGGGCGCTTGGAAAGAGAACAATAACAATTTACAAGCCTAGCCCAAAGGGAATAGAATTTTGTAGGACTATTTTAGAGCCATACGAGAAGATGTTCCCACGCAAAAAGGGAACGACCGAAAAAAATGAAACCGCCTAGTCTTTGTCCAGACCATAGTCAGACGGATCTAGACCGTAGCCAGATGCAATTCTCTTGTCAACCTCGTCTTTTTGCTTGAGATATTCTTTGTATTTTTGATTCCAGGATTTTAGCGTCATGTATTGCCTGACCCCTGTTGCTATCCACACAACTGAGATTGATATGATCACTCCCAGAAGAATGCCAAGTACCGTTCCAAACTCATGCTCGCCTTGAAGCACAGCGTAGAAACGTGGGTGTGTTAGGAGAAATATCGATAGTCCTGTGGCAAGTGGTGCAAGTATCAATGCAGAGACTGAAACGCTGAGAAGTATTCTTCGAATTTCAAGTATTCTTTCGATAAAGTTATCCATCAAGTCAAGAACGTCGATTCTTGAAAAATTCGACTCTTTGTCATCCATCAATGTCATGGAACTCCATTTTACGCGAGAATTGTCTTTTGGACATGATCATTACGGGTCTACCGTTATGGAGCCTTTCATCTCTGGATGCAAGTTAGAATAGTAAGAGTAGGTTCCTTCTTTATTGGCCAAAAAGTTTATGGTTTGGGCCTGGAAGTAATTCAGTTTGTTAGAATGCACGTTAAACTGGTCTATGTTAATATCCATTGCGGCACCTGTGTCTTTGTCTTCGTTAATAAAATGAAGTGATACAAGTGTGCCCTCCGGGATGTGAATGGCTGCATCCTCTACTCCTCCAGATACGGCCTTTTTCGCTTGACGTGTGGATTCTTGTTCATACACATAGCCCGCAGTAGGATCGTGAACTCCCACGATGTAGATGTTAGTCGGTGTAGCAAACACCGGAACTGAGCTGTTGACCGGTGTTGAGGTATTGACAAAATAATAGATTCCCGCGGCAGCGGCCGCTACGATGCCAGCTATAAAAATTATAGTTCCAAGTGAAATGGGTGCAGTTTTTGCCTTGTTTTTTTGCTTCTTTACCACTAGGTGTTAACTGCCTAGTGCGTATATTTATGTTGAGATTAACAAAGCTTCGTAAAGAATATTATTCTCATATGCACTATTTTTCAAACAAATACGATCATGAAAAAGTTTGAGATCCTACTGATTGGAATAGTTGTCGCACTTTCTGCTACTGTCATTGTACAGTATACAAATGACCGAACTTTTGGAAATTCGTCCCAGGCGACAGAACAAGGACCTCAAGGTCCGCCAGGACCGCAGGGGCCTCCCGGTCCGCCAGGACCTGCCATAGGCGCGGAAACTACAGGGCAGGATTCAACCCTGACAAACCTCTTCAAGAACACTCAAAACTCCATAGTACAGATAACAAGCAAGGTTTCTACTGCCGATAACAGCATAATCATAAATGGGCAGCCACTTTCAGGCCAGTCAACAAGGCTTGGTTCAGGATTTGTCTATGACAAAGAAGGGCACATCATAACAAACAACCACGTTGTAGAGGGTTCTACCACGGTCAATGTTACGTTCATGGATGGAAACACATACACTGCCAAAGTTATAGGGACTGATCCTGACAATGACATTGCAGTAATACAGATAATAGATAATTTTTCAGATGAAAGTGTAACACCGCTAACACTAGGAAACTCGTCAGATCTTCAGGCAGGCCAGCAGGTTGTTGCCATAGGAAATCCCTTTGGACTCAGCAATACGATGACGACAGGCATAGTCAGTGCGGTTGGCCGTTTACTTCCAAATGAAAATGTAGGATACTCTATGCCTGACATAATACAAGTAGATGCTGCAATAAATCCAGGAAACTCTGGAGGTCCATTGTTAGACTTGCAGGGACAAGTGGTCGGGATGAACACGGCAATCAAGACAAACACTGGAGACTTTTCAGGAATTGGTTTTGCAATTCCATCTGATACAATAAAGAGAATAGTTCCGGTTTTGATCAAGAATGGGACTTATCAGCATCCCTATCTGGGCATAGCTGGCAGGACCATGGATCCCGATGTTGCATTGGCCAACGGTTTGCCACGAAACTTCAAGGGAGTGGTGGTTGAAAAAGTTGTCAAGGGAGGCCCTGCAGACAAGGCAGGAATGATAGCGGCAACTCTGGATGACAACAACATTCCACATGGGGGAGATATCATAACCGCAATAGATGGACATCAGATAAAGACAATTGACGATGTCATAGCATATCTAGACGATTCTAAGACAGTAGGAGACAAGACAACACTAACTGTGAATAGAGAGGGCAAGTCTATCGATCTTACTGCCACGCTTGGAGTCAGGCCTGCACAGCCATCTCAGTGACTTGCAATATGACTTGCGTTATTCTGAAATTCCACAGGTTATCCGTAGCCTTTTTGATTCCAATCCTCGGCCGTGACTCTATCATTGATCTTCTCACTTTTATCCCGTCCGTAATGTATAGTTGCGAGATCTTTGTCAGGTCCTCGCCATACAGAGTTTTTGTTATTTTGAACGCCTGCGTAAGCTTTGCAGGTCCGCTTGTAAGATTTGAGAGATCGTCTGTTTTGCGCTGCCTCATCATAAAATCAACCCCAGTCTTTGGAACAAGGGCCCGTATTAGTACAGCGCCTGCCTCAGATTTAGTATCTTTTGCCACTGCATTTACGCAGTAGTGCATGCCGTACGTGAAATAGACATAGGCCCTGCCCACATCTCCAAACATTGCTTTGTTCCTTTCAGTTCTGCCTGGAAACGAGTGGGATGCAGGATCATCCTTGTATCGGTATGCCTCTGTTTCAGAAATAATTCCTGAAATCGCGATTCCGTTTACTTTACGAACAAGTGTCTTTCCTAAGAGATCCCGTGCTACAGATATCGTATCCCTGCAATAAAATGAGCGAGGTAAAAGACTCATTCGTTAATTTCTATTTTGATTCCCTTTTTTATCTTGTCAAGAATATCGTGTAGAGCCTTTAGGTCGTCTTTTATCACCTGTCTCAGTTCCTGATTGTATATTATGGCAGCAGGGTGCACCGTGACAAAATACAGCTGATCATCCCTCCTGATTACCTTTCCCCTGTTCTTTGTTATCTCGCCACCTCCAAGCAGCGAGCCAAAGGCGGTATTGCCAAGTATACAGATTATCTTCGGTTTTATGATCTCAAGTTCCTTTTTCAGGTAAACCCCACAAGAGTCTAGTTCTTGTTTGTTTGGCCTACGGTTGTTTGGAGGCCTGCATTTTACAACGTTTGTAATGTATACGTCTTCCCGTGAAAATCCTGCATATGCCAGAGCTTCTGAGAGTATTTTTCCTGCAGCCCCCACAAATGGCTCACCCTGTAGGTCTTCGTTGCGCCCAGGTGCCTCGCCGATGAAAACGATTCCTGTTTCAATTTGTCCCATGCCAGGCACCGCGTTTGTTCTTGATTTTGACAGATTACATCTGATGCATGAGATTACATTTTTTCGAATATCATCAAGCTCGGATACCATTTTAGATGCCTACGCTTTTTACTGTGGCAGTGCCACGAATGTGAGGCCCCCCGTTTCCCATTCTCATTATCTGCATCGGATCTCCCTTGCCGCAGTTTGTTATTGGACGTACTGTGAAATCTTTTCCTCTTGCATCAATGGAGTTGAAAAACTCTGGTGCATTTCCCATGACAATTACATCTCGTAGCAACTCTGTACATTCCCCATTCTCGATTTTTTGCGCGTATTGGCACGAAATGCTCCAATTGTACCTCATCATGTCTATCGATGGGACTTTCATGTCACAAATCAGGTAGCCCGACTTTACATCCTTTATCATCTCTTCTGGATCCCAGTTTCCAGGGCTAATGCACGTGCATGCCATTCTTATCAATGGCATAAACGAGTGTCCCGTAGCTCGCATTGCAGAGTTTGGCCCCGTATCAAAAAGTGACGCGGTCTCCCTGCTCTGCATGTGACCAACAAGCACGCCTTCTTCTATGAGAGATTTTTTTGATGCAAGTACTCCTTCGTCATCGTATTTGTACCATCCCAAGCTGGAAGATAGGGTAGGATCATCCAGCACGTCAAGCTCAGACGAGCCAATCTTTGTTCCAAGTTTTCCTGCCCACCATGCGCCTCCTGCCCACGCCATCTCTTTTCCAAGTACCCGGTCAGCTTCTGAAGGATGTCCCAGAATTTCATGCGATAGCAAAGCGACAAAATCAGGATTCATTACTACAGTGGCTTTGTCTTCCTTTGCAGGTCTTGCATCCACCAGCTTGTCTGCCTTTTCAGATATGGCTGTCGCTCTTTCAAACACATTGTTTTTCCCTTCAATGGTTTCCAATCCCCCTCTTCCTCCTTCAGTAGTGTTTACAGTTTCTGAGAGTCCAGATTCGTTTGCAGTGACAGACATGTTGATGATAGTGTCTTCATAGATTTGTGTTATTTTTGAACCGTCACTGTTTACAAAATATTTGTCAAATGTATCATGATGCATAAAGATTGAAGATTTGTGAATTCGTTTTCTTGTTCGCATTATTTTATCACAATCAAGTGCCATATTGATCATTTCATCTGTAGTTGGAGTTTTGGTTGCCTTGCGGTGCACTGTATCCACACAGGCCCTGACATCGGCAAGTCTTACTTTGTGTTTCTTTGATTGTGCGTAATATAGCGCGCTTTTTACCGCGTCAAGCACTCTATCTTTTAGTTCATCAATAGATTCAGGGTCAGATACTGAACAAAATCCCCAAGCGCCGTCAGCAAGCACCCGTATTCCCAGCCCGTTTTCTGTCTTGAATGTAAAATGCTCAACCTGCCCATTTTCAAGCAAAAACCCATTGCTTGCGGTTTTCTCTGCCCTGACATCGCAGTATTGTGCTCCATTTTGGAGCGCAAACTGCATTATCTTGTCTGCAAAATCTTGTAACACATCTAAAATCTAGCTTGCAACTATTTTATCTTATATCGGGGTTTTTAGCTCTTCTTTTTTCTGAATAGTATTTGAAAAGTAGAATACGACACAGTTATGATTAAAAGGTGCCAGATAGCCTGATTATACGATGGAAAAGATAGTAGTGGACACAAGCATCATAATAGATGGCGAGATAACCAAGCTTATCGAGTCAGCAAGCCTCAAGGATTGCGAGATAATTATTCCTGTTGCAGTTTTAGATGAGCTTCAGTCCCAGGCCTCCCAGAACAAGGACTATGGATTTGTTGGATTGGAGGAGATAAAGAAAATTCGTGAGCTGGCTCTGAAAAATAACATTGTGCTTAGGTTTGAGGGGGAGCGTCCCAGTATGGATGACATAAGACTGGCAAGACATGGCAGAATTGATGCCATAATAAAGGACATTGCAAAAAAGAACAATGCCACATTTTACACTGCAGATTATGTGCAGGCACTGGTCGCACAGGCAGAAGGCATCAAGACAAGCTATTCCAAACCCCAAGTCAAAATAGCAGATCTAGAATTTGAAAAATATTTTGACGAGCAAACAATGAGCATTCATCTCAAAGAGGGAGCAAGACCTGTTGCAAAACGTGGAAGGCCTGGCGCATTTACTTTGGTTGAGCTTGACGACAAGATGTTGGAAAAAGAGTACTTGGAAGGAATCACTACAGAGATCTTAGAGTCATCCAGGGTCAACCAAAACGGAGTCGTTGAGATTTCAAAGTCAGGGGCTCTGGTGGTTCAGTTTAGAGAGTACAGGGTAGTAATAACGCACCGCCCATTTTCCAACAGTTATGAAATTACAATAACGCATCCTCTTGTCAAAATGTCACTTGAACAATACAATCCATCAGAGAAGCTCATGCAGAGACTGTCTGAAAGTGCTGAAGGAATACTTGTAGCGGGAGCTCCCGGATCAGGTAAGAGTACCTTTGCATCAGGTCTTGCAGATTTTTATTCCAAAAAAGGCAAAATTGTAAAGACGTTTGAATCACCAAGAGATCTCCAAGTAGACGAGAAGATCACCCAGTATACGCATCTTGACGGAAGCTTTGAGAATGCAGCTGATATCTTGCTCTTGGTGCGCCCTGACTATACTATATTTGACGAGGTAAGAAGATATCATGACTTTCGGGTCTTCTCAGATTTGAGATTAGCAGGAGTAGGCATGGTAGGCGTAGTACATGCAAACGCCCCACTTGATGCAATTCAGAGATTCATAGGAAAAGTTGAGCTTGGGATGATCCCGCACATACTGGATACTGTAGTATACATCAAGGCAGGTCAGATCTCCAAAGTATACGAGTTAGAATTCAAGGTCAAGGTGCCCACAGGCATGACAGAACAAGATTTGGCAAGACCTGTGATAGAGGTCAGGAACTTTGAAAGCCATACACTCGAATACGAGATTTACACGTATGGTGAGGAAAATATCGTCATACCAATTTCAAACGAGGCAAAAAGTGGCGGAATTGAAAGACTTGCGGAATCAAAGATAAAAGAAGTCATCAAAAGATTTGATTCTGATGCAGAAATTGAGATTCTTTCAAACAACAGCATTAGGGTCAAGGTTGACAAGGATTCCATACCATCGTTGATTGGCAGGGGAGGCTCTACAATCAACGAGCTTGAAAAAAATCTTGGCGTCCACATCGATGTAGAGCAAAAAACAACGTCCTCAGATAGCAGGAGCAGTGAATGGTTCGAGATGTCAGAGTCTGGAAATAATTTGATTTTAGAGGTAGATGAGAACAAATCCGGAATGGATGCAGACGTATACGTCAAGGGCAAACACTTGTTGTCGTCACGGGTTGGAAAAAGAGGCAGGATCATAGTGGCCAAAAGATCAAGTTCTGGGAAGAGGATAATTAACGCAGTAATGTCAAAAGATGACATCAAGGTAGTCGTGCGCGGCTAGCTACTGAAAGTCTTGCAGAATTTTTGGGTTTTCTTTCAGGAATGTGACAAACTTTCTAAGTTGCCTTATTGTCTGTGGATTTAGGTGATGTTCAATTCCTTCAGTGTCCTGATTTGCAATTTCATGATTTATTCCAAGCATCTTGAAAAATTCAAGTAAGATTCCATGTTTTTGTCGTACAGTGTCTGCAACTGCTTTACCCTTTTGGGTCAGATTGATTCCCTTGTATTTTTCATACTCCAGATACCCGTTCTCGTCAAGCCTTTGGAGCATCTTTGTAACAGAAGGTGCGCTGACGTTTAGGTACTTTGAAATTTCTATAGTATTGGCATATCCCTTGAGTTCCACTAATTCGGATATTACCTCCAAGTAATCCTCTATTCTTGAATAATCCCCCTTGACTAGTTTGTGGGCCTCCTTGATAGACTCTAGGCGTTCGCCACGTTTTTCCTCCATGTATGACTCAGTAATTACACTCAAAGTGATATAACCGCATCTCTTGATCAGAAATCTTTACCTTATTGTAATTGATCTTTTGCATGGATTCTTAACTAGAAATCCCAAAACTTGAGACACGTATGGATGAGGGGCTTAGGAAGAATATTCATAAAATTAAAAAAATGAGAGAGTCCATCAAAAGACGGGCTGAGGTTTATTCCAGTCTTGGGGCCCTTGACGACTGCGGAACAGCACGCGCACTAGGCTCGCTTCAACGTGCACCCGCACCTGGCAAGAAGATACAAAAGATAGGTTTCATCCTGCTGTTTTCACCAGAACCGTTTACCACGGTTGCCGGAGTACCCATGATCATAGCTGGCAGGTATCTAGACAAAGTGTACAATGGAGCTACAATTTCAGACATTGGCCATGAAACAAAGAACTTTGCAAGAGGAATTTCTGACTTTAAAGACAAAATAAGATAGATCGCATGTCGTGATTTTTTTAATTTTGTACAGCCATGTAGAAATTATTAATTTTTCACAAAATTGCCGACCAGATTTCATAGGTAGGCAATAGGTAAAGCAGTATCAGTTCATTATAAAGTCGTCATATACATTGGGATGATTCTTACATGTTGCCTAAGATGATTGTTGGTTAATTTGTACAGTATTTGTTTTTATGAAATACAGGCTGTTTTTGTGTTGTTAGGTTGTCTTTATTGCATTGTAATTACTGCAGTCGGAGGAACGTTTGGATGAATAACTGTTATTTGTACTTGATCTGCACCTCTGCCATATCCATTGCTTACACCAAGTTCAAAGACAAGTATGTCCGTACTGCCAACTGGAACATCAGGGGCAACAAATTGCGGAGTGGCCGAATTAGTGTTAAGTAAAGTCACTGGCACTCCGGAAACTTGTCTCCAAGAATATGCCAGATAACCATATCCAGTACTCTTAGAGCCATCTAATGTTACTTGAGCCGTTCCATTTACGGTTCTATCAGGACCAGCGTTAGCAATTGGGGGCAATGAGTATCCTAATTGAGTATAAACAAAGCTGTCACAAGATCCAAGTACAGTCTGACCAGCAGAGACAGTCAATAGAAATCCAATTTCAGAAGAATCTGGACCATTAGGAATTGTTACTAATGGATTTAATGTATCTGCAGCAGATATTTTAGCTGGTAAACCAGAGATCTGTTTCCACGAATATGTCAATGGAGTATCAGATGGATTGTTTACAGTTGCCGGCAGAGTGACTTGAGATCCTCGTGCTCCTCCAATGACAGGTCCACATTGAATTGAAGGCTGGTTGTAATAGCTATTACTCATGACTATAACAGTTTCTGAATCAGAACCCTGTCCGCCGTGTCCGTCATATGCTGTAAGTGTAAACTGCAAAGTCGTCGACGGCTGTGAACCGACAGATGGAGCAGTGAATGTAGCGACAGGTTGATCTGCCGCCGATAATGTCACAGTACTGCCTGAAATCTGTTTCCATTGGTATGTCAATGCATCGTTGTCAGGATCTGTTGCAGTACCAGTTAAAGTTACTTGAGAAGATTCAGCTACTACAAGCTCATGTTGAGTAACAACGGTCGGAGGATGATTAGTGTGTACAACTTGAAGATTAAATGCGGTACTACTTGTCGCACCGTGGTTATCTGTAACGGTCAAGGCAAATCTCAGATTTTTAGTATCACCAGCGGAAACTGGCGGTGTTGTAAATGTAATGGTTTGTCCCCCATTTACAAAACTAACAGTATCACCAGACATTTGCTGCCAGTAGTATTTTACAAGAGTATTTCCTGCAACAGGTGTAAAGGAACCAACACCAGAAAGTGTTACTTGGGTTTGTTCATTTACTACAGCTGGACTAATAGCAGCTCCTGTTTGAGCAAATGCCATATTGTGAGATAAGTTAAGTGGAACAAATATTGCAGCTGCGGCAAACATTATAATGCACGCAGTAAAAATTTCATGTTTATTAATAATGCGAGCTCTCTCAAACATGTGTGTTTATGAGTGAGTTATTAGGGGGTTATAAGCTTTTCATACAAATTAGACTATGCAGACAAAATCTTTGCAAATCACCTTATTTCAAAAAAAGATTTGATTATCGATCTATCAACAACATCAAACAGCAAGAGACAAAATCTCCGAGTCCTATTTTAGATCTACATTTTCTTAAAATTTCAATTTCAAAATTTGTATTAAACGTAGTTTAGAAAGTTGAGATGTTCAGTAACACGCAAAAAAGATCGTGATGAAAAACGCTGAAAGGTTGCAGATAGATCGCTCTATCCTTTTTAAGGATTGGAATAACAAATTATGGAATAAGTAACTTATTGTACAGTGATTTTAGCTGTTGGTGCACTGTTTGGATTTTCTACTGTTATAGTGACTGTATCGCTATTACTGCCGCTATTATTGCTTACTGTAAGTTGGAATGTCAAAGTCTTGGTCTGACCTATAGCAACATCAGGCGCAACAAAGTTTGGTTGTGCCGTTTTATCTGCTATCAAGTGTACTGGATCACCGCCAGTTTGTGTCCACGTGTATTGTAGGTTGTCTCCTGTACTAGCAGTTCCATCCAACGTTACTGATTCATTATGTTCCACTGTCTCGTCTGGACCAGCATTTGCAACCGGCGGAGTGCCAGCTTGCTGTTGTGGCTGCACGATATTGACATTTAACCAACACTCTGGGAGATAGGTAACACCGTCATTGACAAACAAGACAAACTGCAGTTGACCTGCAAGGTATTCTGGAGTAGATCTAGTCGTCACAGGCTGCGGCACGGTAAACGATGGATTTGATGAATCAGATGTAAAGACCACATTAGAACCTCTAACTTGAGAGAAGTAGTATGACGGCAATGGTGCGTTGCTTGGATTATTAATAATTGGAGACAGTGTTACTTGGTCCCCTGCATGTGCGGTAATATCAGTACATGACAGAGATGCAGGCTGGACAGGGTTGCTTAAAACTGTAACTTGAACTTGCCCTATAGCTTTTCCGCCGTATGGATCTGTTGCCTGGAGTAGGAATAAGAGTTTGTCACTTGATTTCGGGTCTATCATAGGTGCCGTAAATGACAAAGTAGGACTGTTGGGGTTTGATAATGATATAGTAGTACCAGAAAACTGTCCCCATGAATATGTCAATTTGTCATTATCAGGATCTGTTGCACTTCCAGATATGGTTACAGGACTTCCTTCCATAACTGTGATATCCTTGCCCATTACTAAGATTGGATTATGATTAACGTGTTGAACTAGAACAACTAGCGTGGTGTGATCATATGCACCGTGGCCGTCATCTACTGTGAGTTGAAAAGTCAATGACTGGGTTTGACCGGCCGGAACAGCTGGAGTCGTAAATGTTATGGCAGGATTGGTTGTGCTATCCAGTTTTACAGCTGGGCCGTCTGTTTGTTGCCATGCATACGTCAATGTATCGCCATCCGGATCCGCAGACGTTAAACCTGAAAGGGTTACCGAGGTTTGTTCATTAACATGAATGACTTGGGTTAACGCATTAGCGTGGGTAAGAAGACTTGGTGTCATCATGACAAAAGCCACCGTTAATACTAAGATCGCAGAAGTTCTATCCAGATTCAATACGATGCAACTACCTATCTAGGATGATTAAAACTTTTCTATCTAATTATTATTGATATATTATCCTAAAATTAATTCACCAATAATCGAAAGATTAGATCGTTATCGATAATGAAAGATTTCATCCAAGAAAATACCAACACAAAAGATCATTCTAGCTTGAAGCATCATATAAGGATCTTTCGATTGTTTGCAATCTATTTTGGTACATTGTGAGAATGACGCAAATTATCATTTTTTTAGCAACTGTTTGATCATAAACATAGCTAGGTGAGAAATGAATCGATTCATAGATTGATCACATTTTTTCTATACAACAGCGGTTTCCATTAGTTTTTAATTAGTTGTAACCAATATGCTCTTGTGGCAACAAGAGGCCAGATATTAATTCCAATAGCCATTACAGCGGCAATAATTGGCATTGTCGGGGTACTGACAATTCCTGCCGAGTCCAA
The DNA here is from genome assembly GCA_028867735.1 of Nitrososphaerota archaeon. GTDB lineage: Archaea > Thermoproteota > Nitrososphaeria > Nitrososphaerales > Nitrosopumilaceae > Nitrosotalea. Next base: position 13,230 of record JAGWFW010000034.1, read on the forward strand.
GCTTGCCGAAGTTAAATTTCCAAAGGGCACTGTAAAGTTAGATAGTGCCACTCTGGACGTACAAATAGCAGAAACAGATGCTCAAAGAGCAAGAGGTTTGATGTTTCAAGATCCCATGCCATATGACCAAGGAATGATCTTTGTCATGGATAGCGAACAGGTCATCCCCATATGGATGCTAAACATGCAATTTCCACTTGATATAATTTGGTTTGATAGTAATGGAAATGTAGTCCACATAGCAAAATATGTGCAACCGTGCAAATCAGCTCTTGAAACAGCCACATGTACTGTCGATAACGGCGGCGGCAAGCTTGCAAAATATGTACTTGAGGTGACGGCGGGCTTTGTCAGTAAATACAACATAACAGCAAGTTCCAAACTACAAATAATATCTATCTGATTTTATTTTTCCCGATTTCTTTGTGTAGTTCATTGAATACATTGCGTACTTCGTCTACAGCTTCTCCATCCTCCAAGGTGCTCACATCGCCAATCTTTTCATTGCTTGCTACAGACTTTAGTAATCTCCGCATTATCTTGCCGCTTCTTGTCTTTGGAAGTTTCGAGACTATATACAGTTGATCAGGTGTTGCGATTGGCCCTACCACTTTACGTATATGCTGAACTAGTTCATCTTTCAGTTCATCACTTGATACTATACCTTCCTTTAGAACCAAGAACACGATTATTGACTCGCCTTTTACTTCATGTGGAATTCCGCAGACTGCAGCTTCTGCTACTGACTTGTGAGATACAAAACCGCTTTCAATTTCTGCCGTTCCAAGTCGGTGACCTGCAACCTTTAGGACATCATCTGCCCTACCCAGCATCCAAAAATAGCCATCCTTGTCCATGATGGAATAATCCCCAGAATAGTACAGGGTTTTGTATTTTGACCAGTAAACAGTCTTGTATTTTTCGTCATCTCCCCACAGGGAAAGAAGCATTCCGGGCCATGGGGTCTTTGCAACAAGATATCCTTTTTTTTCAGGTGGAAGATCATTTCCATCTTCATCAACTACTGCCATGCTAATCCCTGGAAGTTGCCTTGTTGCAGAACCCGGCTTTAGCGGCGCGGTTTCAAGTCCCGGAATAGGCGAGATCATTGTTCCACCTGTCTCAGTCTGCCACCAAGTATCTACTATTGGGCATTTTTCTTTTCCAATTACTCTGAAATACCATTTCCATACCTCCGGGTTTATTGGCTCGCCCACAGTGCCAAGAAGCCTCAAGCTTGAAAGATCTTTTGAATTTGGAAGCGAATCACCGTACTTCATGAACATACGCAATGCGGTCGGGGCGGTATAGAGAATTGTGATCTTGTATCTTTCAACGAGTTCCCATATTCTTGCAGGAGTTGGGAAAACCAGAACGCCCTCATACATGACTTGGGTGGCACCATGCATTAATGGCCCATAAACAACATAGCTATGTCCTGTCACCCATCCAATATCAGCAGTACAAAAATAGACATCAGTTTCCTTTATATCGAAAATCCACTTGAATGTACTGTGAATGTGTACCAAGTAGCCGCCAGTACCGTGGAGAACTCCTTTTGGTTTCCCCGTAGTTCCGGACGTATATAGTATGTAAAGAGGATGGGCGCTGTCAAGTTTTTCTGGCTCGCAGCATTCTGACGCGTTATTTACAAGATCAGTCCATCGCTTGTCTTTTTCTCCCGTCGAAATAGAAATCCTGGCATGTTCATACACCAAGACATGTTCTACAAAATCAAGACCAGAGACTGCCTCATCTATAACCTGCTTTAATTTTACTATATTCCCTCTTCTAAATCCGCCATCTGCCGTAACTATCAGTTTTGATTTAGAGTCAATCACACGGTCACGAATAGACTGGGAACTAAAACCAGAAAAAATTACAGTATGTATGGCGCCAATCCTAGCGCACGCAAGCATGGAAATGACCAGTTCAGGAATCATTGGCAGATAAATGGTCACTCTATCACCTTTTTCCACTCCAAGTGACTTGAAAACATTTGCAACTCTGCACACATAGTTTAGCAATTCCTGATATGTCAGAGAACGAGTCTTGCCATCTTCGCCTTCCCACAATATGGCAGTCTTTTTGCCGTTTTTTTGAGATACTACGTCAAGTGCGTTGTAAGAAGCGTTTGTCTTTCCGTTCACAAACCACCTTGCAAACGGCGGATTCCATTCCAGTGTTTTGCCCCATCTTTCAAACCAATGAAGACTGTTTGCCTCCTCATCCCAGAACTTTACGTAATCCTTACTGGCCCGTTTTCTTGTCATGGTATCGTTGTTACCAAGTCCTATGGTGTATGTTGCGTCCAACAAGTATGGTTTGTCATGTCATCAAAAAAATGTTCGCTCAAAAGGAGGCGGGAGCGAATCTTCCCATTCCAACAGACAGTTAAGAAGAAGATATCCTCTTAAGCCAGTCTGAGTCTTGAGGTTCTTCCTCACCATCGGCTCCAATAGCAACTGGTTTTGGGGCTGCGGGTGTTTGGGGATTGTTATTACCAACTGCCACTCCAGCAGATACTGGCGTCTTTGGTTGAGGAGTGGGAGGATTTTCTACCTTACCAAGGTAAGAAACGGCGGCTGAATGAACGTCCTGTTTTGGACTTTCTGTTCGCTCCAGATTGTCAACTGAAAGATCGTTGATGCGACGTTGGATGTTTACTATCTCTGCTTTCTCATGCTCGATGTGTTCGATGATTTCAACCGTGTGAGTTTTGACTGACTCGTACTTGGCATCAGATATCTCGTTGCTCTTGTTTTGCAATTTGGCATCAAATCTCAGCAT
>JAGWFW010000035.1 GCA_028867735.1 Nitrososphaerota archaeon
ATTTGAGAACTTCCTGCGGGGTCTTTAGTTTTTCATTTAACTGCTGTATTTGCTCAGCAGTGAAGCTATGCATGAGAAAATGCGTTCATTTTGGTCATATAATTATTTAGGTTGATTTTCTATCCTAGAATTATAAATGAGTCAAGACACTAGAAACAAAATGAGCGAGAAAACCGTTTTGGTTGTTTTTCCGTCCATTTTCTCACTAAATAAGATCGATAGCTTGGAAACAAACATATCAAATATACTAAAAATCAAAAAACAGAATTTCACTCGTCTGCGCAAGAATGGAGCTTTGATAATAATAGAAACAAATGATCCCGTTCTAGTTTCCTCCACAATTGTATCATTGTTTGGTATTGAACGCATAGCCATTGCAAGGGAGATTGAGAATGATTTCCAAACAATACTTACAAAAATTACAGATACAAGTATGAATTTGTTATTGAAGGGTGATAAATTTTACATCAAGGTTGAAGGAAAATCAACAAAATACCTGGCAAAAGATTTGGAGGTTGCATCTACTGCAGCCTTGATTGAAAAATCTGCAGATATGCAGGTAAAGGTGGGCTCAGAGGTAGATCACAGTAAATTATTTTATACATATCTTACAGAATCCCATGCTTATGTCTGTATTTTTATAGATAGGGGATTGGGAGGAATTCCATACAATTCTCAAAAGGAAACCGCTCTTTGCTGCATATACGATGAATTGTCTGCAATAGCATGTCTGCAAAGCATCAAGATGGGTTTTGATGTAAAAATCATCACGTGTTATTCAAATGATGCAGATCTTCTCAGGATATCAAAAATGATCAACAGAATGCTGGCGTCCATAGTACAGGAAAAAATCACGCTTTATTTCTGTAAAATGCCCAAGATTCAAGACCAGCTAATGAAAATTTTGGTGGTAACTTGTCTTATGACATCTATTGCACGTTCCAAAAAAATTAAGCACATAGCAATACCAATTCTTCCCTTTGCGTTACCCACGTGGTTTGTAGAGAATAACACAAAGTTTGTTTTTGAGAAAGGTTTGATACCGTGGCTTCCGCTGGCAGGCATGGATTCCAGCATTACCGAAAATTCCAGACAGATTGGACTGGAGAAATATCTTACAAATCTGGAGAATCTATGCAGGACAAAATTCCCTAAAAAGAACATGTCAAAAAAGAATATTCAGAATCATGCGGATAATGCAGTGAAAAGCCTCAAATCAATATCTGTAACTTTGGGACCAAAAAATGTATACGATATAATTGATTCTTTGAGAACCAATCATTGAGAATTTAAGTGGGACCAGTCAAGTCGCTGCATGAAAAAGATAGGCGGATTCATCAATCCTTGGGGAAATGGCCATTTCACTAGAATGATGTCTCTTGACAGTGTGATTAAACAAAACATAAAGGACGAGATTGAGGTTCATTATTCAAGTAGTGGAGAGATATATCAGAAACTTCTCAAAAGGTTTCCTGCAAATAAAGAAAAACTCCACAACATAGTAATTCCTACGCCCATAGACGGCAAATGCGGCCCAAGTGTAACTTTATCTTTATTCAATTTTCTCCTTCCTGTTGCGGGCAGACCTCCTCTTGTCTCTGTGATGGCAAGATATCTGATTGATGAGGGAAGACTGTATGACAGACAGAAATTTGATCTTGTTATTAATGACGGAGATGTAGGTTCAAACGTTATAGCACAAAAGAGGAACGTCAAATCCATCTTTGTTACAAACCAATTCAGGCCCCGCCTTTGGGCATCAAGATCTTTTCTTTATCCGGGGGTAATGTACATATCAAAAAATATTGCAAAAGCTTCAAAGATAGCGGTTGCAGATTCTCCTCCGCCCTACACCATATGTGAGTACAATCTGAATTTTCCTGAGAAGTTAAAGAATAAAGTAGTATATGTCGGTCATTTTTCAAATGGGAAGGTAATTAATCACGGTCCAAAGTCGGACCTAGAAAGACTGATTGAAAATGCAGATAGTTTTGGGTATTGGATGATAACTGGAAACAAATCTACAAATGAAGCGACTACTAGAAAATATAGAAAAATCTTTCATGTGCCTGAGATGAATAATGAGAGAAGGATTGTCTCGCATGCAAAAAATGACCCTTCCTTGGATAAAGTTCTTGGCAGGGACGGCAAGACATATTCAATTTCTGAGGCCTTTGAGAAACAGGTGGACTGGATTCAGATAGATGTTGGATTTCTCTCCGAGCAAGAAAAAGATACTGTTTTGAACTTGTGCAAATATGCAGTGATAAACGGCTCTCACACTGCAATGGGAGAGATATTAGGAACAAAAGCAAAGCCAATCATAGGAATGCCTGTTTATGACGAGCATACAAACCAGATAAAATGGGCTGAAGAGAGAAAGCTTGGGATTCTTGCTACAAATGTAAAACAGACTACAAGAGCGGTTTCTAAAATACATGATGACTACAACAAGTATCAGGAAAACTTGGTAGACTTTGCAGAAAACTATGATAGAAATGGCACTAGTAAAACTACAGAGATCATTTCTGAAATGCTTGACACCTAGAAAGAATTATAATTTTTGAAATACAATTTCAGATTCTGGTACGCGGCATTTTTCGATGGGCGAACTGACCAAATAGGGATGAAGACATAGACCGCGTACCAGAAAACTAGCAAAAGCTTTTATGGATATCTCTTGTGATCGCCGTCATTGACCGAGTGTCCCGAGTGTGCAGCCAGACAAGTTCAGGTGGAAATGAAATTTGATCCTAATACAAAACATTTCATTTGTAAAAAATGCGGATTATTTGCTACCAGAGAACAGGTAAGCGATATCAAGTACAGATTAAATAAACGCGAAAAGACGCGAGAGGACAAACATGATGAATATCGCGATTGGTGGCAGTCAAGCAAGAAAGAAAAACAGGCCTGATTACAAAAGGTGAACAGAAATGACTAAAGAAATTCCAAAGTGGGCACAAGACGAGATAAAGAATGCAAAATTTGGCAAGCCAGAATCGCTTACAAGAACAGGCTACATACTTGAGATTTACGACAAGGAAATGAGGGCAGATGTCCAAATTTATGAAGCTCTAGAAGATGGTAGAAAAATCATAGAGGGAATAAGTCTGCCAAAGAAAGCAAAACCAGCAGATCTGATGAAAGGAACAGTTTATGAATTTACGATAAATGCTTCCAAGGCACACCTAGGCAAGAAACTCATCGAATTTCTCAAAAAAGAGATGGAGATAGACATGGACGCAATATATCAATTCGAACTTGCCAGCCTTGAGCTCATGGATGTGGATTCTGATTCTGCAGGCTCTGACGAATCCGAAGACGAATAAGACTCTAAATTATGTCCCGGCTTTTGATTTTCTGAAAATTGCACCCACGATAGGATTTATCAAATATGGCAAAGTCTGTTTGAACCATATAGCTATTCTCACAACCTGAGGAGTCACAATCTCAAGCCTAGGAGAGGAGGCAGCTTTCACAACTGCTCTTGCCACGGTTGCTGCACTAAGAGCGGCTGTATATTTTGGCATCTTGTCAAATGAGCCATGATCAAAAAAGTTGGTTTTAACCATTATTGGGCTCACAACTGTTATTCCTACACCGCTTCCCTTCAGTTCGTGATATAATGACTCTGAAAATCCCAACATTGCAAACTTGGATGCACAATACCCCGACATTGCCGGAATTCCAAAACTTGCGGCAACAGAGGCCACATTCACAATATGGCCAGATTTTTTCTCTATCATTTTTGGCAAAAAGGCCTTGATGCAGTGTACCATACCAAGGTAGTTGGTTGCCATCTGAGATTCTATTTCTTCTGTCTTTACATCATTGAAGTTACCATATATTCCAAAGCCTGCATTATTCACTAGTATATCAATGGTACCAAATTTTTCCAGTACCTGTTTACTCATTTGAATCACTTGGTCCTTTTGAGATACATCACAAACGCATACAAGAATTTCAGAGTGATATTCTGAAAGATCTTTTGCTACTTGCTCAAGTTTGTCTTTGTTTCGTGAAACTAGAACGACTGAGGCATGCAATTTGGCAAATTTTATTGCAGATTCCCTGCCAATGCCACTTGATGCACCAGTTATTACAACTACTTTTCCGGAATAATCCATGATGAAAAATGAGATGGTGAAGATAAAGCACTTTCTATGCTGTCTTTTGATTTTTTATGCTTGGATATACCACCTTCATGAGAAATAGCCAACTTATGACCAGCCCTACATGATAAGTTGCGATTCTCCAGGCTATGATTATATTCCATTGAAGACTGTCCTTTGCAGCTTCATATGTTAACGTATTTAGATGTCCGAGATAAGCCCATATGGCAAATTCGGTCAAACCGGAACCGCCGATGGTTACAGGCAGATTTCCCACTGCGTTTGCGGCCATTGTAGCCATCAGAGAATGAAAAAAGTTTATCGTATAACCTGCTCCATTTGCAATAAGCATGAACGACAGTCCGTAGAGGGACCAAGTAAATACAGAAATTATTGTTGACACTACAAAGGCTTTTTTGATTTGCTGGTTGTGCCGTGTTTCTCTGCTCATATCACAAATTTCTTTCATCCAGAGATTGGTTTTTTCTATATACTGCAGGGAGCGCCCCTTTCCTACTCTTGTAGCAATTTTTGAGATCCACGTTGGTACCTGAAATGTCCTTTTGGATGACAGGAAGAACAAGGAGGACCAAACCCCCGTGATTGGCAAGCTGACTGCAAGTATTGCTATGCCCACAACATAAGCTCCATAGGTAAAGGAGAACACAGCTGCCGTAATAGCAAATATTCCGGCTACCAAAACCTCTGTTACAATCTCCACAATTGTAACATAGGATGCTTTGCCAACAGGTATGCCTTTCTTGTTCAACCACATGATTCTTACCAATTCCCCCCCTACAAAAGACGGGGTTGTAGATGTAACAAACTCGCTTCCTATCCTCACCGAGATTGTTCTCCAGTTTGCATCTACTGGTCCTAGAAATTTCCTGACCAGATAGTTGAATTTCAAACCCTGAGTAAGTAGTTTGCAGGCCATTGCAATTGCGGCACCAATGAATGGAACCATGCCCACTGCAAGCAAATTTGCAAGGCTAACGTTAAACGTGGCAGCTATAATCAGAAATGGTATTATGCTTACAGGCAACGCCAGTAGCTTCCAATTCATTGCCTGCTCTACCCATGGATGGAAATATAAGCTCAACATCAAAATAGCTGATCTAAAATGAAAGCAATCTTCATTGTAGGAACTGCAGGATCTGGAAAATCTCTTCTGGCTTCAAAGGTTTTGGACTATTATACCAGAAATGGGCATTTTGTTGGAATGTTAAATTTGGATCCCGGAGTGGAAAATCTTCCATATACATGTGATGTAGATGTAAGAGACCATGTAGATATCGTATCAATAATGAAGCAATATGATCTTGGTCCAAATGGATCCATGATCATGGCAAATGATCTAATTGCTTCCAAAATTGACGAATTACAGCGAGAGATAGATGATGTGAATCCAGATTATATGATAGTAGACACTCCTGGTCAAATCGAGTTATTTGCATACAGAGCTAGTGGGCCCTTTCTTATGAAAAACCTAAACACAGAACAGAAGACATCAATATTTCTTCATGATGGCTCTCTTATTACAACTGCAACCAACTTTGTATCGGTAGCATTGCTTGCAACATCGGTCAAACTGCGACTGGGCTTACCGCAAGTAAATGTAGTAACAAAAGTAGATCTTATCGAAGATAAAATTAAAGATGTATTGAAATGGTCAACAAACATGGCAAGCCTTGAAGAAGCCATTGCAAAAGAATCAGATGGCGAGAGTTATACTTTGGCCACTAATCTTTTGCGTAGCTTGAATTTGGGCGGGTTTGCGCAGGGATTAATTCCGATTTCAAATGCTACAGGGGATGGCATGGTCAACCTACAGGCTGCATTGAGCAGAATTCTTAACATGGGAGAGGAGATGGAAGATTATGGTTGAGAGCGTAACTGTAAGGGCCCCATGCTCTACTGCAAATTTAGGCCCTGGTTTTGATGTTTTTGGCTTGGCATTGAATGCATATTATGATCAGATTCAGCTGAAAAAAGAAGGCAAGGGAATCAGAATTCAAAGTTTTGATTCCATCCCCGTCGAATTAGAAAAAAATTCTGCCGGGCTTGTGATAAAAGAAATGACTAGAAAATTCAAAGTAAAAACAGGCCTGGTTGTAAAAATTAAGAAGGGAGTTCCGACAGGTTTTGGCATGGGTAGCAGCGCCGCATCGGCAGCTGCTGCCGCGGTTGCTTTTGATACGTTATTCAAGCTGAAACTGGATGGAGATAGCCTAGTCCAGTATGCAGGAATGGGCGAGATGGCTAGTGCAGGATCGGTTCACTATGACAATGTGGCTGCGTCTGTTCTGGGCGGATTTGTCATAGTCAGGACGAACCCATTTGATGTGGTAAGGGTCATTCCCCCAAAAAATTTGGTTCTCTGTGTGGCCATTCCAAAAATTCCGGTGCCCCAAAAAAAGACCGAGGCGTCAAGAAAAGTCCTTCCAAAACTAGTAAAACTATCAGATCATGTCAAAAACCTCTCAAATGCATCGGCACTAACTGCCGGATTTATGGAAAAAGATGTGAATTTGATAGGCAGCTCGATAAATGACATTATAGTAGAGCCTGCAAGAAAACATCTCATTCCAGGCTTTGACAGGGTAAAGAAAAATGCGCTAGCAGCAGGCGCCATGGGGGTAACAATTAGTGGCGCCGGGCCATCAGTGATTTCTTTTACATCAACATCTGCCAATACTAAAAAAATATCAGACGCCATGAAAAAGGGATTTTCTGCAGCTGGTGTGGAGTGTACAGTAGTAATATGCAAACCAAGTAAAGGCGCTGCTGTTGTCTAGTTATTTTCGGTGTAAGAAAGAGTTCATTCTAGATTCTCTGTCCTTAGTTGAAAAACAGAGCGACCAGGAATAAATTTCTAGCTTGAGCCCAGTATCCAGGTTTGTGTCCATTCCTTTGTTGACAAGCATTTTTGAGATGCCTACCGCATAGCTGCTGTTTTTTGCTACATTTTTGGCATAAGACTTGATTTCAGAAAGCAGACTTTCAGATGAGAAAACTCTATTGACCAAACCCATCGATGCGGCCTCTTCTGCATTGATTCTCCTCCCTGAAAAAATCAAATCTTTTGCTCTGGCAGGTCCCACTATACGCAATAGCCTTTGCGTTCCTCCCCATCCAGGGCATATTCCTAGTGTAACTTCTGGCTGGCCCAGCTGCGCATTCGGTGATGCAAATCTGATATCACAAGAAAGCGCCAGTTCACAGCCGCCACCAAGCGCATATCCGTTTATCGCCGCGATTACTGGTTTTTCCAGTTTTTCTATTTTGTTTAGAACCTCATGGCCTCGGATGGCATATTTTTCTGCCTCCACAGGTCCAATCTTGCTCATGTATTCAATATCTGCTCCTGCCGAGAAGGCTTTTTGTCCGGCTCCTGTAATTATGATCACCTTGGAAGAGTCTTTCTCCAACTCATCTAACACAGAGATGAACTCGTTCATAACCTCAAGACTCATTGCATTTAGCTTGTCCTCTCTATTGATGGTGATCTGGACAACTTCATCCTCTCTTTCTATCTTCAGGTATTCCATATCAGGCAAATACTGTAGCCAGCAAATTAAACTTTAGAGTAGAAAGAAAATCAAGCAACCTACAAAAAGAAACATGATGTTTGCTGGATATCTTGCTGTAAGTGCAGAAACTGACATCAAATTACTTAATTGTGTTATCATTTGTTAAGATCTATGAGGAGATATTTCATTGTTGGAATAGCAATTCTCATGGTTGCACTTGGTATCTTCTCTATTGCTACGCCAGACGCTTTCGCGCATAGAAGCGGTTGTCATAGATGGCATAGTTGTCCTTCTGATACTGGAAGCTACGTATGCGGTGACACAGGATACTGTTCTCAATGTCCAGACAATAGCTATTGCAAGGCGGGCCAGCCCATCTTAGGCTTAGACACATCATCTTACCCTAGTTCAGGTATCTCAGACACCAATACCAGTTCTAATATTGCTTCAAGTGTACCCAATTATCCAACACAGGCAGTAACTGCTTCACCTGCTCAAGTTTCAGTACCAATGATTCCTCAATGGATAAAGAACAACGCAAAATGGTGGTCAGAGGATCAAGTAGGCGATAGCGACTTTGTCAAAGGCATACAGTATCTGGTTCAAAATGGCATCATACAGATACCACAAACACAATCCTCTTCTAATTCAGGATCTTTGCAAATTCCACAATGGATCAAGAATACTGCTGGATGGTGGGCAGATGGGGCAATTGACGATTCAGAGTTCCTGAAAGGAATAGAGTATCTTGTTCAGGCAGGCATAATACAGGTAAACGCAGTACAACAGGAGAATCAAACAGGAAATACACCATCACAGTCAGATGAGACAAGTCAAGACACAATGCAGACTACGGCTTTCCTGCCTACTACATGTCATGCAATTAATGATACACTACCAGATCCAAATTGCACTCCCGGTGCAGTTGATCCACGAGTAACACAAGACAATATCGATTCAACTATCTGTGTTCCTGGGTACACAAAGACTATACGGCCACCAGTTTCCTACACTGAACCACTAAAGTTCAAACTCATGGATGCTTATGGTTACACTGACTCACCAAGTAATTATGAACTAGACCACCTTATTCCTCTTGAACTAGGCGGTTCTCCTACAGATGTAAGAAACCTATGGCCTGAGCCTCATTCAAATTCCTATACCAAGGATGGTCTTGAGAACTATCTGCATGAACAGGTATGTTCAGGTGACATGAGTTTACAGGAAGCACAAAATGATATTGCTACTAACTGGTATCATTATTGGGAAGTATCAAAGAATTAGAATCTATCTCAAATGTTTTCTGTACATCTGAGAGATTGTAATAAGTAGTTATACTGCACTTCGTACAATGGAGCTGGCTTTGAATTTATTGGGGTTATTGTCTGCCATTAGTGCGGCCGTATGTTGGGGAACTTTTTTTGCTCCCGTTAAAAAAGTCAAGGTTGTAGATATCTGGCAATTACAGGGCGCCACGGGAATAGGGGTGATCCTGTTTGCAATCCCAATTGGATTTTTGTGGGGGTTTCAAATTTTGCCAGCCGGATTGCTGAGTGGGGCAATATGGACTGCTGGAAATGTACTTGCCCTGTATTCTGTCAGATTAATCGGGCTTTCCAGGACATCGCCATTCCTTGCAGGTTTTAGCATTCTTGTTTCATTTTTGTGGGGAATTTTGTACTTTGATGAGAAATTCAATTACATGATTCTTGCAATTATTGCAATAGGATTGTTGCTAGCAGGACTAGTTTTTATCTCAAATACCTCAAAAAACTCGCCCGTACAAAAGAGCGGATATCTTATTGCAGTAGCATCAGGGCTAGTTGGCGGCTCGTATGTGATTCCGCTTCAAGCTACTCATGCACTTCAAGCTGGATTCTTTTCGTCTAGTCTTTCCATCTTTGCAATAGGGGTACCTATGCTATTACTATCAAGAAAGTTTGCAAAAAGAGAAATGTTAGCAGGGGCCCTTTCGGGAAGTTTGTTCAATATTGGCAGCTTGTCTGTCTTGATAGCTGTTGGGTTGATTGGGATTACTGTCGCTTACCCCATATCACAAACAGCTACGCTGTTTGCAGTCTCTTGGGGAATCCTGTATTTTAAAGAAATTGTTCATAGGCAGGGCATATTGAGAGTCATAACCGGCGCTGGCCTGATCTTGTGCGGAGCCGCACTGATTACAATTGCATAGTTAAACATTTTATTTGGCTAAAAATGACTGCCTTCAAATTGAAAGCAATTGTAGTTTTCAGCGGAGGAATAGATTCCGTATGCGTTGCAGCCCATTTACAAAAACAATATGACATTTATGGGATTACGTTCGCGTATGGTCAAAAGGCCAACCAAGAGCTAAAGGCTGCACGATACTTTTCTAGAATATTGAAATTTCGAGAACATAAAGTAATTGATATTGAATTCATGAAAACATTGTATGAAAAGACAAATGCTCTGACATACTCAAAGATGAGCATACCATCCAAGTTTGATTATTCCATAGTGGTTCCAATACGAAATGCTGTATTTCTTTCCATAGCGTCTGCCTGGGCGTTTTCAAAGAATGCGAATCTGGTAGCATATGGAGCCCACAAGGACGATCAGCTATATCCAGATTGCAGGCCCAAATTTTCCAACTTGTTGACTAATGCACTCAATGAAGGAGAAATAGACGGGATAAGAAAGGGATTAAGAAAAAAAATCAAGATATGGAGCCCATTTGTTGGGAATCTTTCAAAGAGTAACCTTCTCAGAATTGGCCATGACTTGCTTGGAGAAGAGATCTTCAAAGCCTGGAGTTGTTATTCGCAGTCAAAGATACATTGTGGAAAATGCGAATCCTGCAATAATAGAAAGATGGCTTTTGTTCAGGCAAACATGATGGACAAGACCAGATACAAATTCAGCTAGTCTAAATTTTCAGTGCAGGTCTTTTTAAAAGAAGTGGACGTATGACAAGATAGTATATCGGATATGGTATACCAACAATGCCCCAAAAGATCCAGTTAGTCATGGATTCATCAAAGCCTAGTTTTTTAAAGTAGCCCATTGAGCTTGCTGCAATTAGCACGCCTACTGCCATGATGACAAAGAATTCAATTGCATACCATGAAAAGGCGGGCCAAGAGTCCTTTGGAGCATGAAAATTGTTATGCACTCCCATAACCGTCGTGCATCAGACGTTATTATTTAATTTTTCAGATTCATACAATGTTTGAGGGAGATCTGCCGCTATAAATCAGACTTAGAACATCAGTTCTTGCCTCTTTTTTATCGTAAATACCCCTTGATGCGATTGTTGTTACTAGTGCATCATTTCTTACACCACGCATTTTCATGCATAGATGTTCGCCTTCTGCTATAACCAAGACTCCCTTTACCCCTTCCGAATGCAACTCATCTGCAATATTTTTTGTTATTCTTTCCTGGATTTGCAGCCTGGCCGAATATTTTTCCACCAAGCGGACCAGTTTTGAGATGCCAAACACCTTGCCATTTGGAGCATATGCCACTGTAATCTTGCCAAAAAATGGCAGCATGTGGTGTTCACACATGGAATAAAACTGGATATCTTTTGCTATAACAACATCAGAATCCTCGGAGAATTTTACCGAAAGCTCTGATTCTGCATCATAGCCTTTGAAGATCTCCCCATACATGTCTGCGATTCTGTTTGGTGTATCTATTAGGCCCTCTCTTGTTGGATCTTCGCCTATTTCAGCAATCAGTTCGCGAATTAGTTTTTTTACTCTTTCTTTATTCATCATGGTGCTCCTATGAGCTTGTGTAGCTGGGGCACAATGCGTACTTCCTCGTAATAAGCATGGACTAGATCATAAAAATCAAGAAGCTGTTTCAAGTCAGGTTCTGCTATACCATACGTAGGCTGTATTATAAATCCTGCAACCTTGGACTTTGACGTTATATCAAAAATGTTCTTGAGAAGATGCTTAAAGTGTTCAAGCCCAGTTCTAGAGCTTATGACTATTTTGATGTATGTCGTTTTGCCAGAATCTATTGCAAGTTTTAAACACTGCAATTCATTTTCTAAAAGTTTAGAATAATGTGCTTCATCCACAAATTCAGAATCAAGTGTTTTAAACTCAATTTTGATGAAATCAAAGTGGGGTAAAACTTGTGCAAACCTTGTTGAATCAAAGCAAGAAGATTCTAGATAGGTTGGAATTTTCTTTTGTTGCACAAATTTTGCCAGCTCAGATACTGCTTCAGATTGGGCGAGCGGATCCCCACCAGTGAAATTTACTTTGTATGTATTTTTTACTAGGTTATTTTCAATTAGATTTTTTGCTTCATCGATTTGATATTCTTTTCCAGATGTTATTGGCAATGCTTCTTTTGTGTCACAGTAGAAACATTTGAAGGGGCACCCTGCTAGCCTGACAAAAAGTGTCTTGGTACCATATAGAATCCCTTCCCCCTCTATTGAGGTGAATATTTCGTATAGTCGCACCTTCAAGTATTCGATCTCTGATTGTTTAGTATTTATTTAATTGTATTTTATGGTGAACAATTTTGCCAAAATGATTATCTGATTGACAAGAAAATCAGCCGCAGTGGAAAAACAATTTTTGGGATTGGGAAGACGATAATTACATGGGGATGAATGGTTTGCATATAGCATGAAAATCCATTGTTCACATATTTGTTAAGACTTGACAGTCTAATCTAACAGAAATATTGAAGTTTAAGAAGCAATTTTGGGCATTTTCCTTGCAAACAATCCTGCAATGAATATCACGACTCCAAGAATCCCAATAAGGCTTCCAATGAACTGTATTGTATCAATTAGATCGGGTTGCATTGGAGCAAGAAAGATGGCAAGTATCGCGCCTACTGCAATCATCGGAATGCCAATGCCTATAGAAATTTGTTTTGAGGCCATCAGGCTATTGTTCCTATCAAAAATCTATATGAATTTTATGAAAATATGACGGTAAATCAGCACAAAAAATTGCCAGTTTTAGTGATGGTGTCTTTTTTCTTGTTCCGTATGCTCGTCGTATTTTTTTAGGTGTTCGTTATGCTCCATACTTTGATCTGATATAGTATGGTTTTCTTGTGTTGTGAACTGGGACGTAGATGTTGTTGTGTTTTCAGGTGGTGTAGGCGGTGTTGGCACGGTAGCGTTTGTAGGCGGAGCTGGTGGAATAGAGGTTGTGTTTACAGGAGGAGATGGTGGAAGTGATGGTGGTGTAGGCGGAGCTGGTGGAATAGAGGTTGTGTTTACAGGAGGAGATGGTGGAAGTGATGGTGGTGTAGGCGGAGCTGGTGGAATAGAGGTTGTGTTTACAGGAGTGGATATTGCGGTAGCTTTTTCAGTAGACTGTGCCCGTTGATAGGCTTGAATTATCTTAATCAGATTTATTGCTTGGTCAACTTTACCTTCTGCTACCAACCGCTTGAGTTCTGCAACCATATCTTTTGGATTGTGTTCCATAACAATGTTAGAATTGTTTACAGCTGGTGCAACATAAGACGAATTCGCAGGCAGTGTACTTTGAGTCACATTAGATTTACTGGTAGCATTGAATCCAGCATTAGATTGACTGGTGGTATTTACTTTAGTATTTGCCTGAGCAACGTTTAGCTGTGCAATTTGTTTTTCTGTAAACTCTTTTTCCTTTTCAGTAATTCTTTCTTGTGCAGCTTTGGTAAGAGAGTTATGGGTAGTAACAACAAAGTCGTTGGCATTTTGAATTTGTGCTGATGCATCATCGAGGTTTCCTGAGCTGAGATCCTGGGTTGCATTTTGAAGCATCCCATCAAAGCCTGTAAAATTGATATCCACATCATTTTGCAATGCAATAGTCTTGAGTAGCTTCCCCATGTTTTCTAGTCTGATTATTTCGCCCCTTAGCTGTATCGTCTCGGTTTTTTGTTGGTCATTTGGAGCTGTTGCATTAAGTGAATTTATCCGATCGTTTGTTTCCTTGAAATACCTCATGGCGGCAAGGAAATGTTGCTTGGCAGAATCAATGTCTTGTTGGGTCACTGCCTGTGCCAATTCATCAGTTTCATTGGAACCTTGTTTGTAAAGCTGGTTAATCTGATCAGGCACGTTATTGATTTGGGATATTGTGATGCCAAGGCTGTTTCTGGCCTGCGTCGCTATATTGAGCAGAGTATCTAGCTGTGGATCGGCATAGGATTTCACAGGAATGCCTGAAATTATTGTTCCAACCAGCAATACCAAAAGGAATACCGACAATACTTTCATTGTGGATTCTCCTCGACCTTTTGTAGTTTTATCAGGTTTTGTTGATCTACCTTTTCTATTTCAACAACTCCCTCTCTTTCTAGCCTTTTTACTGCTCTCCACATTGTAGTGCGTGGTAAAAGGAATTTCTTGCGAAGTTCGCTCTCAAAAACTCTCCCCCCCTTTTCAGAGATGAATGCCACAATGTCCTTGTCTTCCTGGCGCAGTTCTGGTTTTAGTCTAAAGATTGTTTCCTTGTCTGGCGGGACATAATTGCTGGTAGGGATTTGAGGTATTGGTATTTCCTTTGCAGTCCTAGTTCTTCTCAATATAATGAATACAGTAGTTCCCGCAGCGGCGGCTCCGCCTGCAACCAAAATTAGAGTTGTACCATAGTCTCCAGAGGATTTTGGAATGGAAAGAGCCGCTTGTTGTTCCTGTACAGCCAAGTTTTTGGCGTCATTTGCCAGCGCCTCAGAATCAGAATACCTTCCTTGGTTAAAGGCCGTATTTGCGTCATCAAGTTTTTGGGAAGCAAGAGGAGTTTTTATGTTCTCAGAATTTACCGTATTTATAAAATCACGAGCACTCTGAATTGCACGGGTTGCTGTCTGGCTTGTTCCCAATACGCCAAATATGTAATTGACATCTGCAGACCCGCTAGGGAATGAAACCAGGGATTGATCGTTTACAACCTGCAAGTTTAGTGGAGTTGCGCTCATGCCCACAATCACAGTATTTGCAGGCAAAAGTACGGAATAGTCAACAGGAGAATTTACGTGAAATGTCCATGTCTTCCCACTTTTGGACACAAGGTCGGGAGTATCATAATCTACCTTAACTGTAGAGGCCCCAAGAGTCTCAACGTCTACACCATTTGTATTCATTTTGCTTGAAAGCAATGTTCCATTCTGGTCCCGTATGACAAGGTTGTCAGTAGTATTGCCATACAGATCAAGTACAGAATCTGGAGATTGTGAATCAACATCAGTCTGATAGAAGACATGAGTGGTACCATCGGCATAAATGGTAAACTCGAGTACTTTGGATGAGCTTAGTGCATACTGTATACAAGAGGAAAAAGCAAGTAGAAAAAGGCAAG
>JAGWFW010000036.1 GCA_028867735.1 Nitrososphaerota archaeon
TTATCACCCCAAGTGCAGTACCATAAGCAACTGTGGCTAGTGCTCCTGCATTGCAGTGGGTCATGATGGTATCATTGTCACCAAATAATGATGAGCCGTTTTTGCCCATGCGCATGTTTATCTCAATGTCTTCTTCTGCCATCTTTTTGGCTTCTTTGACAATAGAATCTTTAATTTCAGAAACAATGTTTCCCAGCTTTGCAACATTCATGATTCTTTCAAGACCCCACGCAAGGTTGATGGCAGTAGGTCTTGTTTCAAAAAGGATTTCTTTTGCATCTTCCAGATCTAGAATAAGATCTTCTTTGTCTGATGCAGTGCTTTGCAATGCTGCCAATGCAAGACCAAAAGCTCCTGAGACTCCTATTGCAGGAGCGCCGCGCACTACTAGGTTTCTTATAGCATCGGCAACATCTTTGTAATCGGTATATTTTACGTAAACCAGCTCATTTGGCAATCTGGTTTGGTCAATCATTACAACTGCATTGTCTTTCCATTCCACTGTTCTAAGACTAGAATGAGTTTTAGTTTCCATTAGATACAATCTAAAACTTACCATACTATATATCATTCAGATGTGATTAGAATCCGAGATCTAGTGTTTGAAGAAAAAGACAGATAAATTATTTTGATTGATATTTTTTTGCTATCTCTTGAGTATCTTTTACTTTTTCTGCATAAATGTTGTTTATTTCTTTGATTAGATCTAATGCTTGATTATGAATCAAATCTAGATTTGGTATTACACAATGACCCCCAATGAAACCAGGAAACATTTTTGGTCTATTGCCTAGGTATCTGTCAATTTCATCTGCAAAAGACCACATTTCGTCATAATCCACGTTGTTTTCTATTGCTATCATGTTACTAAGCTGCGCATATGTAATCAGCCAACCATAATAGGATGTATCAACAACTATCTTTGCAAGTTCAAGTGCTATAGGTTTTGACATTCTTTTTGTCTTAACCTTACATTTTTTCATCAATTTTGCATATTCCGTCGAAGCCCAATCTGCAGAAGGTGCATTTGGCTCTACAGAATAGAATTTTGCGTATCTTTTCAGATCATGGAGCATTCTCTTATGAATCCCTCTTGTAGCACTGTAAATTACTGGTATTGGCAGTTTGGATTGCAGATCTCGCGTAATACCAGGACTAATGGTGCTATGAATGACAATTCCTTTCGGTTTGAATTGCTCATAAAGTTTCATTACATTTGAAGCAAAGTTATTTGTAAAAGGAATACAAACATGCAGAAAACCAGTATCAAGTTTTTCATATTTTTGGAATTTCTTTTTGTCAATCAATTTTTCATTGATATCATAACCTGCTACGGGTTTTGCCTTGCTCAGTAGTTGAAATATGGGAAATCCTATTTCGCCCAATCCTGCTACTACATCTTTGCTTATCAAACAGGACACGTTATTTCTACTCCTAAATTAACTAATGGTTTTTGATGTTGGTTTCAAATTGATTCTAGACTGATAATCATATTAGAATGGACTATGGCGTAGGAATTTCAAAAATTCTTTTTTGGATAGCTTTTGAAACTAATAGCTCTAAAATTATTGATGCGATTAAGAGATAACAACCTAATTTCCAAATTTAATGAAAATAATTTAGAGATGAATCAAATCTTTTGGCCTAAATATAGAATCTTTTACATGAAACCCCATTCTGAAAGAGTTGAAAGCAGGATGTCTACTACAGTTTTTGGAGAGTGTAAATGTCGTACGAGATCAGGATCCACTTTCTTGTCCTTAGCTTTCAATATAGCCAAGGCAATAGATTCAGCATCTGGTGAACAATTAACAATCTGGTTTTTCATTTCTTCATGAAGAAAGTATCTATCCTCGACATAACATACTACAGGAGTTCCGACAGCAAGTGATTCTATGGCGATTTGTCCATAAATTCCTAATTTGAAACTATCACATAACATATCTAGGCTAGAAAGATATTCTGGCATTTTGTCGTGAGGAACCCTATCTGAAACATACTCGATCTGGTATCCTTTTTTTCGTAAAATTGAAATAGCTTCCGTCACTAAATGAGAACCCTTCATCTTTGGATCAGTAGGAAAATGACCAACTCGTATTTTTTCAGTCTTAGGTTTATTTCCTGCAGGTTTGAACAAATCTGTATCTATTACCCATGGCAAAAATCTAGCATCATACTCTTTCAGATATTGAAAAAGATCTTTTGTTACTGCAAAGCAATGATTCTCAGGTGGAATAATTCCATCACGTATATCACTTCCAACATAGATCATAACGCTATGTCTAGTGTTGACATATTTTGGAGAATAGAATCTTACTTCTAAATCATATTTTTTTTTGTGTCTGTAAACAAATCGTCTTATTGTTCTCTCAAATGGTATATGGTATTTTTTACCGATGTCTATGAAATGACTCATTTCGGGATTGCTTAGAAAAACATTATTTGCGCAGTAATTATCTACCAGATGTCCGCGAGATCGTAGTTCTTTGCCCATCACATATCCTTGCGATGCAATGTTTCCTATTATAGCAATATTCATGATGATCTATTTCCTCCCACCCATTGCCTTTCATTTCAATTTATTATTTTGTATGTATTAGGCGATATGCCAGAGTATGATAGATCTAAAGGCTCAAAATTCAGGCTTGAACACCTACCTTTTTTCTAACCACTCTCTTAATTTGACTTTAGCCTTCCATCCCAAGAGTTTATGCGATAATGTAATATCTGCCCGGCTTTCTTTGACATCGCCTTTCAATGCCTTTTTAAATATTGGTTTCATCTTCAGGCCGGATGAATCTATGATCATATACGCCAAGTCTTTGATAGAGATTCCTACCCCTGTTCCGACATTAATAAACGAATTTTTAACGTTGCTTTTCATTGCAAGCAAGTTTGCCTTTGCAACATCTCCAACATAGACAAAGTCTCTTGTCTGAGAGCCGTCTCCATAAATTATCGGAGCGTCTTGTTTTTCAATCCTCTTGAGGAATTTTGTAATTACGCCAGCATATGCCTCGTTTTGTCCTTCACCATATACATTAAAATACCGTAATCCTATTGCCTCTACTCCAAGTTTTGCGTATTTTTCTGCAAGATACTCATCCTCTAGTTTTGTCATTCCATACGGATTGAGTGGCTTTCTTTCCGCATCTTCTGGTATAGGAACCTTCTTTGGGTTTCCGTACACGCTTGAGCTGCTTGCAAAAACTACTCTAATTCCAAATTCTTTTGCCAGTTTTAGTATATTGTCAGTTCCAGTCACATTAACATCGTAATACTCTTTTTCTTTAACGTAAGAATCCTGAACAACTGTCAGTGCAGCCTCGTGAAAAATCCCGTCAGAATCCTTCAATATCTTTCGCAGTGAGGAAAGATCCCTAATATCATTTTCAAAAAATTCTATCTCACTTTTAACTACATTTAAGTTTGACAGGTTTCCACTGTGAAGATTATCTACTATGGTGACAGAGTGATTCTGTTCTATCAAGTAATTTACCAAGTGGCTTCCTATAAAACCTGCTCCACCGATTACTACAAATTTCACAAGTCTCAACAAGCAGAGTAGTTTTTAACTTTTAACTGGATCTTGATAGAATATTGGTTTATAAAGAAACAACTCATTGTTGCATTTAATAGAGATGGTTAAGATAATTGGCAAAAATTTTGGCCCTTGATTTAAACGAGATAAAACAGATGATAAGAACGGGCAACATCAGAGTTTGCGTTGTAGGTGTTGGACGGATTGGACTTCCTACTGCCATCTCTTGTGCAAATTCAAGATTTTCTACCGTTGGTTATGATATAAATGCCAAGCTTGTACACATGATTAATTCTGGAGAATATCCACTGAAGGATGAACCTGGTTTTGATGAGATGTTTTACAAAGTTGTACGAGATAAGAAGTTACATGCCACAATAGATGGCAAGGAAGCAGTTTCCAATTCTGATATTGTTATATTATCATTGCCCACTCCTATGGATAAAAATAATGTACCTGACTACTCGGCCCTCATTTCAGTAGGAAGACAGCTTAATCAATGGTTAGAACCAAGCGCAGTTGTTATAGTTGAAAGCACGGTCGAGCCGGGTTTTATCGAAAATGAATTGATTACAGTCATAGAAGGGGATGGTCAGAGGCTAAGCGCTGGAAAAAATCTCGGAGTAGCCGCTTGTCCTGAAACGGCTAATCCCGGTCAGATTTTAAGAGATTTTGAGGTAGTTCCTAGACTAGTAGGTGCGATGGATGAAAAGACTGCAAAAATAGTAGAAGAGATATACAGACACGTGTTCAAGGCTGAAATTTTGTCTCTTCCTGATTGTAAAACGGCAAATGCGGCAAAGCTCACTGCGAATGTATTTCGTGATGTAAATATTGCTTTTGTCAATGAACTTGCTATCTTGTTTGAAAAATTAGGCATAGACATAATGACGGTATTGAAAGCCTGTGACCAGAAATACAACTTCGAGACTCATTATCCGGGTGCTGGTGTGGGTGGTCCTTGCCTTCCCGTCAATTCATATCAGTTATTAAATTCAGGAAAACTTCTGAATGGCAAGTTAAAAATTGTAAGAGCAGCACGAGAAATAAATGAACACATGCCCCATCATGTTGTTGAGTTGCTTGTTGACGCATTAAATGAAGCGAAAAAAGCGGTAAAGGAAAGCACAGTAGCAATTCTTGGTGTGTCATACAAGCCAGATGTAAAAGACATACAACTCTCTCCTGCTGAGGATATCATAAAAGAAATTCTAGGCCTTGGGGCGAAAATCAGGATTTATGATCCTTTTTTCAAAGCTGCCGATGTATTTTCTCAAAAGACAGAAAATTCTCTTTTTGACGCCATAACGGGTGCAGATGCTACAATAATAGTCACGGCACACAAGGAGTTTAGAGATGTCTCTCCCTCTCTATTAAAAGAAAAAATGAAAACACCTGTCCTGATAGACGCGAGGGGAATTATAGATACTACTTCTGCGAGAAAATCAGGTTTGATTCTAAGGGGAATAGGGCGGCAATTCATTAGGAAATGAGAGTCAACCCTGCTTCTATAAGCAGCATATTGACGTTAAGATACAATCCTATAAAAAAATCCCAAATTTTACCACGCGTGTGGCAAGACTTCAGAGAAAAACATTCTGCTAACCAGATTGGATATGTAGAAGAAACTTTACAAAATACAATTAAAAAACACATCAGAAAAACAAGAGCAAAGAAAGTTTCAATCGCGCTCAGTGGAGGAATTGATTCAACTCTGGTTCTTTTGATGTTGAAAAAGGCGGTACCTGACATAAGCGTTGAAGCAATATCAGTGAAATTTTCAGATAGTTTTGATGAATCAACAACTGCAAGAAAGATTGCTGAGAGACTAGGGGCTGAGCACAATACATTATATCTAGAAAACTATCTCGAAGAATTACCAAAAGCTATAAGCATTATAAAGGAACCTTTTTGGGATTTGCATTGGTATTATCTTGCAAAAAAATCAAAAACGATTTCAAATGTCTTATTATCTGGAGATGGCGGCGACGAGCTGTTTGGTGGGTATACTTTCAGGTATGAAAAATTCTTATCAAGTGTAGAACCGAATTTTACGTCGCTAGACAAAGCCAAATTATATCTGATGTGCCATGAAAGAGACTGGGTTCCAGACCAAGAAAAGCTCTTTGGACACAAAATAAAATTTTCCTGGGATAATATCTACGATCGTATTAAAGAATATTTTGACAATCCTTTATCATCTCTTAGCCAGGTTTTTCTGGCTGACTTCAATGGAAAGCTACTTTACAATTGGATTCCTCTCTATTCTAAAATCCATAAATATTTTGGAATAGACTCACTATCTCCCATTTTGTCGAAGGAAATGATTTACTTTGCAATACATTTAGAAAACAAGTTAAAGTACGACAACAAAAGCAATCTTGGTAAGATACTGCTCAGAAAAATCCTTTCCAAGTACGGGATAAGTTCGTTGATTCTTGATGAAAAAAGAGGGTTCTCTGTCAATACCTTGAAGTTATGGAAATCTCATGGATTCCATTTGTGCGATTATTATTTATCAAAAGCTAGGATCATAGAAGAAGGTTTGATCAATCAAGAGTGGACAAAAAAGTATATCTCGAAACGCTATGATTTGGATATAAGATATGTGAATAAGTTTTTTGGATTACTTGCTTTGGAAATTTGGTTTAGACTGTTTGTGACCAAAGAAATGAATCCCAATGCAAAGTTGTCATAATCACAAGAGATCGTTGATCTGAATAAGAGATTTCTACCTGCTGAAGTTTAACGATATATAGGGAAAAGTTGTGCAAGAAATGAGATTTTTTCGATAGACGAACTTACCTGTTGAAAGGAGATTCTCCCTTTCATCATGCTGTGTGTTGTCTAGCATTGGCCATGTCCGACATAAAGCTGGTTGTAACAACCGAGTACGTAAATGGGCTCTAAAATCAATTAAAATTAGCCGCGTAGAAACCATAGATTTTTGAAAGGTTGTTAGAGCCAATTCCATGGGCAGATCTATGGCTGACGACGTTGGTATGACGGCACCATGAAGCCATCTCGGTACGTGAGAATGACTCGTACGATGATGCGTATATTGGAGAAAGCAAGGGTACCGCCATACCTACATAGGAAGTCCAATCATATGTACACGGTCTGGCAGCACCTTGTGTTACTCACGCTGCGTCAGTACGAGCGCAAGAGTTATCGTAGGTTCGTTGAGTTCCTAGAAGAAGGTTTTGGTGTGAGAGAATATTTTGGATTACCCACAATACCACACTCTACAACGCTGCAAAAGGCAGCAGCCCGATTAAGGCACGGCATGCTGCTCAAAGATGCTCGAATCCTTTGTCATCTACTGCCAGATTGCGAGAATGCTTGCAGGCATGGATGCAACGGGGCTGTCCCACGGGCAAGCCTCGTATTACTATACCAAACGGTTCAAGCTACAAAGGAAGTTTGTCAAGATGACCATCTGTGCTGACCTGAGGCGGCAGCTTGTCTGCGGCATCAAGATACGGCACAAGCGGAGGGATGACAGGGTGGATTTCATTCCACTTTTGCAACGGCTCACCAATCTGGCGCTAGTGGATACTGTTGTGGCAAACCGAGGTTACGATTCTGAGCGCAACCATGTTGCTGCACAGAATCTAGGTATACCAAATACAATCATACCGGCCAAAATATGCATCCGTGCGCCTGTCCAAGACCCCAGGGGATTCCACAGGAAGGTGATGAAGAGGTACTTTAGATGGAAGACGCATCATCAGCGAAGGAAGGCAGAGACCATATTCTCTGTAATCAAGAGGATGCTCGGAGAGCACATCATGTCAAGGAATATTGTGATAAAGCAGAGAAGTGCCGTACAGGGCGATTGCCTACAATTGCTACAGGATTACCAGGGATTATTTGGTAATTTATGGATGGTTTCTACGCAGCTATTAAAATTTGTCTTTATTTGTTAAACCAGTAGGGTGGTTCTCTAGGAGGCAGAAATATGTCTTGGGAGATATTGTTACCTTTTACTGCCCTCACAAAGATTTCCGTGCTTTTGATGGTTCTCGTTACATCGACATAACCTAGTCTCTCTAGAATCGTTTTTACTTGGTCAAAAGTAAACCGTCTGTTTATAGTAGGTGCAAGCAAATCATGTGCTTGGTTAAGCATGTCTTTGTTACCTCCAGCTTGCTCGAGAAGAATTTGATGCCTCTTTTTTTGTTCAGTAGTCTTGTTGTACTCCACACGTCTCTTGAATAATTCTAAATCTTTTTCCATCGGTAAGCTGTCTCTACCATACAAATACAAATAAAGGAAACCGCCATTTTTCAAGACTCTAGTAAGGTTTTGTAGAGACTTTGTGAAGCTTACACAGTGATGCAGTACTCCCCAAGAGAAAACTAAATCAAATGAACCCTCCGCCAAATTTAATTCTTCAAGAGAAGAAACTAGGAAGGTAAATTCATTTCCAAATTCACTTAGTGCTTTACGCGTTTCTTCTATCGCGATGGGGTTTATATCCACACATGTTAGTTTTGCGCCTAGCTTTGCAAGACCATAGGACCATCTTCCATTTCCACAGCCCGCATCAAGGACGTTCTTACCGCGAAACCATTCACGTTTAATCAGTATTTCCTGTTCAGATATAATAGAATCGACATTGTTTTTAAAAGAAGGATCGCTTAGCAAGTATCTCCCAGTAGGAAAATTTTTCCACTGTTCAGCAAATTGGGCTTTTGTGTTTTCAGCAGTTATGTCTTTAGCTCCGTCCAGATTGTGAACTTCTTCATATAGTTTTTTATAGTATGCCCATTCCTCTTTTGTCATTTCATTTTTCCTTGAGATCTTTTTTAAAACATGTCTTGCTCTCCACATGTCATCTATAACCTGCAATACACTATTTATGTCTCATTTTTGGAGATTTGAAGTACAACTCAAGTTTAGCGGTTTAAAAGCGCCTCATTTTTAAAAAATTTTTTATCCGGACTTGTTCATCCGGAATCATGTTTTTTGTCTTGTAGCGAAGATGTTCAGCATTGGGAAGGTTTTGTCTTGAGTACAAACAAAGCCATTTTTCACCAAATTTCTTTCACAGTCTTCTACAGTAACTGGAGGGTGGATTTCTATCCTCATCGATTTTATTTTATCAATCCACTTCTCCGAATTTTCTAGTATGACCTTTTCTGCTCCTTCAATATCCATTTTCAAATAGTCTATCTTCATCAAGTTATTTTCTTCAAGAATGCATTCGATGGTTCTTCCCTGTGTAGTATGCATTTTGTTTTGTTGATCTTCCCTGACTAGGCTGTATCCATTTTCACCGCTCCCCCCATATGAGATGATCTCATTTTCCTTCCATACAGCTGTATGAATTATTTTGCATTGATTACCAAGCGGCGCAATGTTTTTTTGAGCCAAAAGAAAATTCTCATAATCCATTTCAACACCATAGATTCTTGATGTTGGAAATCGAAAAGCAAAATGCGCCATAGTATGCCCAATATTTGCTCCCAGATCCAATATTATCGAATTCCTGTCAAGTGTGTGGGGTGGTAGATGATATTTATTATAAAACGTCGCCCAGAGTACCTCAGCATCGGTAGAATTGGGTCTACAAAATATGGGGAATCTTGATTCCTTTAATTTCAACGATGTCAAAGAACTGGAATTGGTTCCTCCTTTCCTAGCCACTTTACGAAATTTTATCGCCTCATAAGGAGTCGAGAAAACTTGGTTATACATTCGCAGTTTTTGCATCTTACTTTTTATTGTCATGATCATCGTTGTTATCGACTATTGGTATTTTATACTATATGGGACACCGCATAACGGAAAGGATTTACTCATCTCAACATGTACGAATAGTCAATCTTCAGAATCGTGTTCAGGTCCATAGTCCAGAAGATGTTCTTTCTTGTGTCTCTTTAGAATTCTTTCTAGGTATTTTAGTGCCTCGTCGTTTTCTTTACTAGTGGTCTTTCCTTGCAATAAACGGATGAGAAACCTGCTTTGCCATGCCCATACCCAGTTTTCTTGATACAACGTCTCGTTTTCAACTGTATATTGATTACGCCTATGCCAATAACCAATGAGTACCGCGGCAGGAATGTACATGCCCAAGAAAAAGGCAGTAAAGATGAAAAGGTTGGTAAAGATCGCATGAATGGAGGGAACGTCTTTTACAGCAAAATTATATGCTATAAGTATAAAATTGACAAAATTCATTACGAAAGCTAAATAGAAACTATGACCGTTTCTGAAATCAAGCCAACGTCTTCTAAGAAATCTAGTAATCATTTATCAAAATAGTGAAGTCCTACCATTAATTTAACTTATCATAAATAAATTTTGCATAACTGGTTGCCGTTTGAAGCTATTTTTCCAAGTATCCGTCTCGCATCTGCAACGACCCGCCCTATTTTTCTCATTACTTTTGTACTTTCTAGTCAAATTGTAAACTAGGAAAATTCAAACCTAAAATAGACCCTGTGTCTGTTGGAACTTTATGAAATTCTTGAATCTTTCAAATAAGAAGATTATTGTTTTAGGACCTCATCCTGATGATATTGAGCTTGGCATGGGTGGTACGTTGTACCAAATGAGAAGGTATAACCCAAAGGTGATAATTTTTTCAAATTCTGTTGACATAAAAGGGAATAGCGGTATATCTAACGAACTTGAAAAAAGCATGGCTATTTGTGGCGTAAAATACCAATGTCTCCGTTACAAGACAATGGACTTTGTAAACCATATAGCAGAGATAAGAAATGACATATACAAACTCAAAGATGCAGATGTGGTCTTTTGCACCTCGAAAAATTCACAACATCTTGACCATAGGATTCTTGGAGAAGCTGTTGATGACATAATGTTTGGCAAGACTATTTTGTATTATGAAGACATTCGCAGTGGACAGAATCAGCACGTGAATTGCTGGAATGAGTTAACAGAATCAGAATTTAAGATCAAGTGTAGGATGATAGAACAGTACTCTTCCCAAAACTACAGAATCTATTTCAAGCACAAATCCTTCAGTGATCTTGTAAGGTTTCGAGGAGCCCAAATTGAAGGAAGGTATGCAGAAGCCTTTGAGCTTCAACGATTAATACTATAGCAAACTATATGTCTATGAAAATAAGAAAATTATGCTGTTAGAGATCAATAGTTATGGGGACCTATTTTGCAATAGTAACATGCAGGAATTCTAAATCAATTATAGAACAATCCTTGCTCTCCCTGAAAAACCAAACGCTAAAGCCTCGATATGTCGTAGTAATTAATGACGGTTCAACAGATGGAACAGACCAAGTTCTAAAAAAAATGAAAGACTGTTGGAAGGATCTTTACATAATTACGAATCCAGATTTGGGATATGACATAGGAAGGGTTGTAAGCAACTGGAACAAGGCACTTAAACTCCTTACTGACATGAACCTTGAGACGACTGATTATCACATGATTAGTGCGGACGATGACCTCTACGAAGAAGATTATGCTGAGAAGATTATCAAGCATATGGATGAGAATCCAAAACTTGCAGTTGTTGCCGGCGTTTTTAGCGAACGCAGATATAGCAACCCTACAGGAGGAGGAAGATTCGTTCGGAATTCCTTTTTTTTGCCCAAATATGGCAGATATCCAGAAAAGATGGGTTACGAGTCGGCCGTTTTATACATGGCTCTTCGAGACGGTTACGAAAACGATGTATTAAAAGAGGCCAAGTTCAAACATATTCGTGAGATAGGTTCTGAGCATCATTTTTACGAGTTCGGAGCTGGCATGAAGACACTGGGTTACGATCCATTTTTCGTTGTTGGTAGATTCCTTCTTTACTTCATAACTGGCAGCCCAGTTGGAAGACGGGGAGCTTTGAATATGCTGTATTATTATCTCACTTTCTCTCCCACAAAAGAGGGTTACAATAGCATGTACGACAAAGAGATTCGGGACTTCATTAGAAGTATGCAGCGCAAACGGATAAAAAGCATCTTTAAGAAAAATTGATGTTGATGGTTCTAGATTATGTAGGATCTGTACTCTTAGAGACGATCATCTTTTTTCAGTGTTTTGCTGACAAACAGCCTATGCCATACCTCCAAGGCCAGAATCAGTAGAACTTTATTGATATAACGTGCTCGCAAATCAGAGCTTGCATCTACCTTTATTTTTTTAATTGATGACTCAACCCATTTACCACTAATTATCTTGTTTTTGACAAGCTCCGAACTGTCACTCATGTATGATAAAGCAATCTCTTTTGCTTTTTTATTCCACAATGAGTCCAAATTGACAGAAAATCCTTTTTTTATGGGATGGAATTTTTCAAATCCCTTTTGTTTATGCAAAATTGACCGTAATGGTAGTTTTCCAATATTCGTTTTTGGATCATATTTTAACTGCCATGGAATATGGGTTGCAAATTTTATCATGTGCGGTGTGAGAAATAGAGATTGTATGTGAAGGTCAAAAAACTTTTCAAATGCAAGGTTGGTTGGAAGCCAGTCGTAAAGCAATTTGCCATTAAAGTCCCCCAAAAATACCTGATCTACAGGCGAGAGTGAGTTATCAAAATGTGGTCTCAGGATGGCATAGATCTTTTCCCATGAGAATTTGACCTTGCTTCCAAATATCTTTTTTTGGTCAGGCACCCAATCTCGTTCATGACATGAAAGGTATAGTGCAGCCTTTTTTCTCCAACTTGGGTTCTTTGGCAGGTTATTGAGAAATTTTTTATATCTAAAGGTATAACCGCCAAACAGCTCATCGCCTCCATCTCCTGAGAAAAATGTTTTTGTCTTCTTCCTTGCTTCTTTAAGCACATAATAATTGTAAAGGTTCCAGCGTGGTTCTTTTACAATTGATATCAAATGGGGCAGCTCGGATATAATGTCCTCGCGTATTATGCAATCAAAGTCGCAGTCATAGGTGTTAGCTAGCTGACGAGCCCGGTCAATCTCGTCGTCCTCTTCTCCAAATCCCATGCTGGTGCACGTAACCCGTACATCAGGTAAAATCGATTTTAGCATTGCCAAGGTCAGTCCGGAATCGACGCCTGCACTGAGCGAGATAGCAACATGTTTGAACTTTAATTCATGTTGTTTTGCAACCAGATAATTTCTTATTATTCCAGTTATCTTCGGCTCTAGATTGTCCGTTTTTTTGGGAAGAAAGTCCCTGTAACCCAAGGGCCTCATCGGACTTTTTTTTGTAGGATCATATCTTAAGGTAAGAATATTTGAAATAGAATCGTGGTTCATTTTGTTTAGTCTTCAAGCCACCTATTAGTATAAAAATCATCAGAAGAATAACTTAAAATTTGATTCGAGTAGTAACAGTCTCCATTAGATGAACCTTCAAGGTTTAAATGAACAGTTTCAAAAACCACTCTGACTCAAAATGAGGTTAGTAATATTTGATCTTGATGACACGCTAATCGATAACACGTTACTTGATATTGACTCGTTCATGCATAT
This sequence comes from Nitrososphaerota archaeon, assembly GCA_028867735.1. Taxonomy (GTDB): domain Archaea; phylum Thermoproteota; class Nitrososphaeria; order Nitrososphaerales; family Nitrosopumilaceae; genus Nitrosotalea. The sequence continues at coordinate 12,976 of JAGWFW010000036.1, forward strand.
ATTAAATCTCTTTTCCCTTCCTCGAATTAATGACAAAACCATCATACGTTGGAGAAGAAATGGCATGATTGCCAAGAACATATTCCTTCGCCTGATGAAAAAGAAAGACAGAAAGCTTTTGGAAACATGCCTTAAGACTAGACTGCAATATCTGGCAAGAGGCGGAGGAGGTCTTGGGTTGGTGAAGGAAAAAAAAGATGCAAGAAAAGTATTATGCGAGATAAAACAAGATGGTCATTTCATTGTGATAGTCTCAAGCAGAAAGGACAGAAGCATAATTAAAAAAATCTTAGAAAAACTTGGAGTGAAAAGGTATGTCGATAGCATCTATTGCGCCGAAAACTGTATGGATCTCAAAGAAAGACAAAGCACCATAGGCCTGAAGGTTAGGCTGTACAGGCTTGCCCTTTCGGATTATAAATCGCTTGTCACTGAAAAACCAATCGCGGTGGGAAACCTAAAATCTGATATAGTTGCAGCAAAAAAACTGAAGATTACGGCTCTTGCAATAAGAGGTTCGTACAGGTTCGATTCTGGCATATCAAAAGAAGCAAAGGTGATAGAAAAATTGGATCAGATTTTGGAATTTTTATGAGTATTCAAATGTTTTTGAATTATTTACAAATAATTCCTTCCAGTATCTAATCATCCTTACTTTTCGCGGTTTTATTATTCTTGGTAATCTTTCACCCAAGGCCTGCTTTAAAGCAAGGTAGGGCAGGTTTGCTCCTGCAGCAGAGGGAAGGACTATAGAACCTCCCATCCTTGGATTTACTTCTACTATCTTCGGTATGCCGTTTCTAGATAATTTTAGCTGGATGTTTACATTGTAGCTGAGACCTAGCGCGCTAACAATCTTGCTGCAGATCGAATTGATGCGTCTGTCATTAACAATTACTGCTTGAAAGGAATAGAATTGTTCAAGACGCTCCCTCAGATTTTGTATGCAATAAAGCATCTTGCCCCTGTCGGCAAGGACGTATACGCTGTATTCTTTCCCAGGAAGATATTCCGTGACAAGAAGATCTAGGTTTTTGCTTGTTGATGCAAGCCTCATAGCTGTATCATAGTCAATTTCAGCTGACCCCGGCTTACTGTCTAGGATGATTTGTTCCAAGGAATTTTCCTTCCTTAAGATCCTAAAACCTCTTGCACCTCCACTGGATTTGTATGAAGAGGGTTTGAAACATACAGGAATCTGCGGATATCCCAGCCTATGTATTGCTTCCATGAATTCTTTTTTTGTCTTCACGTGGAAGAAATTTGGCACAGGAATTTTATTTTCTTCAAATATTTTATACACCAAACTTTTGTCCATCATTCGTTCTGTTAGATTGAAATCAGAAACTGCAGGATGGATTCCATTTGAAACGAGCAACTCTTTGTTCTTAGATATTGTCAGAATCTCAGGATTGCTTCCTGGCATGATAACATCTACCCTTTCCCTTTTGCATAACCTTACTAACGAATCGACATATTGGGGGGAATTTCCTCTTGGTAGAATATCAAAGCCATCTGCCTTATGCCGTAAAATTGGATTGTCCTTAATGTCTGTACAAAATACACGAATCTTCCTACCCTCATGATTTTGTCTCATGCAGTCTATTATGCTTGTTCCTGCAAA
>JAGWFW010000037.1 GCA_028867735.1 Nitrososphaerota archaeon
TTCTATCCAAGGGACATGCGTCTCCAGGACTTTTCTCTAATTTGGCAGTTGCAGGATACTTTGACAAATCTGAAATTGAAACTTTAAGAAAATTTGGCAGTAAACTACAGGGCCATCCGGATTTCAAATGTCCCGGGGTGGAATTTTGCGGAGGCTCGCTTGGCTTGGGCCTGTCGTTTTCAATTGGCATGGCACTTGCGGCAAAAATGGATGGCAAGAACCACCACGTTTACACTATAATTGGAGATGGAGAATCTGATGAGGGGCAAGTGTGGGAGGCAGCCATGGCTGGCTCAAAGTTTAGGCTTGACAACCTGACTGTCTTCCTGGACAGGAACTTTATTCAACAAGATGACTATACCGAGCGTGTCATGCCTCTTGACGAAGAGCTAGTTGGCGATGACATTTCTGAAATGTGGAAAAATGCTGCAAGGTGGAAGGTAGGCGATAAATGGAGATCTTTTGGCTGGAATGTACTTGAAATTGACGGCCATCGCATAGAACAAATTGCAAGGGCAATAAACTCTGTACTACAAACCAAGGGCACTCCATCTATAATTGTGGCTCGTACCATCAAAGGAAAGTCTGTCGAACATATGGAAGATAATCCCAAATGGCACGGCGTTGCCCCAAATCCGCAAATCTCTCCTATGATAGAACTTGAAATTGATTGCCAGTCCCTCATAGCTCCATCCGTTATTGCAGGAGACATGAACAATTTGGAAAACGAGGTAAAGAGAGCGACTCATGGACGAGCGGATTTTATTCATCTTGATGTTATGGATGGACAGTTCATCCCCAACAAGACATTTGATCATGAAAAAATAAAACAACTCAGGCCGGTGACTCCAATACCGTTTGACACCCACCTTATGATAAACGAGCCTGTAAAACATGTCAGGGACTATGTTAATGCGGGCAGTGACATTATCACGGTTCATGCCGAGGTCTGTGACGAATCAAGCTTTGGAGAAATCCATGACGTATTGCGTGCCAGCGAAGTAAGCGTTGGCCTGGCGATTAATCCTGACACAGAACTTCCATCTTGGGCTGACAAATTCATCCCAGATCTTGATCAGTTAATTATAATGTCAGTTGTACCAGGAAAGTCAGGCCAAAAATACATTGAATCAACCCATGAAAAAACTCGAAGAATATCAAAACTTCTTGCAGAAAAGAATTTCCAAGGACTGATTGAGGCTGATGGGGGAGTGGACCTGACAAACATCGAGTCATGCTTTTCAGATGGTGCCAGAGTGTTTGTTGGTGGCAGTGCCATAATAGGCCAGAAGGACGTGCGGCTCACTATAACGGAATTTAGAAAACGGCTAATGCATGCAAGAAGAACACTCCTGATAAACAAGGCCTATAGTCTAGGCGGGGCTGAGCTTGTAAACAAATGGATAGATCTACATGAAGTGGGCAAGAAAAAGTCTGAACTTGTCCAGATTGCAAAGGAGGCTGGCTTTGTATGACAGAGTTTGCAGATATGAGAACAGTTTATGGAGAAACCTTGATCAAGATAGGGGAAACAAATCCAAATGTAGTCGTAGTGGGAGCCGATACCACTGATTCGCTCAAAACAAAGCCATTTGGGAAAAAATTTCCAAATAGATTTTTCAACGTGGGAATTGCAGAGGGAAATCTAATAACAATTGCAGCAGGCCTTGCCAACGAGGGAAAGACTGCTTTTGCCAGCACGTATGCTGCATTTCTGCCTGGAAGATGCGTTGATCAGATACGAAATGCAATTGCATATCCTACAAGAAACGGCAAGGACGGACTAAATGTGAAAATGGTTGTCTCGCATGGCGGACTAAGTGTGGGAGCTGATGGCGGCTCACACCAACAAATTGAAGACATTGCAATAATGCGAGCAATCCCACACATCAGAGTTTTAATCCCTGCAGATACAGTTGCAGTCGAAAAACTCATACAATTAATTTCTCAGATATACGGTCCGTTTTACATGAGACTTGCCAGATCAAAGACTCCAATCATACACTCGCAATCACAAGAATTCCAAATAGGCAAAGGAATTGTATTGCGGGACGGTTCTGATTGCACTATTGTGGCGTGCGGAATCACAGTACAGATGGCACTTGACGCTGCTGATGCCTTGAAGCAAGAAGGAATATCGTGCAGAGTAATAGACATGTTCTCAATAAAACCTATAGATTCTGATCTTTTGGAAAAAGCAGCTCGTGAGACAGGAGGAATTGTTACATGTGAAGAACACAACATAATGGCAGGCTTGGGCTCTGCAGTATCTGAGGTCGTATCTGAGAAATATCCGGTACTGATGAGACGAATAGGTGCACAAGACCGATTCGGCGAATCTGCCAGAGACAGTGAGATTCCACTTTTGTTAGAAAAGCACGGTATAACATCAATTCATATATCTAATGCTGTTAAAGATATCCGGAGTAAGAAACAATGAAAATATTCCTTGATACTGCAAATCTTGCTTCGATAAAACTGTACAATGACATGGGTCTCGTGGATGGCATTACGACCAACCCGTCACTTTTAGCAAAAGAGGGGGGAGATCCGCAAAAAGCAATGGAAGAGATTGTAAGAATTGTAAAAGGAGACGTCAGTCTGGAAGTGGTAAGTACGGAAACTCCTGGAATGTTGGAGGAAGGAAAGCGCCTTCGAAAATATGGCAGCAATGTTGTTGTAAAATGTCCGCTAACTGCAGATGGCCTCAAGGCATGTAAATCTCTGACCTCGGAGGGAATTCCGGTTAATGTCACTCTGTGCTTTTCTGTAAATCAGGCTATATTGGCTGCAAAAGCAGGAGCGAAATATGTGAGCCCATTCATAGGGCGACTAGACGATAACGGACAAGATGGCATCCATTTAATCAGGGAAATTCACGAAGTGTTTCAAAATTACAAGTTTGGCACGCAAATCCTGGTTGCGAGCGTAAGGCATCCTATGCATGTTGTAGAGGCAGCAAAAATCGGGGCAGATGTTGTGACTTTGCCTCCCGATGTGCTAGGCAAGATGCTAAAGCATCCCCTGACTGACATTGGGCTCAAGAACTTTCTAGCAGACTGGGAAAAACTCAAAAAAGAAAACCCCAGCATCAGGATCTAGGCCTATCCAAGAGATTCAATGCTTTCCAATCCATTGATATCTGTGTTCTTCATCAAATAGTTCTGCCTTGATCTCATTGCGGTTTACCTTTGTGCTCAGTCTGGCCTCGAAAAAACCCAATCTTCCCTTGTACGGGATTGTCACTCTGAGCTTTTTTGGATTCTTCAGAAGGAATCCATACCTGTGATCAAAAAATTCGCTACTTGCCAAATGTTTATTGTAATCGGATTTCACCTCGTCTAAAGTTTTGTATGCTTTGACATCATAAAGTTCGGCCCTTCCTATTATTACGCCAGTTTCTAGCTTTTTCTCGTCAATTCCTAGTTTTTTGCATGCTCTAGTTTTTATTTTGAGGGGCGCATGGACGAGAAACTCTCCCCTGAATTTGGTATTCCATGTTCTCAACTCGATGGTTTTTTTCCCTTGCATTATCAGATCCGCATATGGCTGGGAGACGGAAAGACACTTCATGCTAGTCTGTTCCTAGTACGTTTAAGACCCTTTTTGGAATCTCATTTAACCTGCTTACAGCAAGGGTGCGTTCATAGCCAAGCCGCCTCAAGTTGTTTGCTATTGTGATTGCACCTCCAGTGTCAGGACCAACGCCTATGGCAACCATCTTTATGCCTAAAAGTTTGAGATCTCGCATTATTGTTCTTACAGCATCTGGATCTGACGGCTCCCCGTCTGTTAATGTGAGAAAAATATCTGGCTTTTTTGAGCGTAAAGTGGGAAGCAATAGGTCATACACTTCAGCTAGTGGCGTGCTTCCGTTTGCCTTTATTTGTGCAAGTCTTTTTGTTGCCGCATTATTCCATTGCAGACTTTCAGGTTTTATCAGCCAGCACGTCACATGTTTTTGTTCTGTGTTAAATGCATATACTGAAAACTTGACTTTCAAGAAATCCAAAACTTCACAAAGCGCAAGTGTTGCTTTTTTGTACTGTGTCTCCTGTTCTGCTATGCTTGAAGAATGATCAAGCAGGATGAATATTCTTGTTTTGATTGCTATTTTTTTATCCGTGATGAACGGTTTGTGGCCCTCCATGTAAGTTTCTTGATCAAATTCATCCCCTGAATCCACATGCTGCTCTTTCCAGCCTGATTTCCATTCTTTGAATTTGGCCCTCAAGTTGTTAATCAAATCAATGTCATAGATCTTGGTTTCATCTACATTTGTCAGGCTGGGTATGCTAATTCCCATTACTTCCGTTACAAGGCCTTTGTTTTCACTCCTTTTTGTTTCCTCAAGCAATACCCTGAATTCATCAAACACCTGTTTTCCCTCGCTAATTTTTGTCGGATCCAGTTCTCCAAAATCGCTTTCTCTATACTTTGTAATCTTGTTCAACGTCTTGATAAAATCCTGTTCAGACATGGCAACACCCGAAGTAATTTTTGGCATGGAGATTGGTATGGTGAGAAGCGGATCGATTTCCAAAACCCTGATAATTTCAGAGACTTTCTTTTCAAGCCAGTCTATTCCGTATTTTTTTTCTACTGATTCCTTTACTGCCTCATTGGCTATTACAGCTGCTTTCTGAATTTTTTCAAATGCACTTGGCTGTATCTCACCTTTGATGTCTCCAAGCAGAAAATACTGCATAAACCCCTCCACGATTCTATTGTGGCCATATAGGGAATTGAGCAGAGGTCTGTACAGCCATGCAAATCCATAGTTGAATATTATTTCCTCATTCATTCCCTGCCAGTATTGCCTGCCGATTGTTTCTATTCTTCTTGTATCAAGTGTATTTAGAATAAACCCAAATGCATGATCATTGCTCAAAATTTTTCCAGAGTGCTTTATTCTCATTGACTCGTACCACAGTGCAGTTCTAAACTGTCTGTACTTTTGAAAATCCGCGCCGTGATACTTGTCTAGGGGAAACATTGTAATCTTGTTTTCCCGCAGCTTTGTCTGGATCTCTTTTTGGTCTTTAATGCTTAGGGTAATCTCTTCTTTTCCAGACCATCGTCTAACTAGAAACGTGCCTATCTCAAGCAACGTGTCGTTTCTTAGTTGTATCGAATGCATCAATTTCCAAACATCGATGTTATGATATCATTTACCTTTTGATATTCGACATTGCCCCATTGGGCATATACATTTGCAAATACAATGTCCGCAGCTTGTCTTGGTTTCATGCCAGAATCAAGTATCTTACCAAACGCTATTGTCTCACGCAGACTTGGGGAATAATACAGCTCTTCTACTGCAGCAGCCTGCCTCAAGGTGTTTGCAAGTCTGATTCCTTGAACAAGTTCATTTTCATGAGACTGGTTGACATATTTTTTTACTATTTCAACCTCTATCTCTTCTGGTGGATAGTCCAGTCTGATTCTAACAGGAAACCTGCTGAGAAGTTGAGGCGGAAGCTCTTTGGTACCAACATGAGACAGTGGATTTATGGTTGCAACTACAAACCATTCCTTTGCGGCCTCGATTAGCTCGCCACCGGCCTCTTTGAGTACCAGCTGTCTTCTGTCATCTAACGCTTCATCTAATCTAAGCAGGACGTCGGCCTCTGCGGAATTTACCTCGTCAAGATAGAGCATACTGCCCTCCTTCATGGATTTTACCAGGATTCCCTCTTCAAAATCAATCGTTCCACTATCGAGAGTTTTGGAGCCGACAAGATGGCTTTCGCGAGTTCTCAAGCTAAAGTTGATTGATTCTAGTTTTTTTCCTTTTCTTGCAGCAAACTCTCTTACCAGAGTAGTTTTTCCAGTACCTTTCGGGCCTATTATGAGAACAAAGAGGCCTGATTCATAGGCCTTGTCTAAAACTTCAAAGGAATTATTCCAATCAATGTACAAAGATTCTGCTAGCATAAGCTAGTTAGGGATTTTCCTTAATTTAAGAGGTTCTGCTGTAACTCACTGATAATAATATAACCAAGCCTTTTTCTTGCAAATAACACGTTATCGTTTATTGAATGCAGTCAAGTCAATAAAACAAGATTACTATCCAAATCAAGAACTTGATATCATAATGTGTACATTCCGAGAGATGGTAAACCACTGCATAAGGCTTGGACTTGAGAACAACATCTCAACGTTGATGAAATTCTCAAAATTATTCTATCATGAACTTGATTGTTATCAAATTAAGTCATACTACAAACTTACTGCAATGTCGCAGGCCTGTGGGAGGCTCTCACAGATGAAGACTGATATCAAGAAAGGAAGGAAAGTAAAATCACCGTTCATATCAAAACCATTCCTAGTTTCATGTTATGGCTTCAAGATAAATGGGATTCTATTATCAATTCCAATAGGAAATAGAAGATTTGTGAATCTCTTACTAAATGAGCATACGGTTTCAAAACTAAAGGACGTTGAGCCAAGGTCGTTTACTATTACTCGGAACTCACTCTAGATTTGTGTAAGAAAAAAAGTTCAAGAAATACAACCAGAAAATGTGATTGGAATAGACCGTAATCTCAGAAACATTACGATCTCAACATGGGATGGTTCCATCATGTACAAGACTGGCAAGTTGTACTCAATTAAGGAAAACTCGATGCATGTTAGAGCATCATTTAGGAGAAATGACAGGCGTGTCAAGAACAGATTCTTTACACAGAGAAGGAACAGGCAATCACGAAGAATACAGCAATTCCTCCATAAGATATCAAAAGACATAGTGCAAAGGGCAGTGCAGTCAAAATCAATCATAATATTAGAGGATCTCAAGGGAATAAGAAACTGTATAAAAAAGGAAATGGCCAAGGAAACAAGTACCGAAGAAAACTAAACTCGTGGTCTTTCTACGAACTGCAAAGACAAATAGAATACAAGGCAAGATGGGAAGGTATTCCGGTGAATTTTGTAGATCCAAAACGCACCAGCCAGCTCTGTCCAATATGCGGCGGCAAATGTCAAGAGGACAAGTTTCGACTTCGTAAATTGTGGTGCATTAATTGTAAGAGATCGATGGACCGCGATGTAGTTGCGGCACTAAACATCTCTTACAAGGGGTGGAGTAGGTTTTGCCATCCTAGAGGTCTTTCAGGTTAAGCTGTGAAGGGGAACTCGGACGACTTAAGCTGATAATCCTTGGAGTTAATGGAAGCAAGTTGCAAACTCAAATGATTGGGTGTTACCAGTCTAGTTTGCAACAGAACCATTTAAGACTGTCTTAGTTCTTATTCTTTATGACCGATTAATTTCCAAGCCTTGTATAAGACTCGTCCAAAATATTATGCAATGTCTTCTGCCAAGCATCAAAGCCATCCGGATTCTTTGGAAAATTATAGTAATGATCAGTCAAAATCTTGTTCTGCTGTGCGGTAAATCTGAGTCCATCTGCCAACTTTTTGTTCAATGCTCCTCTGATCATCATATTCAATTTTCCAACTGTTCCAAAATCCGGATGCTCCCCCTTGCTGATTGCCTCCACATCCATCTTTGACAAAAAGTGCTTCATGCCATAGTTTATCTGATCATTTGTAAGAGTCTGGAGCAGTCTTCGGAAGATCTCAAGTCCCGCAGTCTTGTAACCGTAATCGTTAATGAAGTCAATGTTGTATTGCCATAATCCTTTCTCGCTTACATCTCCTGCCTCGATTGCTTTAACTGCGTTCTTTCCAATTATGGTTGCTGCAACTATTGCGGGTCCTATGCCTCCTGCATCAAGCGGCTTTGGCATCCAGGCAGAATCGCCTACCAGCATGTACCCGTTTGCAACTAGGCAGTCATTCTGTCTTCGCACCGAGACCTGCCAATTGCCAGTGACATTTACTGAATCACTAGAGTCATCTGACAGTTTCGGGTTTTTCATGGCCTTGTTTATATTGACATAGTCGTTTATCAGCTTGGTAACATCATCATTCTTACCTAGTCTCTGGTTTCTCTTGTGGAGTTCTTTTTGCTGGACTCCAAGACCTATGTTTACCTTGTTTTGGCCCTTGGGAAAGACCCAGCCATATCCACCCGGGGCAATGTCTTGATCTAAATGTATGATGCAGTAATCCGGATCAAAATCTGTTTTATCGTCTAAACCACGCTCGAATTTCATGATGTGCCTTCCCGTGGATTCCAGATCGTCACGATCAATCTTTTTCTCGATTTTTGAGCTTATGGCAAGCCCATTTCTGAGCATTGAGGTAACACCGGTAGCATCAATCACTATTTTTGCAGTCTTTCTGAATGGCTCGTTGGTGACTAGGTTGGTTCCTTCTACTCCGATGACAGAGCCGTTTTCATATATAAGATTTCTTAATGCCACTGAATATTGTATATTGATTCCCATCTTCTTTGAATCGCTAAGTTGACGTTTTGGAAGCTGCTGTCTGTTTAACATGTATCCATCGCCATCAAAGGGAATGGAGGTTTCTCTGTCCGGGGAAAATGCCATGACTCCTTTAACGGGATGTTCAATCTCCGGGTTTCCCCAACTGATCTTTATTCTCTCTGTCATGTAATCAACGGTGTTCTTGCCTACTGCATCCCCGCAAATCCAACCGTTTATCGTTTTTTTACCGACAGTCGGCTCTTGATTTCTGTCAATGACCAGAATTGATAATTTTTGATTGGAATAGAATGCGGCTGACTGCGCTGAGATCATTCCAGCTAGGCCTCCTCCTGCTACTATTATGTCGTAATCAGTTTTCACAGCCAAAAAACAGGATCTACTCTATTTAAAAGAACCGTATCAACACGGATCAGGTTTTTGGGTCGGTTCGTCGCGGCTTCCTCACAGCGTGGGCTCAGACTGGAGCGGCAAAAATATTACCTCATTCCCTTCTATCTTTGACCTTTGAATATTATTAAACTATCCTCAGGCCAGATTAATTTTCTAATTTAGTTTCTCAATAATTCGGTATATGTTCTTGTAATGTCGTCTTTTTTGTAAATTGGCACTTTAATTCTGATCTTTATTGCATTATTTTGTTGCAAGCTGACCATCTTGTTTACGATCTCCTCCTTTCCTATTCTGAGAAATAGGGAAGAGTCTTCAAAGTACATGTCAATGTTCTCAAGAACTTCATCCAATTGCTTCTGCGAAGTCTTGGAAATCAGCATACGCACAAACTCCTCCGCTCTTTTCTTTGCAAGTGTGGTTTTGAAAAACGAGATGGGGTTTCCATGATGGCCAGTGGTCTTCTCTTGTGAAAACTCTTCTTCTTTTACCTGAAACAGCTCTGAGAGGGGATCGAAAACCTTCCTGCTATCTTCTGTGGCGTGGATTATTACTTCGATAGTGACTTCCATCCGGTTTGCCATAGAATTGAATATGCTGTGTGGAGATTAAACTATTTGGCTTGCAACAGAACAGTTTCGGCTTCTGCCGTTCTGATTAGTTTTGCCTTTTCTATTCCTATGTGTCTTACGTGAATTATTTTTTTGACTGCCGCCATTATGTCGGAGTTTATCTTGCCAAATGCTGTGGCCTGGATGAATTGGTCTATTGTCATCTCTGGTACTGTCTTTGTCATTACGTTCTTTGCAATCAACCTCAACGCGTGCTTTCTTGACGTATTGAGCTTTTTCTGTGTTAATGCAATAATCTTGATTCTGAAAAGATAACCGTCCTTAGTTCTCACATCTCCAATGAAATTAATCAAGGAAGAGCCGCGTCTTACAAGGCTTCTGAGAAACTCTTTGGCATATTCATATCGCTTAAAGATTGAAGTTGCCGTTTCACCGTCAACCTTGCTTATCTGGAAATATAGCTTGAATTGATGCTGGGAAGGATCGCCTTTTACGATATCAAATAAGGTGACTTCTACCACTCTGCCAATTGCACTTTCATCATCAGTTATTGGTATGTATGCAATAGGTACACTATTGAATGCCGCAGGAGCAAGAACAGTGACCCATTTCTTTTCTCTCCACTTGTCTTTGACCCTTGCGGTCTTTTGGCGAGCCAACTAAAACCAACCTTTGAAGCCAAAATATAAGTTGTACGACCTTTTAGATCGTGCTTGATCCGATATATTTCTGCAGAACACGCGGTATGGATACATGCCCATCTTTTGTTTGAAAGTTTTCTAGTATTGCAACCATTGTTCTTGTAGTTGCAACTAGAGTACTGTTTAACGTATGCAAGTATTGCGGCTGCTCGTCAGTTCTATCACGAAATCTTATCTTAAGTCTCCTTGCTTGGAACTCTAGACAATTAGAACATGAAGTAACCTCTCTGTAGCTATTCTGTCCTGCCATCCATGCCTCCAAGTCGTATGTCTTTGCAGAAACCTTTCCCGTATCTCCGCTTGAAAGCAGCATGATCCTGTACGGAATTCCGATTTTTTGATAAAACTCTTCAACTAGCGACAGCATTCTCTCATGTTCGCCCCAAGATTCTTCGGGTCTTGAAAATACAAATTGTTCCACCTTGTCGAATTGATGCACTCGAAATATTCCCTTCTGGTCCCTGCCATGGGCACCAGCTTCTTTCCTAAAGCATGGACTAACCCCTGCATATCTCAGGGGCAGGCTCTTTCCTTCAATTATTTCATCGCCATGCATGGAGGCAATTGCGTGCTCGGATGTTCCGATCAGGTATAGATCCTCGCCCTCAACTTTGTAAATGACATCTTCAAAATCTTCAGCTATTATTGCCCCTTCCATTGAATTTCGATTTATCATGTATGGGGGTTGAATTGGCGTATAGTTTTTCTCAGACAAAAAGTCCAGCGCAGATTGAATTAACGCTTGGTTTAGTCTGACAAGCTGGCTTTTCAGATAATAAAATCTTGCACCAGACACTTTTGCGGCTCGCTCCAAATCCACAAGACCAAGATTCTGTGTCAAGTCTATGTGATCTAGTATTTTGAAATCAAATGCGGGCATGTTTCCCCATTTCTTTATCTCCTTATTTGCAGTCTCATCTTTTCCTACGGGGACAGATTCATGAATAAGGTTAGGTAAAGTTAGGGAAAGTTTTTTGTAAGTGTCTTCTGCCTTGACTTGGGTCTCTTCAAGTCTCTGCAATTCCTGTGAGACTGACTGCATTTGTCCTATGAGGCCAGCCGCATCTTCATTTGATTTTTTTTTTCTTGCAATCTCTATTGATATCTGATTCTTTGTCTTTCTCAGCTCATCTGTTTTTATTATCAGTTCTCTTCTTTCCTTGTCTGATTTTATGAAATCATCCAGTGGAAAGTCAAGGGCTCTTGCTTTGAGCACCTCCCTTATTTTTTCTGGATTGTCTCGAATTAGCTTTGGGTCAAGCATTAGCCAGTCACTTTGAGAATAACCTGCGTCTGTTCAAGAACTTCATCAATAGTAGAGATTAGTGTTCGTATATTTCCTTTACCTTCAAATGTGAAAACTAGAGACTCGTTGATTTTTTCGATTTCAAAGGAGAGGCCTTTTGGAAAGTCTATGTTGTCAGGTTCCAAAGCTTTGCAGATGGCCTCTGCTTTTTTTTCTGATATGCTATTTAGAAACACTTGCACTCTGCATTCTAGAGACATTTTCTTCTAGATAGTCAAGAAACTCGTCTAATTTATCCTTGGTAATTCTAGCGCCTGCAGCCGCGTCATGTCCTCCTCCAACTCCTGACACTTTGGAAGCGCATTCTCTCATGAGCAGTCCTAGATTCACCTCTGACTTGCATCCTGTCGACTTTCGCGAAGAGAACTTGATGGTGCCCTCCTCACCGTTTGTCCTAAGTATTATTATCTTTCCAGTGTTTTTCTGTGAGCCGCCAAGAAGTGATGATACCGCACCTGTCATGTTCTCAGGTACTAGTCCTTCGCCGTTTACCAAGATGTATGGGCCGTTGTCTGTTGTTCTCCATCTCTCGCTTGAGAGTGTATTCATGTATGTTCTCAAAAATGTCCTGTACTCTACCAAGATATTCTCTCCTTCTTGCAACATCTTGGTTCTGTCTCCCATGCAAATTGCAACGCCTACTCCTGCCTTGCGTATTCTTCCACACGAGTTTAACATTGTAGAAAATTCCCGTGCATCGCGCAGGAAGCTTCGCTTGTCCTCTCCTGCCAATGTGTATGTATATCCTACAAGATCGTCGATAACATCACTGGCGTTTTTGTTTGGAATGAACTTGGAAATGGTTTGCAAGAGCGTTCTTTTTTCATCTTCATCAAGCTCAGCCGGAACTCTCCACCTGCCGCCATTCTTCAGCTTTATTCCAGATGAATTTAACAGTGAAAGGCAGGCATCGCGGTTCCATGTAAGACCTTCTATGAAAGGCTGTGATGTAAACGCAAGGGCGTCGGGAAGCGGCCTTGTCTCTCTTCCTACAAGAAGTATGTCAAGATCAATCTCTAACTGACGATTCTTTTTTGCTGTAGCTGCAATTTCTACATTAACTCCAGTGAAGGATTTTTTTTCACCTCTATCTTGTCTGTCGCCCAACGCAGCTACAACTGCAATCCACGCCAAGTCTGTGTTTTCAGTGTGTAGTGCATTTGATACTAGATATGCCATGCCTCCTGCTGACACGTCCAGTCCTCCATCGAGGCCATACTTCCAGGCGTTGATGACCCTGTCGTTGTCAAATTCTTCCTGTGGAATCTGATGATGGTCTACAGCTATCCAGTTGTCGTCTAGCGCATTGTCCAAGTCTCTTGCAAATCCTCCTCCGAGATCAGTTATGATGTGAAATTGCCTCGAATCATTTTTGAGCCTGTCAATCAGGTTTTTGCCAAACTCATTTACAGTTTTGACAGTACACTTGGCTCCTGATCTGATGAGTGCTTTTGTAACTATGCTCCCAGATGTAATTCCATCGCAGTCTAGGTGAGTTATTACTGAGATATTTTTGCCGGACTTGATACAGTCAGAAACTTTATCGTGAAAATAGGATAGTGCTTGGTCACGATTGCCCATTACTCAAGTTGAGCAATGACTGCCTTATATTTCCAAGTTTTAGGAATGCGTCCAATCTGTTTGTAGTATGATGACAGCCTGTGGACTTTGGCCTCTAACAACTCAAGCGATCTGACGTTTCTTTTGTCAGATTTGTTGGCCTTTAGATGTTTTTGTAGGCCTAGTGCCTTTGTAACTAGATTGTTGAGGTCTTCAGGCATGTCCGGGTTTATTCCCTTTTGTACCAAAATCTGCACCATTGACTTTTTGACAATTTGTTTGGTTAGCGGAATTGCATATTGATCTCGCAGCTTTACTCCAATCTCACTTGGTTTGAAGCCTTCTTTTGCATATTTTACAATGAGTTCCTCTATCTCGTCTGGACTTTGCTTTACCCAAGTTGGTGCACTAGGGGTGACAGGTCTTGTAGAATGAGATTTTCCATGTCTGTGTGAATGGAGTCGGCCCACGAAACGCTTCTTTTTCAAGCAAACATAAATGTTACTTGCAGATCGGGAATCTTGATTTGCATAAGAGTTAAATACTAACTAGAGACATTTTGAGTAGGTGCTAAAATGAACAAACCAATAATTATTGGAGCCGCACTACTTGGTCTCTTTGTAGTATCATCGTTTGCTCCATTCGCTGCGGCACAGTACGCAGGTGTGGGTGGCGGTGGCCAAATCACATTGGAAGATCAATTAAAGCTAGCACGTTCTAGAATTGCCGATGTACAGGCAAATCCACACGCCGGTTCTGGTACACCATATCTTGACGCCAACGGTGTCATTGGTGCAACAATCATTTCTGGCGCAATCTTTGGCGGAATCTTCATTGCTTTCGTCGTAAGAGCAAAACAAGTGGAAAAAGCAAGAAAACAACGCTAGATCTTCTCCTTTTCTTATTTTATTATTTAGTACTGAGATCCCACTTTGCCCAAATCTCACAGAAATGTATATATCGTACGTAAATTGTTCTGAATAATGATGAGCGCGATATTTGC
>JAGWFW010000038.1 GCA_028867735.1 Nitrososphaerota archaeon
AGTATTAGTATGATTTAAGCATGGATCAGAAATTTCTATAATTTAACTCATTAATTTTTATAAAAATTACACATGGTCTCCCATGGTAGGATCAACAGTTTTCAGGTTTTTCCTGAAAATGTTCTATAAATATGTATGCCTTTTCAAAAAGCAAAATTTTTCAAATTTTTAGCAATTTTTTCAAGCAAATATTTAAGCATTTTTAATCACTTTTTCGATTTTTTTCAGCCTATTCTTGAAAGCGGCAGGACAAGATGACGGTATCCCTCCCTTTGAGTGATGTACCGTGCAGATATCTTGTCGCGTATTCCGCGCTTGTTGTAATTTTTTATTCTAAGTGATGTACTTCGCTCGTCGACAAATTCAAGTTCAAAATGGGAGCAAAAATGAAGATTCAGAGAATCTGCTATTTGCCTTGCAATATTCATGTTTCCGTTTCCTATCTTGACGACTTTACGCTCTGCGTTCAGCCCGACAAGAATTTTTACAATGTGCGAGATAAGATCATCGACTGACGTGTATATCGAGCTCTCTATCTCCTTCTCATAATAAAATACGGAAAGCCCTATCCTGTTGCCAGGATCAATCCCAATTACCAGAGAGCGGTGGTGTATTCCTGATTCTAATTTTTTTACTATCTTGCCCCTTACTATGGTAGGATCATAGTCAAATTCATCGTCAAACAGAACAAGATCAGTTGGTATCTTAGATGATTCTCGAACAGTTGTTAGAATCAATCGCTTGTCAGAACTTGTGACTTCTTCTGGCAGGACAGAATCATAGTCTAATTTCAGATTCTTCAAGATATTTACAAATTTAAAATAAGATCTCCCGTACACAGTTGCAACCGCAATGTTGTTTTGGGTTTGATATTCTATGATTAAACTTCCTTCTTTGAAAATTTAAAGTTTGTTTGTGTGCTGTTGTTGATCAGGGGGCATCATTTAGTTGTCAACAAGAGTATTGCTCTGGCCAGATCACCCTTGGCTTCAACCAGCGCCTTGGTTGCCTCCTCTGGGGAGACGTTGGCCTGCTGTGCTACAAGAGTAATGTCTTCCTGGCTGAATATGGGCACTTCGAGTTCTCTTTCTTCATAGCTTTCGGCTATTACCTGAAAAATAGAGTTGTCTTTTGCCTTCATTTCCGTGACTGCAGGTTTTGCAATTATAATCTCCTTTGTGTCTGTCTTGATTATAACCTCCTGGACATTGCTCAGTTCCTTCATTTCCAAGCCCATTTTGTCCAGCATTCTACGCATTTCGCGGTTTCCGCCACGCATCATTTTCTACTCATCCTACCTCAATCTGGACTTTTTAAGCTATTCCTGATCTTCACGGCAACCCCCCTCTTCAGGGAGCGCATCATTTTTGATGAAACTACGGCCCTTCCTACGGCAATCACTCTGCTTCCATGCAAGACCGGCACGTCAGAGCCAATCAGGATGTTTTTGCCGCACCATGCGATATGGCTGCAGAACACAGAGTTGCCATTTTCTACAAACGGCTTTGAATCATCGTCTATCTCCACGCAGTTTTCCCGAAACTTCTTGCTTTTCATGAGCATTTGGGCAAAGTTCGGGGTTATTGCAAGCCCGCCATCTATTCTCAGCGTGCACAACAGCGTATCATCCTGGTATACGTGCTGTATCCTGCCTGTTTTCTTCGAGTAGGTGAACCGTACGTTCTTTGGCAGATGCTTTGATACGCCAGGCCCAAAGAGAGCGTCAATGCTGTACTTTATCTTCAGTAGGGAATCCATCTCTCAAGCTAGTACCTGTCAGGCCCTTATTTTTACAATAGGTTCTCTACTATATAGTTAATCCGAAGAACTATATAGAATTGACAATTGCATATGTTGTATGGGAAATATTGAGGAGATGCGAAAAATACAGTTTACCGGCAAGTCTTCCTATATTGTCTCATTGCCAAAACAATGGATTACGGACATGGGACTGCGGCAGGGAGATCAGGTGGCCGTGGTCCGCCAGGGAGTTTCCACATTACAGATTGCTCCGCTAAAGCATCACAACAAACCCGTGATTACCGAGGACGCAACCATTGAAATAAAACCAGACGACGAGGGGGCCATAATCATCAGGAAGCTCATCTCGCTCTATCTTCTTGGGTTTAACATCATAAATGTAAAACCAAAACTTGGAAGGTTAAAGCCGACTCAGAGAAATGCCGTAAAAAATGCGGTGAAAGCGATTTTGATGGGCACGGAAATCGTTGCAGACTCGACAGAGGGTCTCACCATTCAAGTTCTGATAAACCTCTTCGAGTTATCAGTTGACGGCGCCTTGAAGAGAATGCTGATAATTGCCAAGTCCATGCAAAATGACGCATTACTTGCCTTGGGGGAGGCCAACTATGATCTGGCAAAGGAGGTGATCGACAGTGACGACGAGGTTGACAGGTTTAGTTTTTACATAATACGACAGCTCAAGATTGCAATTCAAAACGAGCACATGTTAAAAGAGATGGGCATAGAAAACGCACATCATTGTCTTGGGTACAGGCTAATTGTTAAAAACATAGAACGGGTAGGAGACCACGCCACAGAATTGGCAAAGGATCTTTTGGAGTTCAAAAAACCCATCAAAAAATCCGTACTTGAGCCCATTCAGGAACTGAACACTTTTGCGCTGGCCGTGCTAGATGAATCATGCTTGTCCCTTTTCAAGAAGGACTTTAATCAGGCAGAGACGACGGTAGAAAAAAGCGTAGAAATTTCCAAGTATGAGAAGAAGATTCTGGACAGCATCAAATCAATAAGGGACTACGAGGAGATATATCGCGTCAGGCGCATGAACGAGAACATACGTAGGATTGCAGAATACGCCAGCGATATTGCCGAAATCGTCATGAATATGACTATAGAAAAAATCCTGCGAAAGCAATAAGATAACGAAGGAGATGACTATACACATTGAGAGATTCGGCCATTTTAATCACATATGACAGAGAGGACGTGGCAAAGGAGGCGCTTGCCCTCTGCGACGCAGCAGGCTATGACCTGAAAAAAATAATACGACAAAAATTTCTCAACAA
The DNA here is from genome assembly GCA_028867735.1 of Nitrososphaerota archaeon. Lineage (GTDB taxonomy): Archaea > Thermoproteota > Nitrososphaeria > Nitrososphaerales > Nitrosopumilaceae > Nitrosotalea. Next base: position 3,051 of record JAGWFW010000038.1, read on the forward strand.
GTCAAAGTTTGGGCTTGGAGAGGGAAAGGTTGAGGAACTCAAAGAACTTGTCAGTTCCCTGAGGCCAGATGTCGTGATTTATGATGAGATACTAAGACCCAGTCAAAACTACAACCTGGCTTCTACCATAAAAACCAAAATTCTAGACAGGGAAATGCTCATCTTGGAAATTTTTCAGCGAAGAGCCAGGAGTTCAGAATCAATGTTGCAGGTAAAGATGGCCCACCTGAGATACGAGATGTCAAGGGCCAAAGAACGTGTAAGGCTTGCAAAGATGGGAGAGCAGCCCGGATTCATGGGCATTGGAAAATTCGAAGTTGATGTCTACCACAACGACATCAAGAACAGGATGAATGGTACCAAGGCCAAGCTTGCCAAGTCATCAAAGCAGCGCGAGCTTCACAGACAGGCAAGAAAAAGGATTGGATTTAAAACTATTTCACTTGCAGGATACACATCCGCAGGAAAAACTACATTGTTTAACACGCTGACGGGAGAGCAAAAAGAAGAAAGCCCCAACCTCTTTACCACCCTATCAACTACCACAAGAAAGATAGCTCTTCAGAACCGGGAGATACTGATATCTGATACTGTCGGATTCATAAGCAAGCTTCCTGCATACATGATTGAGGCATTCAAGTCTACACTTGAAGAGCTGGTTTACACAGACATTGTCATAGTTGTGATAGATGCAGGCGATCCTTTCCCCGAACTGAAAAAGAAGTTCAAAAGCTGCGTATCCACTCTGGATGAGATTGGCGTAAACCAAGACAGGATAATTTTTGCACTAAACAAATCAGATCTTGTTTCAGAAGAAGAGATAGTGGAAAAGGTGAACTTGCTTGGTCTGAAGGAAAATAAAAAATGGCTTGCAGTATCAGCGGTAACCGGGCAGAATATCCCATCCCTGAAAGATCTGACCTACCACATTCTTGAAAATCAACCCGTATTGAACGAGAAAAATACAATAAAACAAAAAATAGAAATCAACTATGAAGATTGAAGTTCTACGAATAGGCCAGAGGCTTGTAAGGGATGACAGGGTAACTACCCATGTTGCACTAGTATCAAGAGCGTTTGGTGCATCAAAGATACTGATGTATGATGCCAATCCGGAGATCAAAGATACCATTTCCAAGGTAAACAAGATGTGGGGAAGCGACTTTCAAGTGGAGATAATAGAAGAGTGGAAGAAAGCTCTCAGATCAAAAAAATCTGATTCGTACAAGATTGTTCATCTTACAATGTACGGGGAAAACATCAGTTCTGTAGAGGCCAGTCTGAGAAACGAAGAAAAAATACTAGTTGTAGTTGGAGCCGAAAAGGTTCCAAGAGAAGTATATGATTTTGCTGACTATAATGTAGCCATAGGAAACCAGCCCCATTCCGAGATATCGGCACTGGCCATCTTGCTTGACAGGATACTTGATGGAAAGCAGTTTCAGAAAAAACACTCCAATGCACAGCGCGAGATAATCCCTACAAAAAAGGGAAAAAGAGTAATGAATAAAACCACGAAACCGGTTGATATACGCTGAATAATCTCAACTTTTATTGTAAGATAATCTTGAACTTGGATCATCGATAGTTGTGCAGTGTCCGGGGAGAGGATTTACAAGGTGTCAGATCTTAATGATCAACTTTTATAGAACAGTATTCTGTAATTTTGTACAGGTATGGTCATGAGAGGAATCGCAAAATATTCAATAATTCTTGCTGCAACACTGGGATTGGTTGTAGCGGGAACTTCAAGCTCTTATGCAACTGATACTTCTGGCTCTGATCCAATCTTTATGAAAATTGCAGACATAAACGGAGAAACTACATTAACGGGATACGCTGGGGATATAGAGTTAGACAGTTTCCAATTTGGAATTGAGCACGCAGTAGATCTTTCTGCTAGTTCAGGCGCAACCGCGGGAAAGACAACCTTTAGTCCAATCCAAATCACAAAAATAATGGATAAGACATCTCCTGCAATATTTGGTAAATCTACTACTGGGCAAGTCATACCTCAAGTTGATATTTACTTTGCCAAAACTACTTCAAAGGGACTACAAACTTATGCACACTATCTTCTAAAAAATGTCATAATTTCATCATATTCTGTTTCCTCTGGCGGGGATGCACCGACTGAAAGTATTAGCTTGAACTTCCAATCCGTTCAATTTGAATTTTCAATAGCTAATCCCGATGGAACATTATCTCCTTTTGGCACTTTCAAGTATGATTTATCGACAAATACCGCATCATAACTTTAACTAGACAAGTTTACAATGAGATGATCAAATTTCAATTTCTGCCTTCTCTAACGGTTGATGCAATTTGATCAAGTACCTGTTTGCCGGCATTTTTCTAGCATCTCTTTGTTTTACAATACATGATGCGCAAGGAGCCTTGTTTCTCAAGATTGATTCCATTCCAGGAGATTCAACCGTAAGGGGTCATGAAAATCAAATTGAGATCTCAGGTCTACAATTCGGAGAAGAAAATAGTCCTGTAGTATCTGCCGGCACAGAAGAATCAGGAAAGACCACTTTTGATGACATGCAAATCACAAAATCCATGGACATATCATCTACATCTCTTGTCAATGATCTAGTCACAGGAAAATCCCTCCCAACAGTGGAACTATTTCTAACAAAGACTGTGGACGGTCATGAATTTACCTATAACCATATCACCTTAAACAATGTGATGATCTCAAAATATGCTGTCTCATCAGGAGGCGATATCCCATCTGAAAGCATCAGCTTCCATTATGGAAAAATCTCCACAGCGTTTACCCTGCAGAATCCTGATGGCACTATAGGCCAAACAATCACGTCATGTTGGGACATTTCCATGCAAGGACCATGTACAGACACTTCAATTCCTACTGTATCGGACACCGTAAATATGACTGCAAACGCAAATGGTTGGTACAACCATACCCTTAGCATCACATGGACTGGCAACGACCCAGTAGATGGCATAAGCACTTGCGATCCACCCACAATATATTCAGGACCTGATGCAAAGGGAGCAAATGAGACAGGACATTGTACAGACAATTTTGGAAACATTGGAACGGGTAGCATACTGATAAACTATGACGCAACTCCTCCTACAATTACTGGAGGGCCTACAGTCCCGGCTAACTCGTATGGTTGGTACAATACTACAGTCATCGTACATTTCACAGCATCTGATTCGATGTCAGGCGTTGCAAACGTAACACCAGATACCACAGTTTCTACAGAAGGTGCCAATCAGCAAGTCACCGGAACTGCTACCGATTATGCAGGAAACTCTGCAGCATATACCGTCTCTGGAATAAATATCGACAAGACTCCCCCTGTTACTACTGGAACTCTGTCTAGACTGCCTGACCATAACGGCTGGTACAATCATCCCGTTACAATACAATGGAGCGGCACGGACAGCCTGAGCGGCATTGCTTCTTGCGATCCGAATGCAAACTATGCAGGTCCTGACGGCCCCCTGATTTCGCTTTCAGGAAGTTGTCTTGACAAGGCAGGAAATCGCGGCAGTTCGACAGTTACTTTCAAGTACGATACAACCCCACCAACTCTTGTTGTATCTGACAACATGACTGTATTTCCGACAAGCCCCAACGGTGCCATAGTAAGCTATCCAAAAGCAAATGCAACCGATGATGAGCCAAGCAGTGCATCGTGTACTCCGTCATCTGGTTCACAATTTGGATTTGGACAGGATATAGTCTCTTGCATTGCAACGGATGATGCAGGAAACAACGCCACAAAATCTTTCGGGATAACAGTACTGACACCTGCACAGGCAACGCAAAAACTTACTAGCATCATTAACGGTATGAGTCTACCTGGCGGCCAGACAAACAGCTTGGACTCGAAGCTTGCAGCCGTTCTGTCCTCTATAAACTCAGACGACAACAAAACTGCAACGAATCAACTAAACGCATTCGTCAATGAAGTAAACGCACAGACGGGAAAGAAGATATCATCATCTGAAGCATCCCAATTGCTGCTTGACGCCCAAGATATCTCAAACTCTCTACTGGTTTCTAAAAAATAGAAATTTAGTTCTCCCAAACTATCTTATGATTATTTTATAATGTGAAAAGCCCGTGTCTGAATATGATATTTGGAGAAATTGAAAAGAATTTGATTTTCACCATTTTCCTGATGAGATAATCATTGTGCCCAGTAAAGACCAAAGGATCCTGAAAAATATAACCATGCCTTGAGGCGGGTAAATCAAATCTGGTAAACAGTGTCCCAGAACCCTCACGAATGAGCTAAAACGCTTACTTTTTTCTTTTTTTAAAGTTATTCTATTTAAAACCCTAGGTTTAAACCACTGATTAAATATGGAGATTGGAAGGGAGATTTTGAATGAATGTAGAGCATGAAGATCCTTTTGTAAAGATAGCTGCCCTGATTGGCGGCGACGAGTATCTCAAGGTGGCAAGATCCCTGCTCAATACAGAGGATGCAACAGATGAGGAAATTGCAAGTTCCACAGGCCTCAGGATCAACATTGTAAGAAAAGTGCTCTACGATCTTTTTGGAAAAGCCCTGATAACCGGAATAAGGGTAAAGGACGAAAAGAAGGGCTGGTTTGTGTACAGATGGCGGGCAAGAAAGGATGAGGTGGATAATTTCATTGAAAATCAAAAGAAGAAAATTGTCGAAAGGCTGCAGCAGAGACTGGACTATGAAAACTCTGCAGACTTCTATCATTGTGGAAACATGGACTGCCAGAAACTCACTTTTGAAAAGGCATTGGACCTTTCCTTCAAGTGTCCTACATGCGGAAAGCTTGTGAACTTGACAAAAAATGACAAGTTGAAAAAGTCCCTGCAAGCAAAAATTGATCAGCTTCGCGGCGATCTAAAGCATTAAAGTACATAACGCAGAACTATTTCGTTGCCCATCTTCTTGATCTGTTTTAGCTTGAAGGAATACGATATGTTACCAAACCCATGTCCTTCTACTAGGGATACAGCATCTTTTCCGCCCACAATATAGGGAGTCACGGTTACAAGAATCTCGTCAACCAGTTTTTCTTTCAGAAAATACCAGTTGGTTGTACCTCCTCCTTCAACAAGTATTTTTTTGATTCCCTGTTTTGCCAGTATTGACAGCAGCTTCCTCAGTTCAATTCTGTTCCTACCGCATCTAATTACTTGCAACCCCCTTTTTGCAAAAAGCGGCATTTTCCTTGGCGGTGCCATCTCCGATACAACCAGCATGGTTGGAATCGTATTGGATGTCTTTACAACTTTGGAGTTGAGTGAGACGGTTGCTCGAGGATCCAGGATTATCCGGGCAGGGTTTCTGCCTTTAACGCGTCTGACAGTAAGAGAGGGATTGTCCGCGTGTACAGTATTTTTCCCAACCAGTATGGCATCCACTTTACCGCGGAGCTTGTGCACACGCATGAGGTCTCTATCGGAAGAAAGTCGTGATTTTTTTGTGCGCGTGGCTATCTTGCCATCAATGCTCATGGCTGCACTGAGTATCACATAGGGTCTAGATCTTGCCATGCACCATCTCCCCCTCAAACATAACCGCCCTTATCACGTTCTCAGACGCTCTATGCACAATGGCTGCATGAGGATTGTGCATCGGTTCCAGATCAATAGAATGTTTTTCCACAAAGATACAATCCGCAAGACTATTTTTTTGAATTATCCCTATCTTGCCGCCAAATATTTTTGCGGCGTTAACCGTTGCCATTTGTAGCACGGATTTTGGAGATATGCGTATTTTATTCATGCCCATGGAGACCTTCCATAGATAGTCCATTTCCCTGAACATGTCAGGGGAGTTTACCATTACGTTATCGGTTCCTACAGTTACATTGCATCCTGCCTTTATCATCAGGTTTACATCAGGCATTCCCTCTGCGAGGGCCCCGTTTGCGCGCGGGCAGACTACAATGTTTGCGCCATTTCGGGCCGCAAGCAACAGATCATTTTTTGATGCGTATGTCATGTGCACAAGCAGGTCAGGTTTTGCAAGCAGGGCCCTCTGGGTCTCGGTTTTTCTTGTTGTCCTTTTTGATATGTTATTACTCTCTTCTGTCTCTGCAGCGTGGATTGCGCGCATTGTCTTTTGTGCTGCAAAATGTTCTAGTGCAGAGTCGCTAAACTCGTTTGGACCGCTTATTCCAAGGCCGTCGCAGCTTTTCAACAGGCGTGCAAGATCAGATTTTTGTGATCCCGGCAGAGGGGCGTTTTGCTTGATTAATTTCGAATCTTGATAGTAATTTATTCTGCCTAGAATTACCGGCCTTATCGGAATTCCAGATGACGCTTTTTCTAGTATGTGAACACCCTCCAACCCTCCCTCCCTGAAATCTATGAAGGTGGTTATCCCCTTGCGCACCATGGAAATGCAGGAGTTTCTGACAAAATTCACAAGATGAGAGGCTTCAGAGTTTTTCAATATCCTTTGTTTGAACCCGCTTACAGGATGAATCTTTGACTCTACGCCAGAATTGATTCCAACATCTTTTCCTATAGAATCCCCAATGTGGGTATGAGAGTTTACAAGGCCTGGCATCATCAGAAGGCCCTCACAGTCAAGTACTTGCTCCTTCTTGTTTGGCACCAGGTCTTTTCCTATCTGCCCGATCTGTTTGCCGGAAATTCTTACGTTTGTACTGACAACATAGTCCAGCTCCCTGCCATAAAGAAGACTAACATTTCGTATTAACATGTAAGCTCAAGAATTCTCTGCTCGTCTTTGCCGGAGTCGCGCAGCTCCCGTATCTTGTCAAGCGACTTGGTTGCCATCTTTGCAGCATCTCGGCCAGTCCGTGCTGTGCCTATTCCACAGTTGAGTGATATTCCGTGCTGTCCTTTTATCAGCTCAAGAAACTTGGCAATGCTTTCTTTCTCAACTTGAGAGCTAATTATCATGAAATTATCTCCTCCCATAAAGAATGCAAGTGAGTTCTTCTTTAGAAAAAATTCTGACATGTCTGAATACAGGCTGACTATTAGTGACGAAACCTCGTAGGGCGATTTCTTGGCCGAGATCGATGTCGAGCCGTCCACATCCATGTGTATTATCTGTACCAGGTCCCCGCCGTTTTGCAGCGGCTGTCCGAAAATATTGTGTTCCTTGTCAAGGGCAATCTTCATTCTTCGCGCGTTGTCCGCGTTTGAGTTTGCCTCAAAGGGAGTTTTTCCCTGGCCTATTGTCATGGACAGGCCCAGATCAAATGACTTGGCCAGTTTTTCTTGAATTTCCACGTGATCCTTTACTGCAAGCCCGTTTGTTATGACAAAGATTTCGTCAAACCTGTTGGGAAAGGCAAGGCAGTTTTTTTCTGAAAATAGGTTTTGAATCTCCCGGTACAGTGATGCTTGGAGCATCTGAAGCCTGTGCTCCCTGTCGCTTCCCAGAGTCAGGGTCCAAGGCCCGTATCCTGTAATTTTTATTATAGTAAGCTGGATCATCTCAAATCTTTCTTAGTTCATCGTGTATTTTTTGCGCTGCCTCAACTGCCCTTTCTGCAACAGGCCTTATTCTCTGATGGGCCTGCCTGTCACTCATGCCCGGGCCTGTTATCCCAAGGGAGACTGGCTTTTGATACTTTAGTGATAGCTCGGCTAGTGCCTTTGCAGCAACGCCCGCAATTAGCTCGTCATGCTTTGTTTGCCCCTTTATTACTGCGCCAAGTGTTACCACGGCATCCACTTCTTTCTTTTTTAGCAGGACATCGATTATAATCGGCATATCAAAGACGCCTGGAACCTTGCAGGTATGAATTACATTCATCTTAAGGGATCTTGCCTTGTCGAGTGCAACTTCAAGCATTTTTGAGGTTACTTCACCGTTGAATTCCGATACAACAATTGCAATATTCAAGATCAATGCTCCTTTGCGTATTCCACAAGCTGGCTGCCGTCAAAGTATGGCATGGCATTTTGCTTGGCATATTTTTTCGCCTTTTCAGCGGACAGTGCACCGTATGTTTCCGAATCTAGCATCTCACAAATGACAGTTACAGGAGACAGGCCTGCCAGGGTGGCAAGATAAACCGACATTTCAGTATGTCCCAGCCTGCGTGATAATAGTCCTTCGGATGCAAGAAGAACTGGCACATGCCCCGGTGTTTTAAAACTTGAATTGAATATTTCCTTCTTGTTTTTGTCCTGACTTTTGTACAGCTTGGCAACTTCTGACATTGTCAATGCCCTGTCCCTGTCCGTTACTCCGGTATAGGTGTTTTTGTGATTAATCGAGATTGAAAACGACGGCCTGTCACCATATGGTGCTTTTCCTATAATCATCTTTTTAGACTCGGCATCAACGCTTTGCGAGCTTGATAGTATGTCATGCATGTAGCTTAGGTCCAAACCTTTTGCAAAGGCGTGGTTAATTGAAAGGCATACCAGTCCGCCTGCATCCTGCCGCATTCTGGCAATGTGCTCCGGAGTAACAAAGTCTGCAGCAACAACCATGTCCACCTCGTTTTCCCTCGTATTTCCGTCATGAAGCAGGACAAAATCTCCTCTTCGCAGGGAGGATAATGCTTCTTCCAAGGACATGAGTAATCAGCTTGAAATTATAATTATAAATCTTACTACAAAATTGGTTATTACCACGAAAGTGGTAAAGATCTAGTTTTCAGACAGGATGTACTTGCCAAGAATGTCGGTTTCAATATTAACTTTGTCACCAATTTTTTTCAGTCCGAGGTTTGTCACTTTCATCGTATGTGGAATTATAGAAACTGAAAACCTTGTTTTTATTTTGTCAACCACTGTCAAGCTGATGCCATCAACTGTTATAGATCCTTTTTTAGTGACATATCTTGCAAGTTCCTTTGAAAGTTCTATCCACAGCTGCACCTGGTTGGATTGCTTGTTTATTTTTAAAATTGTACCCGACCCGTCAACATGTCCGAGTACAAAATGTCCTTCCAGCCTTTCTCCCACCTTGAGGCTTCGCTCAATGTTTACCCTGTCGCCATTTTCCAAGGACCCAAGGTTGGTTTTTTTCATTGTTTCTCCAATCATTTCAAATTCGGCAGTATCTTTTGTGATACTAATTGCAGTAAGACACACTCCGTTTATCGCAACGCTGTCCCCTATCCTGAGCCCCTTTGCAAGCCTGCCAAGACTTATTTTCATCCTTGCCTCGCTGCGAGTCCTTGTGTTCTTGTCAAATTTTTCTATCCTGCCCAACCCTTCAATAATTCCAGTGAACATCAATCGACATCACCTTATGGATTAGTCATGATTTATGTTCATCGAATAGAGGATCCAGTCATGCCGAGCCAGCAGAGGCAAGCAGCGCCCTTGCCCGCTTGTAGTGAACTTCGTCTATCATCTTGTCCTCAACCTTTGTTGCGCCTTTTTTTTTCTGCTTTGCCGACTCGTATGCGCTGATTACTTTTTTTGCCCACTCTATCTCAGAATTTGTCGGATGAAATATCCTGTGCACAGTCTGAACCTGGTTTGGATGGATGATGGTCTTTCCCGCGTATCCCAGGTTTTTTGCCGCAATACAGTCTTGCCCAAGGCCTGTCTCATCGTTTAGGTCCTGCCATATTGCATCCAGGGCATACTTTCCTGCAGCTTTTGCATCAATCGGGATCTTTGCCCTTGCATACCTTGCGCCTTCCGCCTCTTTTGTATACTCTACTCCCAGATCATTGAGCAGGTCAAAGACGCCAAATACTAGTGCCGATATGCGTTTGCTAGACGATGCAATCTGATAGGCGTTTACCACCCCCTCGGCAGACTCTATTGAGGCCATCAGTTCTATTGGCTTTAATTTTCGCTTCTTTTCCAGGCCTGCCAGTGTCCTCTCTATTTTTTTCAGTTCGCCCACATTGTTGACTTTGGGAATCACTATGCCATCTATTCCCTTTTGAACAATTGCAGCGAGATCACTGCCTACTAGTCCTGACACCGGGGAATTTGTCCTGACATAGATTTCAGCTTGATAGTCAGAGCGCTTTTCCAATGCACCCTTGATTAGGTTTCTTGCAGATTTCTTTTCCTCAAGAGGCACAGAGTCTTCAAGATCAAAACATATAATGTCTGCAGAAAGAGCCTTTGCCTTTTCTAAGAAACGGGGATTGTTGCCTGGTACAAATAAAAGACTACGCAAGAGTCTTGACATAAAATTGATTGGACTAGGGCTTCATTAAGATTTTGCCAAAGAGTCCTTTCCCGGTAAGCATCTTTGTATGTGCTTCTGCAGCATTTTCAAAGCTGTATGTAGAGTCAATTATGGACTTTATTTTCTTCTTGCCCATCCAGTACAGGCCCTGCTCTAGTTCTGCCTTGGTTCCTTGTGTAGAACCCAGGATGTTTGTTCCCTTGAAGAATATGTGTCGCAGGTCAGTCTTTGCGTCATATCCAGTGGTTGCCCCGCATGAAACCAGAGTTCCACCATACTTTAACAATGTAAGTTGCGCATTCCAGTGAGTCTGCCCGATGTGGTCAAATGAGATATCGATTCCTCCATTTGGCTTTGCAATCTCTCTTACCTGCTTGCTCCAGTCCTCTTTTCTATGGTCCACTGCAAAGTCTGCTCCAAGCTGCTTTAGCTTGTCAAGCTTGTCCCCGCTTGCGGTTGAGATTACAGTACAATTGTAAAGTTTTGCAATCTGAATTCCAAAGCTGCCCACACCAGAGCCTCCTCCCATGATAAGCACTGTCTGTCCCGGTCGAATTTTCGCCCTGCCTACCAGCATGTGCCATGCAGTAAGTATTGTCATTGAAGCAGCTGCTGCTTCCTCAAAGCTTACGCCATCTGGAATCTTTGCCACGTTAACTTCTGGCAGATGAGT
>JAGWFW010000039.1 GCA_028867735.1 Nitrososphaerota archaeon
CTAATGAAGGGAGTGGCAGGCTCGGCCATACAAAACCTAAACGTAATGTCAGGATTCAACGAGATGGACGGCCTTGCATATTCTCCGTTAACTCCTGTGTGAAAAGATGATCACAATCAAGATAGGAGGAAGCGTCGTAGATGGTCTTCATCCCTCAACCATATCAGATCTGAAAAAAGTATCAGAGCAGGAAAAAGTAATTCTAGTCCACGGAGGAGGAAAAGAAGTGACAAGAATTTCAGAAGCGCTGGGCAAAGAACAAAAATTCATAGTGTCACCGGGTGGCATCAAGAGCAGATACACTGACAAGGAGACTGCAGAGATTTTTACCATGGTGATGTCAGGCAAGATAAACAAGATGATAGTTGGAATGCTGCAGAAAAACGGCATAAATGCAGTAGGACTTTCAGGCATTGACGGCAAGATAATCCAGGCCGAGCGAAAAAAGAAGCTAATTGTCATGAATGAGAAGGGAAGAAAAATGGTAATTGACGGTGGATATACAGGAAAGATACACGAGGTCAACACCAGCCTCATCAAAGTACTCCTAGACCAAGGATACGTACCGGTAATATCGCCAATTGCAACAAGCGAAGAGTTTGATTTTCTAAATGTAGACGGCGACAGGGCTGCTGCTTATGTTGCAGGCAAGATGCAGTCAGACAAGATACTCTTCCTAACCAACGTGGACGGGCTTTTGATGGATGATAAACTAGTCACAAAACTATCTCTTGAGGAGGCAAAGGCAATACTTCCCAAAATAGGGTTCGGAATGGAAAAGAAAATACTTGCGGCAACAGAAGCAATCGAGATGGGAGTAAAACAGGCACTTGTAGCAAACGGCCAGAAGGAAAACCCAATATCAAAGGCAATATCTAACGATAATTGCACGGTGATCTCAAAATGACAGAAGACCAATTCATGGGAAACATATACCAAAGATTTCCCGTAACAATAGAGCGAGGGCTTGGTTCCCATGTCTGGGACACAAGCGGAAAAGAGTACATTGACTGCATGGGGGGCTACGGGGTAGCTCTTGTGGGACACTGCAACCCGCGTGTTGTCAAGGCAATAAAAGACCAGGTCGACAAGATAATCACGGTACACAGTTCACTTTACAACAAGACAAGAGAGGAATTTCTTGAAAAATTAATCAAGATTTCACCGCCAGGTCTTGGACACGTATATCTAAACAACAGCGGAACAGAGGCAGTAGAGGCTGCGATAAAGTTTGCCCGCAAGTTCACTGGAAAAAAGGGAATGGTTGCAATGAATGGCTCGTATCATGGAAAATCGTTTGGTTCCCTTTCATTAACATTCAATCCAAAATATCGCAAGGCCTTTGAACCGCTCCTGAGTAACGTTTCGTTTACACCATTTGGCGACATAGAGGCCCTAAAATCAGCAGTTAATTCAGATACCGCGCTTGTCATACTAGAACCCATACAGGGAGAAAGCGGAATACATGTTGCACCGGATGGATTTCTGCAAGAGGTAAGGAAAATTTGCAATGAGAACGGAACAGTTCTTGTATTTGATGAGATACAGGCAGGGCTTGGAAGAACTGGTAAGATGTGGGCAAGCCAGCACTGGGATACGGCTCCCGATATCATGTGCCTTGCAAAGGGAATTGCAGGCGGCGTTCCTATGGGTGCAACCCTTGTCAAGCCCGAGATCCTTGCATGCATAGGAAAAGGAGAACAGTCATCCACGTTTGGAGGCAATCCGCTTTCATGCGCTGCGGGAATTGGCGCCATTCAAGCGCTAACAGAGGATGGTCTTGTGGACAATGCGGCAAAGATGGGAAAGATTTTCAGGGAAGGACTTGAAAGGCTAAAGGAAAAACACAAAATAATTCGCGAGATACGAGGCAAGGGACTCATGATCGGAGTTGAGCTAAAGTTCGAAGTAAAAGACATCCTGTTTGACGGAATTGCAAACAACCTATTGCTTCTCTATTCTGGAAAAAACATACTGAGATTGCTGCCCCCGCTTGTGATTTCCGAGTCTGACATAAACAAAACTTTAGAAACTCTAGATCTAATACTAACAAAGGAGGAACAGAGGAGAAATGTCTAGGGACAAGACCGACGAGACAATAATCGAGATGCTAAAGAAGGACTCTAGGCAGTCTTTTGTAGAGATTGGAGAAAAACTCGGCCTATCCGAGTCTGCGGTGAGAAGAAGAGTAAAAAACCTCACTGATGGAGGCACAATAAAGAAGTTTACAATAGAGACAGGCGACAGCAACTCAACTAGTGCAATAATTCTGATATCAGTCGATTCCTCTACAGATACCTCAAAAGTTTCTGCAAGGCTATCAAAGCTTCAAGGAGTACACACGGTTTACGAAATAACTGGACAATATGACATTGCGACAGTCATCCGCGCGCCAAACATCACAGAAATTAATGCATGCATAGATGCACTGCGCAAAGTACCTGGCGTTTTTGACACAAATACGGTCATAATACTGAGAACAGTGTCATAAAACGAAGTTCGTCTCCAGTCTTCAATTGTTAGCGAAAATCGTTACAAAAGCAATAAAAACAGACGAAACATGCACAAATATGTTTATATTCGCAAAATTTTCTACTAAATAAGCAATGGATGACGCTAACTATTACGCATACAAGCATAATGAGATGGGACAAAAACCAAAGAAGATCCACATACTTGATAGCACTCTAAGAGAAGGAGAACAACATCCCGGTGTTACATTTTCCAACAAACAGAGAATCCAGATTGCATGGATGCTTGACTATTTTGGTGTAGATCAGATTGAGATTTCTCCAGTAGTATCGCCAGACCACAAGGAAGCCACCAAAACAATACTCAAGCAGGGACTCAAGGCAGACATTGTCGCACATGTACGAGCACTGAAAGAGGACGTAGATGTTGCACTAGAATGCGATGCCATGTGGATGGCCACATATCTTGGAATTTCCGAGATACACATGAAAGACAAGCTCAGGATAACAAGGGAGGAGGCTTTGAGAAGAGCGATAGAAACAGTCGAGTATGCAAAATCCCACGGCCTCAAGATGCGATTTACAGTAGAAGATGGCAGTAGGGCTGACCCAGAGTTTCTCATCAAGGTTTGCAAGGAGATAACAAAGGTAGGAGTTGACAGAATTAGCATACCAGATACAGTCGGAATAATGAGGCCAATCGGCATGTACAATCTTGTCAAAACAGTACGCGACAACGTCAAGACTCCGCTTGATGTACACTGCCACAATGATATTGGTCTTGCATTGGCCAATGCGCTTGCAGGCTGTGATGCAGGAGCGAACCAGATACATACAACCATTGACGGTATAGGGGAAAGAACAGGCATACCGGCCTTGGCAGAGACAGCAGTAGCACTTACTTATCTTTACAGATCTCCAAATAATTTCAGGCTAGACATGCTCATGGACCTTTCAAGATTGATTGAGCAGTATACAGGAATCGTTCCGTATGATTCCAAGCCGATTGTTGGTGCGACGGCATACAAGCACAAGGCAGGAACGCACCTGGCAGCAATACTTCGAAATCCAGCAGCCTATGAGCCAATCGAGCCAAAGGTGGTAGGCAACAGGAGGAAGATTGTTTTTGGCGAGCTTGCAGGAAAGAATGGTGCTGCATATCTCATGTCTCTTTTGGGTCTTGATCAAGACGAAGACCATGCAAAGAAGGTGGCTGCCGGCCTCAAGAACCTAAGAATGGGCGACTTGCTTGAGATACCCCTCGATGACAGGCTTGAAAGAAAGATAATTAATGACACCCAAATGAAGGTAAAGACAGGTAAAACATGAAATGCTTAGAATGTGATGCGAACATAAACCCTCCAAAAGATTCCATGGAAGGCGAAATTGTCACTTGCCCAGACTGTGGCGCAAGTTTTGAGATAGCAAAAGGATCCTCAGGCTTTGAGTTGAAACCAGCACAAACTGTTGGTGAGGACTGGGGCCAGTGAGCTCAGGCCTATCGATACTCTACGATACCATCAGATGGGAAGAAAAAGCTCTGTTTGATGCCGCAAAGAAGAAGGGCATCGATGCAAAGATGGTCGATTGCAAGAGTTTATCCATTAATTTAGACAAAAGCGAGGAAGAATACGGGACTGTTATACAGAGATGTGTCAGTTATTACCGGAGCCTGCATTCGACAGCAGCTCTTGAAGGCAAGGGACTCAACGTCATCAATGGCCTAAATACAAGCATACTTGCTGGAAACAAGCTGTTCACACACATGCTTCTTGTAAGGAACGGGGTACCAACTCCATTTAGCGCAGTTTCATTTTCAGAGGAAGCAGCGCTTGAATATCTGGATAAAAATGGCTATCCGATGGTGCTCAAGCCCACAGTAGGAAGCTGGGGCAGGATGATCTCACTACTAAAAGATCGCGATTCTGCAGAAGGAATAATCGAGATGCGCGAAAAGATGTACCCAATCTACCAAGTTTACTATCTAGAAGAGTTTGTCAACAGGCCTCCCAGAGATATCAGGGCAATCACGGTAGGAGACACGGTGGTTGCTGCGATATACCGCTATTCCGGCGACGGACAGTGGAAGACAAACATGGCACTAGGCGGCAAGGCGGAACCGCTGAAAGTAACAAAAGAGATGGAAGACATTTGCATAAAGGCAAAGGATGCAGTGCAAGGCCAGATAGTGGGTATAGATCTCATGGAAAGTAAAGAAAACGGGCTGGTTGTTCACGAGGTTAATAACACAACGGAATACAAAAATACCGTAAGGGTTACTGGCGTAGATATACCAGCCTTGATGATAGATTACGCCAGACAGTTGAGAAAATAAGAATTGGACTCTTCAATTACCGTTACACCCAGATATTCAGTAAAAATGCTAGAGAAGGCCCTAAGGCTCTATACTCCTTCGCTTTCTGAAAAGCCACTGGCTGAATTTTTGGCAGACAAGTGCGATGATCTTGGATTTGAGAACATACGCATTGACGAAGTAGGCAACCTCATAGCAACAAAGGGATCAGGGTCGCCGAAGACACTTCTTTGCGGACACATGGATACAGTCCCAGGCAAGATAAAAGTAAGAAATGAAAACGGGTACATCTACGGAAGAGGAGCTTCTGATGCAAAGGCCCCACTGATGGCAATGCTTCTTGCAGCTGCCTCATTTCAAAACAACAACGGCACGGTTGTCTTTGCCGCAGTTGTGGACGAGGAGGGCAATGCAACAGGTATCAAGAGCCTTGTCAAGCAAAAGCCGGACATTGATTATGCAATCTTTGGAGAGCCAAGCAGCATCAGAAACATCACAATAGCATACAAAGGAAGAATTGCCATAAATCTCAAGGTAAATGTAGGAGACAGCGCACATGCCAGCGCCCCATGGCTTGCAAAAAATGCAATTGAAGAGTCATATGTCTTTACCAAAGCAATCAAAGAGGCGCTTGAGGGAAACCAAGAAAACAAACCAAAGAGCATGATGCTAACTGCAGCCCTCACTGAGATAAAGGGAGGAACCAGTCACAACGTAACTGCAGTAGAATGTGATGCAATAATAGACATTAGGATTCCAGTGGACATGAACTGCAAGATGGTTGGAGAAAAAATTGCTACCATAGTGCAAGAAGTGGCCAAGAAACAGGGAGTAAACGCATTTTATTCCGTACTTGACGAAACAGAACCGTTTGAGGCACCGCATAGTTCTCCGCTGGTCAGGGCCCTTACGCTTGGAATCTTGGATGTGGAAAAGGCCAGACCGCAACTTATTAGAAAAACTGGAACAGGAGACATGAACATAATTGGAAACTCTTTGAATATTCCTGTTGTAACATATGGACCGGGGGACCCGCACGCATCACATACAATTGATGAACATGTGTCGACAGACGAATATCTGCGAAGCATAGAGGTCTTCAAGAAAATGCTGCAGCACCTAAAGAGATTGCACGACGGCCAGAAGATATCCGGTACGTCATAAAACGAACATCAAAATATACAACAGCCAGACTGACGCCATGTTATGGTTTATCGGACTTGGCATCTCTGGAATAGACGGAATGAGTCCAAGTACATTGAAGATTTTAAAAAAAGCCGACGTGGTTTTTTTTGAAAACTTTACAAGCCCCATACCAAAAAGCGACCAGGCCAAGATAAAAAAACTAGTCAAAAACAGATTCAGAGCGGCTCCGCGATGGCTGGTAGAAGATGGCAAGGCAATTCTCTCAGAGGCCAAAAAAAAGACAGCCGTCTTGCTTGCATATGGCGACCCATACATTGCCACTACCCATATTGAATTGCGGACAAGAGCCGAACTTGAAAAGATAAAGACTAGAACGGTGCATGCCGCATCTGCAATTCCCTCCCTTGTAGGCGAGTGTGGTTTGCAGTATTACAAGATGGGCAAGCCTGTTACTATAATGAGAGAACAACAGTCATGGAATACCGTATACTATACCGTTTACGAAAATCTTGTCAAAGGAGCGCATAGCATGCTAATTCTAGAATACAACAGTGATGCAAGGTTCTTCTTAGATCCAAAAGATGCAGTTGCAAGTCTCTTGTCCGCAGAGCAGGGACAGAGAAGAAACGTGATAGACGAGTCTACTTTTGCCATAGTTGCATCAAGAATCGGCTCTAAAAGCCAGAGCATAGTTGCTGGAAAGATTTCAAGTCTTGCCAAATTAGACTTTGGCAAGCCACCACATACAGTGATAATACCTGGAAGAATGCATTTCACAGAGACTGATGCGCTAAAGGTATTTGCAAAATGCCTTGATGTGCCTTTTGACAATTCAAAGATTCAAAAAATATCAGACCAGATGCTTGCAAAGTATGTCCCAAAGGCAAGAAGGGCGCTGAAAGAGGTGATCAAAATGTTCAAGGATGACAAGGAGATGCAGCCCGTAATAGAAAACGCACAGTTGTACATAGATGATGCCGAAAAATTCCAAAGTGAGGGAAAAGAAGAGCTTGCCGTGCTAAGTATAGGATATGCAGAGGGGCTCATGGATGCGCTTCGCCTCTCCAAGGGGATAGACCCTTGGACATAGATTAATCAAGTGGTAATGCTTCAGCTCTTGTGATACGCTTGGATGCACTTGACAAGGAGTTAATTTCCGCATGTTATGTTGCCACGCTTTCCGGGGAAGATACGGTAGAAATTGTCAGAAAAAAGTTGTCTGTAAGTCCTGACTATGTACTCAACAGGTTAGATTCTCTTGTATCAAATGGTTTCATTGAAAAAGACAGAAAAATGCTCACCGAGATTGGAAGAGGGGCCATAAGAATAGTTCTTGCAGGTGGAGTCTTTGATATTATACATCCGGGACACATACATACATTGAAAGGCGCCAAGGCACTTGGCAATGTACTGGTCGTAGTGGTTGCAACAGACAGTACCGCGCAAAAGATGAAAAACCGCATACCTCTACACAACATGGACCTTCGACGAGACCTTGTAAAGTCACTGTCAATGGTGGACCATGCAATGGTTGGCCACGAGGGGGACATATTCAAGACTGTTGCTCGTGTGAGGCCCAACATAGTTGCCCTAGGTTACGACCAGATACACCAAGAGAAATTCATCATAGATGGATGCAAGAAGATCGGAGTGGAGGTATCGATTGCAAGACTCCAGTCCCCAATACCTGACATCAAAAGTTCAAAGATAGAGAGCGATTACGGCAAGTCCATTTACGGTCTTTGAATCATTCTGAGGGTTTAGGTTTTACATTTACACGAATTGTTATCTGAGAGCCTGTCGAAAGTTTTGTTGATTTTTTTATGTTTTCCTTTGAGATTAGCTCTATTACCGAATCATCATGGTGTGTTCTTTCAAGTACAATGAGTGCTGCATCCACATTGTCATTGACTCGTGCAGGATAGCATTTCACCCAGCCATACGTGCGCTTTCCGTCTGAGAATCCGTTGATCATTATTGCAGGATGTGCGTCAAGCAGTCGTTTTGCCTCGATGAACTCCTTGTCCCTTAGTTTTACATTAAGCGTTCCAGGAAATGGAACATATCCAAGCTTTGACTTGAATTGTTTTGTGTATCCTTTCATGGACATGTAATACGCTCCCTCCCCCATTCCTGAAATTATTATTCCCTTAAACTCGACATATGACGGCGAGGTCTCAAGACTTGATTTCAAAACTGAAAAAATCTTCAACATTTCTGCATGCCCCTTTGTTGTTATCCTGACAGATACCTGAGTGCCAGACCTCAGTCTTTCGATGTAGCCGTCAGACTCTAGTTCTACAAGGTGTTTTGACGCAGCCTGCTGTGATTTGCGTATGCTTTTTCCAAGAGACGAGGTCGTAATTGGGATAAAGTTGTAGCGAGCACCTTTGGCAAAAAGTTCTGCAAGTGTTAGAATGTGTTGTAGTTTGAGTTCCGGCATTGGTTTTATGCAATACCAAGCTCTGTAAATGTTTTCAGTGTCATGCCATCAGTTGACTTGAGATTGGCCATCCTGTGTCCTATGACACACTCTATTCCTGCTTGTTTGGCAGAATCAATAAGCCTCTGGGTTATGATGCCGTCCAGTATGAGATATTTTATTCCCGATCCCGGTGAAAGTTTTGACACTACCTCGCTTACAGGAACCTTGAAGACACTGTTGAGTCCCTCGTCTAGTGCTATTGCTTCTAGAGATTCGTTCAGGTCTGGGAACACTTTTTTTGCAACATTTGCAATCGGTTCATCTTTCGGATTCTGGAGCTTTGGCTTGGCGGTTTCTTTTTTCATCTCCTCTGCTGTTTCCTTGAGAATATCAGCAATCTGTTGAGGAGTGAGCTCTTCCACTTCAACGCCTTCTGGTGCACGATGGACCACATCGACGTTTACAAGTGATTTTAATTCTTTTAGTATAAAGCCTCCTGCTCTGTCTCCGTCAAGAAATGCCACAACTTTTTGCTTTGATTCGCAAAGTGACGTGATTGATTCGTCAATTCTTGCACCCTCTATTGCAAGTGCATTATCAAATCCCGCTCGGAGTAGATTAATGACATCTGCTCTTCCCTCAACTAGAATTACCCACGGTGACTCGAAGACGCCAGAACCGCATGCAAGTTTCTCTCTTCCAAATGTAGTAAGCTTGCCAGATGATGTAACGTCTTGTACATCTTTTAGCATCTCCTCTCCTTCACTGATTGTTTTTGTAGACCATTTCTGGACAATCTGTTTTGCCCTGTCAACAATCTCTTTCTTTTTTGCAGAACGGACATCTTCTATTGCTTCTAGCTTAAAGTGGGCCTGGAATGGACCAACTTTGTCGATACTTTCTATTGCAGCTGCAATAAGTGCGGCAGTATTGATATCAGTACTCATAGGAATCAGGGCATCTCCTTTTGTTTGATTAGTCGTGCTCGTAGTGTTGACCTCGATTCTTCCTACTTTCGAGACTTTCTGAAGTTCATTTAGGTTCATCTCTGGTCCAAGCAGTCCTTCTGTTTGGCCGAAGATTGCGCCTATTATGTCGGCTTTTTCAACGAGTCCATCGACGTCAAAGCTGAGCTTAACGTGATACTTGACAATTCCACTATATGGCAATTCAT
Organism: Nitrososphaerota archaeon; assembly: GCA_028867735.1. Classification (GTDB taxonomy): domain Archaea; phylum Thermoproteota; class Nitrososphaeria; order Nitrososphaerales; family Nitrosopumilaceae; genus Nitrosotalea. The sequence continues at coordinate 9,531 of JAGWFW010000039.1, forward strand.
AAACCTCTTAATTTTTGATCGTTTTACTTTCCAAGGGGACAGATATAAGTGCTTATTGTCAGGCCATCAGCTTGTTCCACAATATGAGAATAGATCCTCAATATGCCGTGCCTTACCTTTTGTTATCGTGGTCAACTTGCGTCTAAACGAGAGATCGACCGACATGCGATGGCCCAGTTGCGAGATTATCCTTTTTGTAAGATATGCTCCTTTCCTGTCAGAATCAAGCAATACGATCAGGTTCTTGTACTCCATGGCACAATCTACAAATTTCATCAGACCTTGAAAGCTGTGAAACTGGCAAATATTTCCAGTAAAACCAAGTTTTTCAAGTGCTTCCTTGTCCCGTTTTCCCTCTACAACTACAATGCTATCCTTTCTTGAATTAAGAGACTTGATAAACTCATGAACCTCGTCTATTTCCGACTCGTCAAGATCCATGACTTCATTTGTGATTAAACATATTAAGCAATTTTCAAAAATGTACTTGTGTCAGACGTTCTAGTTATACAGAATACAAAAAATGAAGGGGTTGCGGCTCTGGGCAATTTGCTTGAGCAAGACGGTCTAAGCATCACAACTGTTCTTGCCAAAAAAGAAAAGATCCCGTCAGTAAACCCTCAAGTCCTGATCATACTAGGAGCCCCCGAGAGTGCAAATGACAACCTGCCCTACCTGAGGGACGAGCTAGTGCTTATACAGGATGCTGTAAAAAATAACATCCCGGTACTCGGAATATGCCTTGGATCACAGCTTGTTGCAAAGGCATTTGGGGCCAGAGTGTACCCGGGCAAGAAAAAAGAGATAGGGTTCTACCACGATGTAGAATTTGACAACACATCAAAATCAAAGCTTTTTCAAGGAATGCAAAATCCTGCCACAGTCTTTCATTGGCACGGAGACACGTTTGACCTTCCAGAGGGAGCAGTAAGGCTTGCGCACTCGAAAGATTATCAAAATCAGGCAATAAAGATTGGAAGCGCAATCGGGGTACAATTTCACCTAGAAGTGGACGAGCCCACAATAAGGCTATGGCTTGAGAAATCCAAGGAGGAGCTAAGATCCTCACCACACATCAGAGTTCAAGAGATAATAGAGGACATGCCCAAAAACTTGGGTGTTGTACAGAACAACATGAAAACATTTTATCGAAACTTCAAGTCCGAATTCAATCTTTGACAAAAGTTTAATATAATGACATCAAGACTCGGATCTCGTCATGATATATCAAACTAGAATACAGAATATGAGATATTCTGCAGACAAGAAAACGGAGTGCTTGCTTTGAACCCCGTTACAAAAGTTTTCGAAGAAACAATAGCAACTGATCACAAGGTAATTACCGAGGATCTCTCAAAAGCAGTTTTGAAAAAATACGGAATCAAGGTTCCCGGATATGCCCTTGTAAACAATGCAAAAGAGGCAGCAAAGACAGCAAAGAAACTAGGATTCCCTCTAGTCATGAAAGTGGTATCCCCACAAATCCTCCACAAGACAGATGTTGGAGGAGTCAAAGTCGGACTGCAAAACGAAAAGGAAGTAAAGAAAGCGTTTACCGACATGTATTCAAGGTTATCCAGGAAGAAGGGAGTGCACCTCAAAGGAATACTTCTTGAAAAAATGGTCCCTCAAGGAGTCGAGCTTATTGTCGGATTGCAAAACGATCCGCAGTTTGGTCCTGTCATAATGGTAGGACTGGGAGGAGTGCTCACAGAAATATTCAAAGATGTTGCATTCAGGATGCTTCCAATCACTGTAGATGATGCAAAGTCAATGCTTACAGAGCTCAAGGGCGCCAAGATACTTCAAGGATACAGAGGAAGCAAGCCAGTTGATTTGAACATGCTTGCAAAGGCACTTGTACAGATAGGAAAGATAGGAGTAGACAACGCGACATACTTTGACAGCGTTGACTTTAACCCAATCGTAGTCTATCCAAAATCATACTATGTAGTAGATGCAAAGATAATTCTCAGAAAAGAAGTCAAAAAGGACGCAATCTCAAAGGCCCAGCCCAACATAGAGTTCATGGAGACATTCTTCACTCCCCAGTCAGTGGCACTGGTTGGCGCTTCTGCAACACCAGGCAAGGTTGGAAACTCTGTCCTTGACAGCATCGCAAAGCACGATTACAAAGGCAAGGTATATCCAATAAATCCAAAATCAGAAGAGATTCTTGGAATCAAATGCTATCCAAGCCTTGAGGCAATACAAGATCCAATTGATCTGGTCGTAGTATGTGTAGACCTCTCTATCACCCCGCCTGTTCTTGAAACATGTGCAAAGAAGGGAATCCACAATGTCGTAATAGTTTCAGGCGGAGGAAAAGAGCTTGGTGGAGAAAGAGCAGGATACGAAGCAGAGATCAAGAGACTCTCAGAACAACACAAGATTAGAATCATCGGTCCAAACTGCATCGGCATGTTCAATGCAGCAAACAGACTTGATTGCGCATTCCAAGGTCAGGCAAGAATGGTTCGCGCAAAACAAGGTCCGGTAGCATTACTGTCTCAGAGCGGAACAATGGGAATCAGCTTCCTTGAGACTGCAGATTCCTTTGGCCTTTCCAAGATGGTAAGCTATGGCAACAGGTCTGATGTAGACGAAGCAGACATGATATGGTATCTAGCAAATGATCCTCAAACCAAGGTCATTGCACTCTATGTTGAAGGATTTGGCGATGGACGCAAGTTCATCGAGACCGCAAAACGCGTGATGAAGGAGAAGAAAAAGCCAGTCGTAATATGGAAGAGCGGAAGAACGACTCTTGGAGCAAAGCAGGCAGCATCCCACACGGGTTCGCTTGGAGGCTCTAACGCAATAATCATGGATGCGTTCAGACAAGCTGGAATAATCTCGGTAGACAGCTATCAGGAACTTGCATCAGTGGTCAAAGCACTTGCTTGGCAACCACATGCTGGCGGTCCACGAGTCGGACTTGTAAGCAACGGCGCAGGCCCAATGATTGGAGCAATAGATCAGTTCGAAAAGTTCAAGCTAGAACTTGGCAAGGTCACCGAGTCTACGCTTGCAGAGATGAAGGCACACTATCCTCCAACATACGTAATTGGAAACGGCAACCCTGCTGATGTCACAGGCGGTGCCAATGCAGACGATTACAGGTATGCAATACAAAAGTTCATGGACGATCCAAACATCGATATCGTTATGCCATGGTTTGTCTTCCAAGACGACCCGCTGGAAGAGACAATCATTGACTATCTTGGCGAGTTTTCAAAGCAAGGGAAAAAGCCATTGCTTGTAGGAGGAAACGGCGGTCCATACACGCAAAAAGTATCTGCGCTAATCGAAAAGCACAACGTTCCAGTGTACGATGACATTAGAAACTGGGTAGCTGCAGGCGCTGCACTGTACCAGTGGGGAAAGCACAAAACAGACAAGGTTTAATTTCCTCATAGTTTGGAGTTTTGACATGTCACTCGTTAATGTTTCAAAGTCAGATGGAATCTGCACTGTAAAGATAAACAGGCCAGACAAGCTCAACGCCATGAACATAGATGTTGCAAACGACATCATCAAAACATTCAAGGAAATAGAAACTGACGATTCTGTTAAAGTTGTAGTTATTACAGGCGAAGGAGACAAGGCATTTTCCGCAGGAGCCGACATTGCCTACATGTCAACAATCACACCGATAGAGGCAGAAGCCTACGCAAAGGTTGGCCACCTGCTTACATATACAGTAGAGAACTGCAGCAGGCCGACAATTGCGGCAGTCAACGGATTTGCGCTTGGCGGAGGATGCGAGCTTGCACTTGCATGCGATATCAGAATAGCTGCAGATACTGCAAGGATGGGCCAGCCAGAAGTAACAATAGGTGTCTGCCCGGGATGGGGAGGCACGCAAAGGCTGCAGAGAATAATCGGAATATCACAGGCAAAGGACTTGATCTATACAGGAAGAATGGTAAAATCAGACGAGGCAAAAGAGATGGGCCTGGTAAACAAGGTTGTAGAGCTTTCAAAACTGATGGAAGAGACTACAAACACTGCCAAGATGATTGCGCAGAACTCTGCCATGGCAGTGAGAATGTCAAAGGTTGCAATAAACAAGGGCAGAAATTCTGACATTGACACTGGACTTGCACTAGAGCTTTACACATGGGGACTGTGCTTTACACATCCAGACAGAACCGAAAGAATGACTGCATTTGTGAACAAGTCAAAGAAATAAGATCTTTTTGCTCTC
>JAGWFW010000003.1:0-13561 GCA_028867735.1 Nitrososphaerota archaeon
GAAATTCCAACCGATACGGAACACATTGATTCAACAAAGCGCATATGGATAGACATTTTTGAAAATTATTTTACGCGACTCTTTGACTCTCCCGAGTTTGCAGAAAACTTTGGGAAGATGGTCTCAAGCGAGCTTGATCTTGCAAAGCACTGGAACAACATAATGTCGCTTATGCTCGAGTCTGCAAACATGCCTACAAAGAAGGAGATTGACGAGCTGTACAAAGAATTACACTTGTTGCGAAAAAGAGTTGCCAAACTTGAAAAAATAGCCAGTATTGGAGAAAATGGGAATGGAAAGTGAGCTCAGGATAGACCCGAGGATAGTGGAGGAGTTTCTGCAGATTAACAAGAACATGCTGGAGGCTCCCAAACTTGTTGCGGCGCCAGACGAGATAAGCCTTGAGATGACCCCGTACGACGTGGTCTATTCTGAGGGGAAGATGAGGCTGCTGCACTTTAGTTCTGATGCAAAAAAACAGGTAAGGACGCCCATACTGATAACATACGCACTGATAAACCGGTATCACATACTTGACATACACCCGCAGAAAAGCTGGGTTCGAAACATGCTGGAGCAGGGCCTTGACGTCTACATGATAGACTGGGGGACGCCAACCCAGATGGACAGGTATCTTGGCTTTGATGATTACGTTAACAGTTACATGGACAACTGCATCGATTTCATCCTGCACGAGTCATCCGTTGACAATGTATCGCTGCAGGGATACTGCACGGGAGGAACACTTGCTACGGTCTACACAGCATTGCATCCGGAAAAGGTAAGAAACTTGGTTCTTACGGCGCCAGTAATAGACGGAAGCAAGGACAGTACGGTTGTGGCAAACCTTGCAAAGCACATGGATGCCGACATGATGGCAGATGTCATTGGAAACGTGCCTCCCGAGTTCATGTATTATGTTTTTTCCATCCTCAAGCCGTTTGAGCAGGGACTTGAAAAGTATGTCCAGTTCTTCAAAAACATACACAACAAGGAGTATGTTGAAAACTTTATCCGCGTGGAAAAGTGGCTAAGCGATACTCCTCCAATCCCGGGTGAGCTGTTCCGTGAATGGATAAAAAACGTATACCAGGACAACCTCTTGATAAGAAACCAAATGAATGTGGCAGGAAGACGAGTCGACCTAAAGAAGATATCGATGCCAGTCTTTACCCAGGTGGCAGTAGGGGATCACTTGGTGTCGCCAGAATGCAGCATGCCTATACACTATGCAGTGTCCACAGAAGACAAGATGCTGCGAATCTACGCCACAGGGCACGTCGGAATGATAGCAAGCTCGTTTTCCCAAAAGAAAGTCTTGCCTGAGCTTGGCCAGTGGATAAAAGAAAGATCGGAAAAATAAAAAAAGAATTTCAGGGACCACTAGTTTCTTGCTGGTATCCATGCTGAGAACCACGATTGCAGTATGTTTGCGTTCATGTCTGAAAATGCTCGTGTATTGTCGTTGAATGTCTTTACGTTCTGTCTTGTTGCATCGATTGCTGCAAGTACTGCCTTGCTCTGAACCGAGCTTGTCTTTACTATCTCCTCTGTTGCATCATTTACCGCTTTGAGGTATGCTGATGGAACATTTGTGGACAGGCCAGTCCTTGATGCGTATTCCTGCTGCATTGAGATTGCATTCTCGATTGTGTTCTTGCATGCCGTCGCATATTCCTGCTGCAGGTTGGTTACTGCCTGCAAGTACTGTGCTACGTTTTTCTCCGTCTCGTCAAAGTACCTGCTGACGTTTTGCTTGCATACTGAAAAGATCTCTTTTGTCTCTGTTGCCTTACTCATTCTTTCACCTCCTCTTTCTGTCGTTTTCTTTCGACCGGAATCACTATTACCTGGACCAAGTCGTCTTCTTTTACCCCGAGCGCTTCCCGCTCTGCCTCGGGTATGGAAATGCGACCGTTACTTCCAACTGATGTCTTGAAGGTGCCCCACGATAACAATGAGGGTAGAAATTGTGACGGATTGAACAAGTTGTACATTCCGCCTGGCTGCATACCTGTCATGTTCTGGACAAAATCGGACTGGGCCTTGACAGTCTTGTTTGATATCTCTTTTAGCATGTCAAGTGGATTTGGTTGGTTGCTTTTGCTCATCATGTCGCCAAAAGTCTTCATAAAGTCCATCTGCGCCTTTCCGCTTCTCTGTATCCATTCACGGAACATCTCAGTAGGATCGTATTGGTTGTTATTACCAGTCATTGGTAATAGTAACCAGTAAAAGGTATTTAACCTTATTGCTATTCTGCCAGCACGAGCCTAGAGCCTAGAAATTCTAGCACGTAATCTGAAAAAAGATCTGGCATTTCCACATGTGGCAGGTGACCGCAGTCGTCCAGCTCTAAAAACATGCAGTCTTTGATGGAGGACACAAACTTGTCGGCGTGATCTATCGGTATCATCCTGTCCTGCCTTCCCCAGACTATGAGGGTGGGAACCATTATCCTTTCAAGGCTCTCTTCTATCCTGGAGTTTTTGATTCCAAGGACTGACGAGATGAACGCAAGCTTGGCATTTGGCGTGGTCATTCTTTTTACAAAGTCATTTACCGTAAAATCGTCCACTGTTCCAGATCTTGACATCATGGCAAACGCCTCTCTTGCGCTTACATGGTTTGGATACAGTGCGGCCATAATGTATGCATCGATCACAGGCGTGGATGATTTCATGGCGCCAGAAGGCGCAACAAGCACTATTTTTTCTATGGCATCATTTGTGCTTGCGCAATGGGCTGCAACCTGTCCTCCAAGGGATGTGCCTACAAGTATTGCCGACTTGAGACCCATGTTGTTAATGAAAGCGGAAAGAAACCTGGCAAGGAAATCTATCGTATAGTCTTCCGATGGTTTGTCGCTGTACCCAAAACCTATCATGTCGGGGGCAACTACTCTGTATTTTGCGCTCAGTCTGGGGATTATCTTGAGCCATCTTTCTGCAGAGCCGCCCAGTCCGTGTATGAGAATGATCGTCTTGTCTGACCTGCCATCCTCCAGATACCTTATCTTGTGTCCCCACACTTCTGCAAACTTGGTTTGCAACTGTATTTACGGACAAAACATACATGATAAGTCTTTTCCGTCATAATCGTTTGACGCCGTGTGAGCTGTCTTTGGTCTGAAGATCGACACCGTTAGCCGTTTTTGGCAAGTGCCTCTTTTGCATCCATCTCGCCCCTGTCTATCAGTTCCCTTATTGTGGCAAGGGAAAAATCTGCATCCTCAAAGAGATAGTGTGTATGTTCGTGTCGCTGTACCCTGACTATCTGGTTTATTATCCCTCCGCGATCTGAGGCAAGCATGTTGTACTCTTTCTCAAGATGTCCAAGCCTTGATCTTGCCTTTTCGTCAAGTGAGGAAGAGGTGAGAATCTCGTGCATCTCACGTATCAGTTTCAGGTATCGCGTGATTGTTTTTGACATGCGAACATTGTGTTCCGACTTGTCAGTAAACATGATGTCCCTTGCCCTGTGCCAGACCTCTAGAATGTTGTTTGGAATCTCGTGTTGGTCCTTTGGGAACAGGTCTACTGTGTAGACTTTTTTGTCATGCTTTGGGGACGCGTTTATCACCTCGCGTAGTGGCGTGTTGCTCAGCAGAGTTCCGTCCCAGAGATACTTGCCGTTCTTTTGAGTCCAGGATATTCCATAAAACGGATAGCCCGCGCTTGCAAGCACGTGATCTGCCTCTATCTTGTCATACTTGCTGTCAAAAACCGACGGTCTGGAATTTTGAATGTCAGTTGACGTCACTATCAGCCGCGGCTTTTGCGAGTCGTGAATTTTTTGAAAATCTACATACTGGTTTAGCGTGTTTTTGAGTGGCGTTATGTCATACAGGTACTGCCAGAAGTATGGCATAAAATAGTCTGCACTTGGGACAAACCACTTTGGAAAGAATATCTTGGGGTTTCCAAAGGCTGCAGAGTACATTGATGCAAAGTATGGCCTTATTTCGTCAGACAATCCGGGAGGTGTGACGCCTTCTGACAGGTCAAGCCAGAATTCTTCCAGTGCCTTTGCAGGCTCGTCGCTTTTGCTTCCGACTATCACTGATGCGTTTACTGCACCGATTGATGTTCCTCCTATGATGTCAAACTCTATGCCGTGTCTTTCTAGTGCCTTGTACACTCCGCACTCGTAGGCACCAAGCGAGCCTCCCCCCTGAAATATGAGTACCGTTTCATACTGCAGGCTCTGTTTTTCACGCGTGGAAATGGACTGCATCTGATCTAGTTTCTTGATCAAAATATTAAAAGCTTCGAAATTGAACACTCAGCTTGAAATAGACCTGAGATTGAACGGTGTCCGAAATTGCAAATTATTCACTTGCACGACAAGTTGGAAGATTATATACTAGGTAAAGTCTTGATACAGTATGACAATCACAACAATTAATCCCGCAACAGAGGAGGTACTTGCAAAATATGACGTGGTAACAAAAGAAGAGCTTGGCAAAAAAATAGAAAAGGCAAAAAAGACTTTTTCTGACTGGAAGGCAGACATTAAGAAAAGATCAGACTTTCTCAACATGTTTGCAGACGTACTGCGCAAGAACAAGCAGCAACTTGCACTTGTTGCCACAAAAGAGATGGGAAAAGCAATCAAGGAATCTGTATCCGAAGTTGAAAAGTGCGCATGGGTGATGGAGTTTTATGCGGACAACGGCTCGACCTTTCTACACGATGAATCAATCAACACAGATGCGAGAAAGAGCTTTATTGCATTTGAGCCGATAGGTGTAATCGGAAGCATAATGCCGTGGAACTTTCCGTACTGGCAGGCCCTGAGGTTTGCTGCGCCGTCTCTGATGTCAGGAAACACCGTGGTACTCAAGCCTGCAAGCGCGACAATGCAATGCGGAATAGAGATAGAAAACATGTTTCTAAAAGCAGGACTGCCTGAAGGGGTCTTCCAGACTGCAATTGCAGACTCGGTCATGGCAGAACAGCTCGTTGATTCAGTAAATGCTGTAACGTTTACCGGCAGCAATGTTGCAGGCTCCAAGGTGGCCCAGCGCGCAACATCCAAGGTGAAAAAATGCGTCCTGGAACTTGGCGGAAGCGATCCTTTCATCGTGTGCTCTGACGCCGATGCAGAAAAAGCATCCGCAGGCGCAGTAAAGGGGCGTTTTATCAACTGCGGGCAGAGCTGCATCGCGTCAAAGAGATTCTTTGTGGCAAAAAATCTGGCGCAAGAATTTATAGAAAAGTTTGTTCAAAAGGCAGAAAAGCTGCGGGTGGGAGACCCGACATCTGCTGATACAGACATGGGGCCGTTAGTAAACCCAGCAGGACTTGAAAAGATTGAAGAGCTCGTAAAGGACGCGGTGGACAAGGGAGCACAGGTACTTACCGGAGGAAAAAGGCTTGGCTCCAAGGGATACTTTTACAGCCCGACAATACTTGGCGGCGTAACTCCAAAGATGCGCATAGCACAGGAGGAGGCATTTGGACCAGTAGCTCCTGTAACAATTGTGCAGGACGAGATGGAGGCTATAAGACTTGCAAACGAGTCGCAGTATGGGCTTGGGGGAAGCATCTGGACGCAGGATCTTGACAAGGCCGACAAGCTCTCACGGATGGTCGAGTCGGGAATCATAGCTGTAAACAATGTTGTCGCATCTGACCCTAGGATACCGTTTGGGGGGGTAAAGCAGAGCGGCTTTGGAAGGGAACTCTCAAGATACGGAATGCTAGAGTTTGTCAACATAAAATCAGTCAGGTTTTATGACAATCTGGTAGTACAACATCACGTAGAGTGATTCTGGTTTTTTTGTAATTGCAATCAAGTGCATGATATTGCGTGGGCCTTTTAGCATAAGGATGCTATTATGGTACCATGGGAGAAAAAGATCTGGAACACCAAATCAACTCACTGCTAAAATATGATCTTGAATACGTCGGCGTGATAAACGCGCAGGGACGGCTGGTGGAACACGCATCAAAAAATCTGCATATCAGTCCTGAAAAACTTGAGATGCTCTGCATGGGGATAAGACTGCAGCACTCGATGCAGTCTGATTTCGACGAGGATCTTGGAACAGTAGACTATATTGTCACCGAGCGAAGCGCCCTGAAATTTATCTCCCTTCCAATCTCAAGAAACGTACTGCTTGTCATAACAAAAAAGGGAACAGACCACGGCCCGCTGATAAAAAAGATCTGCTCAAAACAATTCTCTGACGCACTCAAAAGCTATCTGGAGCACCACAGTGTTGTACAGATGGGAGTCAGAAACTAGACTGCATGAAATCCCGGCTTTATTGCAATAAAGTGCGCGCGAACCCTGTTACGCAATATTAATCAGTACGCACCATGCAAAACTGCATATCATGGACGAGGAATTCTCACACGAGAAGAACAAGACTGTTACATTTAGGATAGACAAGAGCGTGCTTGACAAGATAAAGTCGCACGCCACGTTTGAAAGAATTACGCTAAACGCTTTGGTAAACCAGCTACTGGCACATGCAGTAGACTGGGACCTTGTTGCGTCGAAATCCGGTTGGGTGCCAGTCCCAAAATCTCTTCTCATGTCGTGGTTTGACAATCTTGACGACAAGGTGATACAAAACATTGCAGAGGAAAAGGGGAAGATGGTATCACGTGACATGTTGTATACGATGAAAGGCAAGTATGACGTATGGGAGTGGATATCAGTACTGCGCGGAAGGTCCAAGGCTGCCGGATTTAGCTTTACACAACTTGAGGACAAGAACGAGCTCAAGTTCATCATGAGACATGACATGGGAATAAAGTGGTCCAAGCACTTCAAGTCCTTTTACGAGTCTGCATTCAAGGAACTTGGGTGTACAGTAAGGTTTGACATGACGGAAAACACCATCATTTACAAGCTTGACAGGAAATATGCTCATTACGATGATTGAAGCTGCATGTGATATGACATGGTTCTTGGCAGCAGCTCAAAAAAGGCAATAGCTGACGCTTTGCCTGCAAAGAAACTGCACCATGACAGCATCATGCCTGGCATGTATGACAAGAAAGTCCAGAAAAATATTGCGGCAACAATCTCAAGGCTGAAAGCAAAATAGACTCACTGGACGTTTTCAACAACAAGCAGTGTGTTTTGATCCTTCCATGATATCTTGTCAAGATCGTCGTAGTGGTTCAGTATGTTCTGCACAAACTTGTGTAGCGCTTCCCTGAACTCGTGTTTTCTGTAGAATCTAAACGTGGAATAGTGGTGGTTCTTTGCCTGCTCTACAAGTTTCTCAAGCGGGTATACCCTGTGGTGCTCAAACAACTTTACTGCGTTTATGTTGAGGTTTGGATCTTTTTCAAACGCCGCCTTTAGCTCGTCAAGTTCGTATAACCTGTTCTCCTTTTTGGTAAACGACGGAAAGTGCATTCCCCATATGGTTTTGGCGTTCTGGTCCTGCAGCCGCGTGTATACGAACAGCTTTCCGTTGTTCTTTAGTATCCTTGACGATTCCCTGAGAAAGTTTTGCAGGGAAAAATGGTGTATTGCGTTAAAGGAAGTGACACAGTCAAGAGAGTCTGTCTGGAGGGGTATCCTGTGAGAGTCGCTGCGTATCGTGGTGAAATTTGATATGTTGTACCTTGCAAAGTGCTCCCTTAGGTGGCGCAGCATGGCCATGTTGTTGTCAACACAGAAGAGGTGGCACTTTTCTCCAAGATGCTCGACAAACTTGATGCTGTATCTGCCCGTACCGCATCCAATGTCTGCCGCACGTATGCTTTGCAGGTCCCTCATCTTGTTTGTGATAAACAAGAGCGGGCCCAAATCAGTAGTCCTCAGTTCCCTGTATCTTGGGGCAATGTGCATAAAGTGATCATGCATTTTATCCAGTACTGAAGTTTTTTTGCCTGAGCGAGCTTTCATTATTATGATAAGATTTTATAATTTTAAAATCTTGTCCGCAACAGATAAAAATCATGAGCGAAAAATTTGGTCTGGCCAATTTTATATTTTTATCATGATGCTGTTTTTTGAAAAAAGATTAGGAGGCGCCGGGTGCATGCGAGGCGGCAGCGATGGTGGTAATTGGAAAAAAGGCACCAAAGAAAAAAGTCTTGCCGAGCTTCAGGAGTACAAGATTCCAAGTGACCGAAAGCATCTTGGAGAAATTGTCATGGAAGGCAAGTTTGAAAACAAGATCGCTGCGACATGATGCCATAGGACTAGGCTTTAAACGAACTAGCCTGTGGTTTTATAGGAAATTCATTAATAATGGTAAAATGAGTTAATCTCATCTTGCCAATAGACACTGGAGACTCTGCATGGGTCATGATAGCTTCCTGCTTGGTTCTGCTCATGACGCCAGCCCTTGGAATGTTTGAGGCCGGTTTACTGCGAAGAAAAAATGTAGTGTCCGTTTTCATGCAGGTCTTCTTTGGCCTTGCCCTGTTGAGCGTAATGTGGTTCACGTTTGGGTTTAGCTTGGCATTTGGTCCGGATACCGGTGCAGGAATTACAGGAAATCTAGACTGGGCGTTTCTAAAAGGGGTTCCTCAGCACGACTCTGTAAAATATGCCCCGATGATTCCGGGAGTTCTCTTTGCAATGTTTCAGATGATGTTTGCAGTGATTACCCCGCTGATTCTTACCGGCGCCGTGGCAGAACGCATGAAGTTTAGCGCGTACATTTTATTTATCGTAGCCTGGAGTGGCCTGATCTACTATCCTATGGTTCACTGGATATGGGGAAACGGATGGCTGCACAGCCTGGGCGTAGTTGATTTTGCAGGAGGAATAATAATTCATACCACCACCGGGGTTGGCGGTATGGCAGCAGCACTTGTACTTGGCAAAAGATTGAACTTTGGACCTGGCATAATGGTGCCGCACAGCATACCCCTTGCTGTGCTTGGCTCTTCACTTCTCTGGCTTGGCTGGTTTGGATTCAACGCAGGAAGCGCATATGCTGCAGGAGGCACATCAGGCCTTGCAATAATCAATACACAGATTGCGTCAGCTGTCTCTGCACTGATCTGGGTGGTAATATACTGGGTAAGGACAAAGAAATCAAGTGTGATTGCAGCAATCAACGGCGCAGTTGCAGGTCTTGCAGGAATTACCCCGGCGTCAGGATACGTCGGAGTTGAATATGCATTTGTTATAGGCATCGTATGTGGAGTGGCATCATCGCTCACAGTGCCGCTCTTCAAGTCGCGATGGAAGATTGACGACGCGCTGGATATTGGTTCAGTGCACGGTGTTGCCGGCATACTGGGCTCTTTACTTGTGGGTGTGTTTGCAAGCTCGCTGGTAAACCATGCTGGTGTCAACGGTCTGCTGTTTGGAAACTTGCACCAGCTTGAAGCTCAGGCAATAGGTGTGGGTATTGCAGTGTTGATGGGCTTTGGAGGCACATGGGTGATCTTAAAAGTGCTCCAGGCGCTAATCCCAATACGCGTCTCCCCAAAAGTGGAAGAAGCTGGACTGGATATAGAAGAGCATGCAGAGCGTGCATATTCAGACGAAGACGAATTTGGGAAGATGTAAGCTGAAAAACTGGAATACCTTAAAATAGAAAATTTTCCAATTTTATATCATTCATGACAGGATTTGATAAAGACTGCCCAATCTGCAAGAAAAAGTTTTCAAGCCTACTTGAATACACGACACATCTCGGGAAAGATCACAGTGACATACCGATTGAGAGAATACTGAAGATGGACAAGGAAGACAAGTGGAGCATGGCAGACAAGTAGCTTTATCTTATGCGTTTATCTTTTCTATGAATTGCTCTATTGACTTGTTGTATCTGAACTCTCGGAGAAATTTCTCAATGGACCGAACTATGTCAAGGTAGGACTTGCCAAACACATCTTCTAGGATCTCGCGCAGGTATTGCGGCTTGTCGTACGAGTCTGATATCTTACAGTCGGCTTGCCTGCAAAGTAAGAAAGGTGAACCTTATGTGTAGATAAAACAATGAAATCATGAATTGTCATTGAAAAGAATAATGAATAGGCAAGAAATGCAATGGATGAGCCTCTATGAGTGAAAGTACCTCTGAAAAGCGTTTACTCTGATCTAATTTTATGATTGGAAATTTTTCATGAAAAAACTAATAGAATATTTTCATGTAAAATTATTGCACACTCCATTAATGCAACATCGTTCCATTACATACTGTGAGAAACCAATGGGAATATGCGTATTTAGTTATGCAAAAGAAATTTCCATCTGGCGATAGTATAATTGTAATATCATCCATACTTGTTGTGGCTCTGGTACTTTGCATTCCAAGCAAATCTTATGCAATGGACGAGTCAGGAAATCTTCATCTTTGAACAATAGAATAAGACCTAATTATGTAACCAACAGATAGAAGAATCTTCCATGGTAATTTAAATAAATTTAAAATAATTATATATCGATCAAAATTGCGAGCAAATGTACTATTCTATCAGGGAAATTCTTCGCTTAGTCAAGCACGTGAGGCCTTGGTTGCTGTAGCAGTCGAGAGCGCTCTACTTGCTGCAGGTGACGGTATTCACAAGAAGGTATCCGACTTGCTGATGGACAAATACAATTGTAAAATCATGGACTGCAACAAGCATCCAGAATATCTGAATGCATCTCTTTCAGATTTGGAAGAAGATACTCGCTCAAAATTGATAAATGCAGTACGAAAAGAGCTTGACGAATATTCAAACATAAAGACAATTTCGTCATTTCTCAATGCTCTTGAGAATTAAATCTGTGTGAATTTATGCCATGGGCAAATAATTTTTGAGTCAGATTTTGTCTTTACTAGTATATTTTTCTAGTAATTTCTACGCAAATCAAGATAAATTAGAAAAGGCATACTATAATCGAAATCTTGCTTGAACCAAAATAAGGAAACCATATACAAAAAACTCAAGTTGCAGCAACAGATACTGGAAGAGATTCTATTGGATATATTGCTGAAAAAAGAGCAAATTGTCAAGAAAAATACTACGCTGGCGGTATAATGTGAGTTGTAAATATTTGGCATGTATGTACTAGCGAGCAACAAGTCATGCAGTGTATGACATTCTGTAAAAATTCACTAGTACAATTTCGCAATGATCTTTTATCACACATCATAGTTATATTCATATGCAGTTGTTGCTAGATTCGACAAAGGCGGCTAGGATAGCCACAAAGTTCTTTGAGCAGTATCACTCTGACGTTGTCGTCAAAGACGTAACTTTGGATGGAAATGTCTGGAATGTCACTGTCTCACTCGGGTTAATCAACATACAAAACAAACTTGTAAAAATTGACACAAACACTGGTACTATACTAGAGTATTCGTCTGTCAACTAAACAAATGGCAGACGAGATCCTTACGATAAGTGATGACATGCGATATGTGCTCATAACAGATGAGAAAGGCATAGCATATTTAGCAAAATGAAGGCTGGCAAGACCATCATCTATTTAAAAACAAAGACCACGTGGGCATGATATCCTCAGAACTGAGGACATTGCGTGAACTGCTTAAATTCTATAATGATGATCTTGGTCAAGCCAGTCTTGTCAATATTGTAAGAGACAAGGTGCGTATATTCATCTATTTTATGCCAAGGCTGATAATCTGTTCAAGTTGTGAATATGCAATAAACCATCGACCGCATTTGAGATTTCTGAAAAAACAAAATCAATACTTTGAAAATCATTAGATTACTACTGACATCGTCATGGTCTGAATTGGATCGTCGCTATTCTGCGCGTTTCTTACTGTCACATCAGTCTAGTAAAAAATATTCAAACTCGGTGGTTCTATGATCTCATGCTCTATTGGTTTGTCATTGAAAATACCATTGGATGTAACACTGCATTCCATGCTGCCATCTGATTTTCTCGAGGTATTTTCCCAATGTGCAGGTCGTAGATTCGAGATATTATTGGTTCCTCCTTCAGATAATGGCTTGATGTGATCAATTACCCATCCGTATTCAGAGTCGATTCTTTTGTAGTGACTACGGAATATCCATGCGCCACATGCATCCTTTCTCCAAAAAACTGGATCATTACCAGCAAAGATCTCTCCCTTTGACCATACTGTCCATATGGTATCATCTGAGAACTCCACCGACAACACTGTCTTTTTCTATCTGCTTGTAATACTTAAATTCCGTGTAAGAATCTTCTAGATTCTAAGACATTATCAAGACTACATTATTCGAATCTTTAAGCAACAAAATTTATGCCCAATCATACAGCGCTTGTGACAAAAATCTGAATAACTTTGAAGGAGGCAGGGCGTCAGGTAAATAGCAGGTATTTTGCATTACAACTATGAACAAAATTTGCAATCCGGAATTATACCCCGTCCCAGAATTCTCCCTGTCAGTTCCAATCCTGTCATTTGGTGTAATCATTTTGCTTGCTTTCACACAAAGGATGGCAAAATAACCATATTTGAAAAAAATTGAGAAAAAGAGATTTTGGCAACACTGACTATGGACTTGCCCATTTTACACCATATGTTATCTCACCTGGCATCAGGGTATTCCATGTGACGTTTTGGGTTGCCTCTGGTGCCAGATTGGCTGGATGGCTTTGAGTGTAAACCACGGTAATGTCTTGGCCCGGAGCTGCGCCGCTCACGCACGTGCCTATCTGATAACCTGGCGAGTCTGTATCATACCATGTGGTCCCGCCAGAGGTGCTGTTCTGGGAGCTCTGGTTTGCTGTGTGTATGGTAAACTCTACCGTGTAGGATCTGTTATTTTTCAATTCAAAGGACAACCCGGGATCATCTATTGGATAATACGTCCTGTGTCCTACTGTTATCTTCATGTACGTGATGGTGCCGTCGTACCTGTTGTTGCATGTTGACGGCGCCTGCCCCATTGCAAGCACTTCATTTGCCGATATTCCAAGTGACGCCAGTAAGATCGCTGCAAAACCCAGCATGACGAGGTTTCTGCCGTGATATTTCCGGTTTC
The DNA here is from genome assembly GCA_028867735.1 of Nitrososphaerota archaeon. Taxonomy (GTDB): domain Archaea; phylum Thermoproteota; class Nitrososphaeria; order Nitrososphaerales; family Nitrosopumilaceae; genus Nitrosotalea. Next base: position 12,924 of record JAGWFW010000003.1, read on the forward strand.
TTGCGTCATACCAGTCTATTCGGTTTCTCTGGTATGCCATTGCCTATCTGAATATGGGCGAAATCTTCTGTATTTTGTCTATGGAGACAGCTTTGACTTTCAAACTTGACGAAAACAAGGGCTTGTGGATTCTGATAAAACCGCCGACAGACTGCTATGATGTGCTGCTCTATCCAATACATGTCAAAAATGAATGAGGAAGACGGGCTTGTTGTCCTTGAAGCACATGCCAGAGATGTGGGTCATGGTGTTGCGCCAATAGAGAGCCTGATGATGACAGAATCTCGTCAAGGCATTTTAAAGGGAGCAGAGAGTCAAGTATAATGTCTGAAAAAGACAAGGAACCGGATCTCTCCGTGCAGCCGGAAGAATACATCGAGGTAATAAGCACCGAAGACGAGAGAATCAAGATAATTGGCGAGGAGCTGGCAAATGATACGGGACGGGCAATATTTGGAAAGATCTCGCAGGGAGTGACAAGCTCAAACGAGCTTGCAAAGGCGCTTGAGATATCGCTGCCGCTTGTCAACTGGCACATAAACAGGCTTTTGGGGGTTGGGCTGATAAAGGTGGAAAAAGTTGAGATGAGCCAGAAAAACAAGCAGATGAAATATTATGCGCCGGTCAAGACAGCTCTT
>JAGWFW010000003.1:13661-15024 GCA_028867735.1 Nitrososphaerota archaeon
TGATAAAGGTGGAAAAAGTTGAGATGAGCCAGAAAAACAAGCAGATGAAATATTATGCGCCGGTCAAGACAGCTCTTGTAATAATACCGCCAGAGGGAACATCCGGGAAGGGCGCCTCATCAAAAAAAGAGACCGTGCTTATGAAACTGCGACATTACATGGCAGGAATTGCATCATTTGTTGTGGGAGCCTCTGGAATTTATCTTGCAGAAAAAAGCCAGTCCGAACAACAGGTGCCGTATGTACCAGCGACTGCAACCGCACCGCAGGCATCGATGCATGCAATGCTCAAGGCTGCCCCTCTTGCAGCTCCTGTACCGCAGCCTGAACCGTCGATGTTTTCCGGCGAGCCTGTAACGATATTTATTGCACTGCTTGGAGGATGCGCCTTTTTCTGCGCAGTATTTTTTGGAATAAAACTTGCAAGGCGAGCAAAAAACAAAAAACCACGACAGACAACAAGATAGATTTTTTCTGTGTTGATCAAAAAAGCAAAAAATTTCAGCGACATATCAATTTTACATGATTTTTTTGCATAAAATTATGTTAAAATGAAATTTAATCAAAGGCTATAAGCTCTGGCATTTATTATGATGCTAATGACAAATAAAACAAAAACAGTTCTGGCAGCAATTGCCGCAATTGCAATTGTATCGACAGCAGTATTTGCCGGGATGCAGTCTTCTGGTGACAAGGCATATGCACAACAGGTTCCGGACTATTACCAGCAGCCACAAAACACAATATCTGTGACTGGAACCGCCATGGCATCAGTCCTGCCGGACCTTGTCAACATTCAGCTGGGAGTTGACACGCAGGCAACGACTGCACAAGATGCAATGAACCAAAATGCGCAGGCAATGAATGCAACAGCAGCCGCAATACAGAGCCTTGGCATCACAAATGCCGAGATCAGCACAACAGACTTTACCATCCAGCCAGTCTACAACAACACCGGTCCGTACCCTCCATACAACGAATACAAAAGCGAATTTGTTGGATACCATGTTTCAAACACACTGCTCATTAAGACAACCAAGCTTGGACTTGCAGGAAAGATACTTGACACGGCAGTCGGGGCGGGGGCAAACAGAGTAGACAGCGTATCGTACTCGCTCTCTCCGGCAAAGCAGCAAAGCATACAAAACAGCCTGCTTGCCAATGCCATCCAGGATGCACAGTCAAGGGCACAAAAGGCACTGACACCTCTTGGCCAGAAAATAACCGGAGTAAAATCGGTAGACCTCTCTGGATTTATCATGCCACAGCCAGTTCCGCTCTACAACAAGATGAGCATGGCTGCATCTCCAGCGGTACAGACTCCAGTATTTGCGTCAAACCAGGACATAACAACAAGCGTCAA
>JAGWFW010000003.1:15124-61421 GCA_028867735.1 Nitrososphaerota archaeon
ACTTGCGAGATGGGGTCAGAAAGTTTAATCATAGAAAAAATAAAGCCAATTCAGGGCGTCAAGGAAGTCACAGGCGTATTTGGGAACTATGACGTGCTAGTCAAGATCCAGTCTGCAAAGATTGAGGAGATTAGCGGAACCATAATTGCAAACATTCGCAGACTGGAAAAGATCCGGTGCACCACAACACTAGTGTGTGCCAACTGAGATGGGCGACAGGACCCTGAAGAGATTTGCCATCGAAAGATTTGCCGCGCTGCAAATAAGAATGTCTTTTAAGGCAGCAGTGTGCCCAACTGATCATGGAAATAATGGGCAGGGGCTTTGTGCAAATAATGCGTGAGACCCCGTATTACATGCACATATTTTCCAAGTTTGCGGCATATCGGCTATTTAACAAGCGCAGCCCGATATACGGCTCTGCGGATATAATCAACGTGTGCAACCTGCACTGCGAGCACTGCTACTGGTGGCTCAACAGGAAAGAAAACGAGGAGCTCACTGTGGAGCAGTGGAAAAAAGTAATAGACGAGAAATTCAAGAAAAACCATGTCTTCATAATCACTCTTGTAGGGGGGGAGCCCACGATGAGGCCGGACGTCATCGAACTGTTCATAAAGGAATTTCCAAAAAGAATCTGCATAGTGTCAAACGGGACGCTTCCGCTAAAGCGCTACGATGACCTGTACTTTTACTGGATATCAATAGACGGCACAAAGGAGATTCATGACAAGATTCGTGGAAGCGGCGCCTGGGACAAGACAAGAAAGAACGTCACTGACTATGTTGCAAAAAACGGCAAGCTTGCATACAAGGACATTTGGATAACAATGACAATAAACGCGCTAAACTACAAGACTGTAAAAAATGTCATCGAGGACTGGTCAGAATACTCTAACAAGATCGGGTTCCAGTTCCATACGCCGTTTATGAAAAACGATCCCCTGTGGCTGCCGTTTGGGGAGGAGAGGACGCGAGTCGTTGACGAGATAATCTCAATGAGAAAGACATATCCTGACTATGTCATAAACCCCGACAGCCAGCTTGAACTTATGAAGAGAAACTGGGGTGGCAAGGGGACAACACCTGTTGACTGCCCGACATGGGCCATCCTATCAGTAGACCACCTGGGAAGGGAAAAGATGCCATGCTGCATTGGCAGTGCAGAGGCCAAGTCGATGAAACCGATCTGTGAGGACTGTGGCCTTGGGTGCTATTCTGTTCTGGTGGGCTATGGCATGAAGGGATAGTTCTATCATATCTTCAACGTGTTCATTGCCTTTGTAAAAAATATGACAAATCCAAACACTGCTGCAAGTATTGCAAGCGAGGCAAGCGGAAACTCTGGCACCGCACTTGGATTTCCTGTGCTCTGGCTGCTCACTGTTGCGGGAAACTCTGTGGATGCAAAGCTGCTTCCGTTTAGATTTTCAAACGCTATGGTGATGGCGCCAGTGTAGTTTGACGGAAAAGGAACGCTGATGGCGTCGTCGTCATCCGAACTGGCAGTCTTGCCAAGCTGGTGGAATATCACTCCGTTTTTTCCCTCCAGCACCGAAAAGTCATACTGGATGGAGCCGACTGTCTTGTTTGCCGTATACGGGTCCATTATCCTAAAGCTAAACTGCGTGGTGGCGCCAGGCAGAATCACCGGTGGATCCCAGCTCAGCGCTATCTTGTACTGGGCATTTCTTGTGAACTGTATAACCGGAAATGCATTGTCGCTGCTTGGCTTCAGGGAAAATGTCATGTACTGCCCCGGGTCCTTTTGCTCTGACTGGAGGTTTTGCACGTCCGACTTGTATAAAATCAGGTGCACAATCCTGTATGCATCCATGGAATAATCATCTATTGATATCAGCTTGTCAGGTATCTTGATGTTGTTGACATAGGCATCATACTTTGTCACAACAAAGTCCCCAAGCGCCCTCGGTATCCTTATCTCTTGGTGCACTACGGTAAGCTGCCCTATGTTCTGGTCAGACCAGTCAAAAGGCATTGTAAAGTTGACAGACTTTGTGGCCTGGTCATATTTTATGTCGTGTAGTCGGTCATAGTATCCTATTATCTGAATCTGGTGGGTCCCATAGTTTGGGTCGCTGATTGTCAGATTGTCGTACTCTGGAATTGATATGCCGGCACTGTATGACTTGCTCACCTGGTTGTCATATGCTCCCATAGTGATGACTTCGATCTTGAACCGGTACAGTCCGCCCGTGTTAAAGACTTGGCCCTTTACGTCATAGTTTCCGCTGTCCTGCCCAAAAAGACCTGAGAGGACTCCTCCCTTCTCGTCAAACGTCGTGTTTCCTGTCTGCTGCGGGTAGAAATTCAGGATGAAATTTCCGCTGTCGCTTTTGAATATGTGGCCAAACACTGCATCTTGTCCCTTGAATGCAGATATTGCAAGCGTTGCATCGGGGATTGGCTTTTGCGTGTCGGCATCCATCAGGACCAGATTCAGCTGGGTTCCTGCATGGTTGTTGTCAATTAAAAACGGAATGGAACCAATAGTGAGCGTAACATTTGTAGTTCCAATCAGTGATGGCGGTAGGGTCTCGCTTGCAAGCCCGTCTCCATAAGCTTTGAGAGCAAAAAGTGCAGATGCAAACACTATGATGGACAAAAAATAGATTGTTTTCACAATGTATCTCTCGTTTTATGCACTGGCCAGACTCTAAATAAACTCTCGACACTGTTCTCAAAAATGCAATTTGTACAGTCCATGAAGTACTGCATTAAAGTGATGAAAAAGTATCTGCAAGGCTATCTGCCGAGCTCTCGATGAGGCTTGGATGGTACCTGTCAATTATGTTTTGCAGCTTTGCCGTGTACCTGACAAAGTATTTTTTCTTAAAATTGACAAACTTGCTATCAACTATGTTGTCTTTTGTCACTTGGGACAGGTAGAAGGAGACTGTGGCTGGGGATTTTCTTGTTTTTTCAACAATCTCGCCAAACGACATTGCATCCTGCTGGAAAAGGGCTGCAAGTATCTGTCTTGGAGTCTCCTGCCTCAGATTCTTTATGAGAAGCATGTCGTCATCTGATATGCCCGGGGGATAGAATCTTGTCTGGCCTGGGCTGCGCTCTATCTTTACCGCCCCTTCTCTTTCAAGCTTGGATGCATAATATCCCAGCACGCCATTTTTCATTCCTGTCTCTCGCATCATCTCTCGGAACTTGATTCCGGGATTTTTTTCAATAACATTGATTATCTGCACGGCTCTATTCATGCCTAGTCTCTCCTAAAGACACTTAGCGCAAACATTAGCAAGGTGAAAAACATGATGAGATGGCCTATCTCTGCAGACGAAAAAGTCCAAAAGTAATACTTTGACTGCCATGCCGCATCAATTAATGAAAATGTCTCAGACAAGATAAAAGTGCCAAATGCAATGGTGGTAAAAAGCATCCTGCGAGTCTTGATCCTGCGATATGCTGCAGCAGCAACCACTGTAAGAAACGAAGCAAAACCTATTCCGCTAATGTGTAGTAAAATATGGAATAACTCGTACTGCTGGAATATGTGGGGTATTATGACAGGTATTGACAGGGCTGCGACAAGCGAGAATATTATGATGCTCAGCAGCGAAGACTTTGTCTCAAACAATGTCTGCGGTCTGAACACAATTACTATCTGTCTTGTCAAAATTTAAATCAAATGGTACATTCTACGAACATGAAACCATCTGTATCATCAACAAAATGTTGAATGTATAAAACAGGTTTGACGGATGTACCGATTGTTTTATATGAAAACGAGAGAAACTAGCAATTGAAGGTAAACTTGGAAAATGCTACTTGTACTAAATGAAAACAAAATTGAAAGGTGCTTGCAATGAATATCAAAATAGCACTGATCTTGGTTGTCTTGATGGCACTTGTTGTTTTGCCGCACGAACTAAGGCCTGCATCGGCTCACGTTGTAAAAAACTTTGGAGACGTTACAATAAAGGTTGCACTTGCAACAGAGCCCCCGTTATTGGGAGACACTAATGCCATCCAGATATTTGTCAGCCAGGGGACTGGAAATAATACTCAGCCGCTGGCAGACACGGCACTGGATAATGCCGACGTTTCCCTAAAATATGGTGGAGTGACCAAAGCCGCAAGTTTCATTCCAAGCGATGACACCCCTGGCGAATACGGCTATACATTCATCCCGTCAAACCTTGGGTCCTACTTTGTACTGATTAAGGGTACGGTGGGAGGTCAGGCAGTAGACGCGTCATTTCCATTGGATGAGGTGGAGGCAAAAGACAAGTATCTGTTCCCGCAAAGTTCAGTCCAGGGGGTTGCCACCAGCGGAGGATCTGACACGGTCGGGCCCAAAGTAAACGAGATAATCAACCAGATCTCACGCGACATTAACGACGTAAAAGCATCTACCAATCAAACTGCCAACGTGGTTCTTGAAGCCCAAAAATCATACCAGGATCTGAAAAACACAACTGATGCACTGTTTATCGTTTCAGGCATAGGGATAGGAGTTGGAGTGGCAGGAATAACAATTGCTGTCTTTGCAATAAATCGCAGCAAGCATAGCCAATGATAGTTACCATGAACAAAAAATCACTAGTATTTCTGCTAGTTCTTGTAATCCTGCCTGCTCTGGTCGTAGTACCTGAAATTCCAAAATCCTACGCTCATGCATTTGTACAGAAAAGTGATCCACAGAACGGGGAATCGCTTTCAACTCCGCCAAGTTCTGTGAATGTGTATCTGAACGATCCAGTCGATGTTCATTACAGCAAGATCCAGGTTTTTGATTCAAACGGAAAGGAAGTGGACAACAAAGATTATCACTACGTCGGCAGTGATCAAACAACCCTAAGTGTCAGCCTGCCAAGTCTTCCAAACGGTGTATACACTGTAAATGTAAAGATGCTTGATCAAACAGACGGCCATGTGACAAAAGATGGGTTTGTCTTTGCCGTAGGGCAGCCTGTGCCAATAACAACAAATGCAACCTCCGCGTCACCAAATCTCTCTGACATCATATCTGCACCTGAAGCTGTGGCAAGATTCCCAACGCTACTGGGACAGGTAATAGTAGTTGGTGGGGCATTTTCTGCGCTCTGGATATGGAAACCGGTATCCCGAATTTCCTGGCTATCTGATGCCTTTGGCAAAACAAAACTTGCAATAGACAAAAAAATGACAAAACTGATGCTTGTGGGTGCGGCCACCGTGGTGGGCTCTGACATTGCAATGATCTCAGTTGAAGCATACTCGATCAATGCCAGTATACTTGATGCAATAGCTACCAAGTTTGGCCAGATGTGGACTGTAAGAATAATCCTGTCTGTAGCGCTTTTGGCAATTGTGTTACTTGCATACTTTGAAGAGAGAAAGTCCCAAAAAACTGTCCCAAGGAGAACAATCCTGATAATTTTAGGACTGGGACTGGCGGTACTTGCCACGACCAGTCTTATCAGCCACGGTGCTGCGACTGGCCAGTGGTCCCCGCTGGTATTTGACTTTGTTCACAACGTGGCAGCATCACTGTGGATTGGAGGCGTATTTTATCTGGATTTTGTGGTATTATCAAAACTCAGGAAAGATGAAAGCGGCGAGCTCTCTACTTCTATACTGTCAGTTGTCATTCCAAGATTCTCCATTGTTGTCCTAGCAATTCTTGGAACGGTTGCAATTACGGGCCCCCTCCTGCTCTACTCCCTTGAAAATAACCTGGCCCTGACACTTGCCTCGGTATATGGAAAAATACTGGTAATCAAGCTCTCTCTGGCTGCAGTAATGCTGGCTGCGGGGGGATATCACCAGATGGTAATACACAAGCGCGTGGTTCGTACAATGTCCGCAACAAAAAACGGGGCCTCTTACAATGGACATGGCTCCCACAAATCAATCTTATCCAAATTTGGCTGGAGCGTAAAAATTGAATCAATAGCGGGAATATTGCTGATTGCATCTGTCGCAGTACTTGTAGACTCGGGGCTTCCGGCAACAGAGTTTCAAAACCAACTGCAGCAAATTTCCTCACTAATCCCTTCATCTTTTGCAACAAACGACAATCCTATACCGCAAGATGTCTTTACCGAGACAAGATATGCCCAAAACGGGAGCAGGGTAGAGGTATCACTTACTCCGTTTTTTGCAGGGAAAAACAACATGCAGATATCGTTCCTTGATTCAAACAAAAATCCCATCAACATTGAAAGTGCAAAACTGACATTTACCCAGGTGGACAGGGGCATTGGCCCAATCACGGTTGACGCAAATGCGACGTCTCTAGGAAGGTTTTTCATAACAACTGACACGCTTGCAATTCCGGGGCACTGGAACCTTCAGGTGGAGGGAATCCAGACTGTTGCAAATGCCGTAAATGTTGTGGGCTCTTTTGACGACCTCTATGTAAAACCGCAGGTATCTCAAATCACTGCAAACATAAAAGAATACTATCTGCCGCAAAACGGCAGCCTTCCACTCTATCCGTTATATGACAAGAGCAGGAATGTTGTATGGCTGGGTGATGCCAAGCTCAACAGCAGCAGGCTCTACTCGTTTGATCTGAGCAACAAGACTTTTGTCCAATACGGTCTTCCAGGAGTAGACATTGTGACATTGATGACAATGGACGACCGTGATAACACCATCTGGTATGTGGATCCAATATCAAAACTGCTGGGGCACTACAACCCTGACGACAAATCAAACCAACTCTACAAAATCCCAAGCTCGGGCATCCTGTCTGCCATCATGATGGATGATTCAAACAATATCTGGCTGAGCATTAGCAGCCTTTCAAACGATAATGAGATACTGAGATTCAATACTACTGCAAATGATTTTGCCGCAATACCGCTTCCTGCCAATTCGCTCCCGCAGGGACTTGTGCTGGACAAGATATCGGGCAAGGTGTGGGTTGCAGAAAGCGGCATAGGAAAGATAGCAATGATTGATCCGTCTGACAACTCGGTAGTTGAATATCCGAATTTGCAGAATGGGACGCTCTCAAGTCCAACATCGATGCTCTACGACGATGTGACTGGAAAAATCCTGGTCTCTGAACACGAGGGCGCTGCAGTCTCTGTGTTTGATCCACTCCTTAAGACATTCACAAGATATCATCTTGACCCAAACGGCCTGCCATTTGGAATTGCATTTGATAAAAACCATGACTTGTGGGTGGCACAGCACACACTTGACAAGATGGCTGTGCTTGATACGCGAACAGGCCAGACAAACGAGTACGACATTCCGACAAAATCCTCTTCCACGCAATACATTACGGTTGACTCGCAGGGAGAAGTCATACTGGCAGAAGAGCGGGCGCATGCAGTCGGTATTCTGACAACCTCAGTAAACCCGTCTGCATCACAACTTGGAAACGTATCGCAGAGTGCGAACAGCCAGATTCTTTCCATTGTAAACTCTCCCCTTCACTTTAGCACCGTTGCGGCGCCGTCCATTGCAGCAGGGCTGATAGCCGTGGCCTTTTTCTATTCTAAAAGCGTGCTTGACCTGAAAAAATGTGAGAACATGCTGAAGGGCACCAGGTCAGGTATCGGAAATAACAAGGGACCACTCCATACATAGTATACGGAACACTCAGAAAATTTCTTAATTTTGTCTTTTGTAGTGGCATGCCGCACAAAAACCATTTAACAAAAAAGAGGAATTGGAGGATCTATTACTCTCAAAGCCCGTTCTAATTATGTCCAGGGGGGCCGCAGTGTATGTGGTTTGTATCTCCAAACCCGTTGCCTAGATAGCAAGTGTATGACACTGTCACGGTGAATCCTTGTGAGTTGTCCTCGTAAACATCGTCATTATGTGCCAGTTTCAGGTCTCCTGACTGTCCTGTTATTGCAGAGTTGGTACCGTATTTTGAAATGATTTGCAATATACTGCAATATTTTGTAATCTCATTTCTTCTTGATATGAAATACTGCAGGCTTGTAATCTATTTAGACACGGTGATTAATACATCTGATAAAAAACCCGATACTGTTTTTGGCAGCTGAACCAAAATATTTTAAAACACTGCATGCGCAGCCCATTCACATGAAAAGGATTGTTGCTATGACATTAACAGCTGTCATGTTTGGCAGCCTGCTGTTCGGGCATTACGCATATGCCCACACCTTTGTGGAAAATCCTGATGCGAGCACGATTGCAAAAATTCAAGTGTTCAAGGTAGAGTCAAAACTGATTGCAAGCAATATCTCAAATGGTACTGTATCTCAATGGCATGTCTCAAAAAGCCGGGAATACTGGGGAAGCAACGAGACTAGCGCTTTGTCCCAAAAAGATTCCACTCTTGCCAACCGACTCTCTGCATCAATAAATGACATGTACTTGATGGCAGGACAACAAAATGCCAGTTCTACAATTGCAAACCAAAAGGCAGACGCAATAAACCAACTTTTGGACCAGGCAGAATCCGAAGAGGTTGGCAGTTCGTCACAGGGTAATGCCACCGTGCAGGCACTGGCATTGGTTGGCGTATTGAACGAGGTTCTGGAAGATTATGGTACTGCGATAGGATCAAAGGTTGACCTTACAAACATGAATAACATGAACATGTCATCATCTGGCAACAACATGCAAGGCATGTCAGAAATGTCTTCTAACAACAGCATGTCGGGAATGTCGGGCACGCCAATTGTTAATACTGCAGCATATCAAAGCGCACAGGCCCTTGCAGGCGCAGCCAAGACAATGTTTGGCAGCCTACAGTCTATTGCACCATCTACTGCCTCTCCATATCTTGTCAAGGCAGGAGCTGCACTCAATGCACTAGGACAAAAAATTAATGATAGAAGCTCAGGCAATGATATCATGACAGTTGTACACATGCAAATCCACCCAAATCTGATATCTGCATTCAATATAGAAACCGTGCCGGAATTTCCTATGCCAGTACTGCTTGCCATGATGTCATTTATCGGTGTAATTGTAGTACCAAGAATCTTTCATGGTAAATAGTCGGGCATTGGCAGTATTCAAGTAACAGGATATCGGCATTTAAATTTCCCCGACAGACACTTTTCTAGGGCTCTTGGGAAGGTGTGACTGGGTTTGTCACATGCTAGTCACTTTACGATGACAGGGCCGTATTGCATACATGCAGTGTTTTCGGATAACTGAGGTGAACGGTATCTGAGATGCAAAGGAATCTGCAGCAGGTTTGCGGCAAAAAGGCCAACTGATGGATTTCGATTTGTAGCAGGCCAGAGGCCGTGCTCCGTATGCGGAATCTTCATTGATGCCAGCTTGCACTCGCTGCAGCGCTGTCCCTGCTGCAATAACAAGCTACGATCAAACTCGCGAAATGGCAGGTCCCGGAAAAACAGGTTGAACATGCTGTACAGGTCAATAACCCGTCTCGTGGAAGGAAAAGAAGATACTGTGGAAATACTGCCACCCTTAAATAAGTAAAAGGTGCATTATGATATCAGACAAGATGGATAAAATCGAGACTGAAATAAAAGGCAAGGGAGAAGAAAAAGAGATAACGCTAGACGAGAGAATGGTGCAACTTGTAATAGACGACACTCTTGGAATGTCGCTTGATGATTTTCAGGAGAACGACAAAAAAGTTTTGTCGGTGTTGAACCAGGACAGTGACTTGGCAGACAACCAGTATACGTTCAACGGTCTTGCAAGAAAACTGGGAATGCACCAGCAAAGCCTTTCAAGGTCCCTGCGCAGGCTAGAGTCCTCCGGCCTGGTAGAAAAAAGCCAGACAGGATACAGACTAAGCAAGAGCCTGAGGTCCATCATGGTCACAAAGTCTCGCTTGGATCTAGAGCACATATCAAAAAAGATCTCAAAACAACACCTCCAGTTTGTCCAGGTGCTACAGCTATACGTGCCAACAACAGTCGCAGTTGAAGAGATTGTAAGCAGGCTTGTAGGCAAGTGGTTTGGCAATCTGAGATGGATTGGGCTTGTTGAAGGGGACGGCGGATACGTCCTGCAATGGTCTAATGGAGACAGGTTCCAGGTAAACCTCAAGATCGTATCAAGATATGCAATAGTGGAGAGCAACGCAGTAGGGGACAGGGACAAGGCAGAGTCTGTGATAAGCGCCTACCGCATATTTGAGCAGATAACCAAGGTGTTTCAGAAAACTAAATCCGGTACAAGAAGCAGCCTTGATTCTTTTAACCAGTACAACTGAGAACAGTGCAGGCATTACTGACATTCTCCCATCTCACGTCTGCATTACATGCTTGCACGATAGGAACTAGAGAAAAAATACGCTATTTTTTAACAAATCATAAAATCGGAAATTCTTGAGGGGTTCGAACCTGTGAGGATTCGAATTAGAATATCTCAAAATCTATATTGAAAAGGCGTATATAGTTTGTATCCTCCCCCCTAGGATAGGTTGCCATGAGTACCCAAGCCCTCAATGGTTCTAATGAAACCATTGGTGAAGTTCAACTTGAATGCAAAGACTTGGGATACTCTTATTCAGGATCAAGTTTTATCTTCAAGGACATTAATCTCAAAACGTATACTGATGAACTAGTAGCCATAGTGGGGCCATCTGGAACGGGAAAATCTACACTTCTTCGAGTACTAGGAAATCTAATTCCTCCAACTACGGGGCACGTCTTTCTAAACGGAACAGAAGTAAAGTCTCCATCTCCCAAGATCTCGCTTGTTCACCAGTCAATTGCTACATTTCCTTGGATGACCGCAGTTGATAATGTAAAGATAGTTTTACGAGGTAAAATCGAGGACAAAGAGGCAACGGAGATAGCAAAAAACATGATAGGCCTTGTAGGACTACGCGGTTATGAAGAGTCATATCCAAAGGAAATGAGTGGTGGAATGAGGCAGAGGATTGCCATTGCAAGGGCTCTTGCAGCCTCTCCGACCATAATGTTGATGGACGAACCCTTTGTACATCTTGATGAGCTTACAGCGAACTCGCTAAGAAGCGAGATTTATTCAATTGTATTCAATCCAGTAAACGAACTAAAATCTGTGGTTCTTGTATCTCATAATCTACATGAAGTTGTTCAACTAGCAGACAGGGTTTACGTTATGGGAGGATCTCCGGCAGGAATCATAGATGAGATAAAAATTGATCTTCCACGGCCAAGATCAGAAGAAGAACCTCTCTTTTATGAATATGTCAAGATGCTCTACAAGGATCTAATGCCAAAAGAAACCAAGTGATGGAATCATGGAACTAACCACAATCACTCTTGCTACTCTTGCCAGTTTGAGCAGAGTAATTGTCTTGATTCTAATTTCCATAGTAAGCGGTTGGTTTCTATCATATTTTGCAGTAAAGAATAGGAGATTTGAGAACATCTACATCTCTTTTGTCAATATATTCGAGTCTATTCCTGTGATAGGTTTTCTCCCTATTGTCTTGATAATCTTCATCACTGGCCTTGGTGGAACTCTTGGTGTAGAAATCGCAGCAGATTTTCTTGTCTTTGATGCCATAGTATGGAACATCTGGATTGGGCAGTATCAGGCATTCAAGACCATTCCGCAGCATCTCATCGAAGTTTCTGAAAATTATAATTTCGGTTGGTGGGGAAAGATGAGACATCTATACATTCCATTTTCGTATCCCCGGATTTCCTCAGACATATTCCCAAGTTTTGCTGACGCACTATTTTACATCATGGTAAGCGAGGTTTTTTCTGTGGGAATAACATCATACAAGGTCTTTGGCATTGGTACCTTGATAGTTCAAGCCACATCTGCAGGAGATCTAAACAGTGTGTACGAGTGTTTGGGAATTTTGGCATTAGGAGTTGTTGTAATTACCATTGTCTTTGGCGATTTCAGCAAGCATGCAGTTGCAAAATATGGCCTCAATACGCCAACTGAGATTAAACGACATTTTGTCTGGAGGCCCCACATAAGAAAATGGCGCACTGTTGCCAGCCCAACTTTTCAGTTTGCCCGATATACTACAAAAATGAAAACAGGTAGGGAAAATATCCAGACAGCTATGACGAAGGTTCGTACGAGTCCCTCATTTGAAAGATCAGGAAAATACATCGGAAGGGCAATAGCTTGGCTCTTTCTAATCTTCATAGGATACTCTTCAATTCATGTAATACTGTCTATTCCCCATTCGCAATGGCTAGGCTATTTTGAGCAGACTCCAAATCTTTTGTACCAAATGGGAATCGACTACATCAGGGTTTTTGTCGTAACTGTAGTGTCATTTGCTTTTGCAATATCGCTTGGATATTATCTTGCAAATCACAAGAAAATGAGTTCCACAATAACACCAGTGATACAGACAATCTCTGCCTTTCCAGCACCAGCTTATTTCCCGCTTGTGTTTGCTGCCATGGCTCCCTTTCTTATACACAACATACCTTTTGCAGAGACTGAAATTTTTGTAATGATACTGTGTTTTCTAGGTACGTTTTACTATGTATTTTTCGGGTTCTGGGTAGGAGTCAGGGCAATACCAACAGAATTTTTGGAACTTGTAGGAAATTACAAGATAGGGTTTTTCACCAAAATGAGAAGAATAATCCTTCCAGCCACATTCCCTTATCTGGTTACGGGACTATCGAGCACCATCAACAGTGCATGGGGGGGTCTTGCAGTAGGAGAATACTGGCCTAACATATACCAGAACCAAACACTTCAGGTTCACACTGGTATGATGAAAGTGATTTCTGCAGGTTTAGCAAACAATGATGTTGGAATTGCTGCTTGGACATCACTGCTCTTTGCTGTAGTTGTTGGAGTGTATAGCATAGTGTTTACAAGAAACCTCATGGATCTTGCACGCAAAAAATACGTAATTGAAGAAGGAATCTACGCAGCGTGAATTTTGGCTTGGGTTATGAATTTTAGATATTATGCAATCGTGTTGTTAGCGTTATTCTCGGTTGGATCTTTGTTCTTTTAAGATTCAAAAATAAAAAATTAAGACTGGATTCAGACCTGTGAGAGTCCGTGCCAGTTATTCTATAACTATTTTAGACTACATCTGGGATGGTAGTCTACTGCTTGAGATAAGTGTGGAATCAAGATGGGAAGACAAACCATACAACTGCACTAACCTTGCATAGACTTTTTATTATTACCTAATTCCGTCAATCCTGTGGCCAAGAAATTCACAAGTTATTGGAGAAGATCATGACGACTCGGATTGAGAGTTATAGTTATCTTGTGCTCGCTTTAATCCTGATAATTTCGGCTTTTACACATCTTTGGAACGCTGCGGGCTTTCCAGATATTTTCTTTGATGAGGGAGTATACATGCACAGAACAATGCACGTTTTAGATGGCTTTGGTCCCGAAGAAGGAGATCTATACGATCATCCTTTTTTTGGACAGATTTTTCTTGCAGGAGTCCTTAAAATCATTGGATATCCGTACGCCTTAAATTCCTCAGGAGACGAAAGTTCGATCTCTCTGCTTTATTTGATTCCAAGAATTCTCATGGGGATTCTTGCTGTAATTGATACTTTTCTCATTTTCAAGATAGCAGAGAAACGTTATGACAAAAAAGTAGCATTGATTTCTTCAGCCTTATTTGCTGTAATGCCCATATCGTGGTTATTTAGAAGAATTCTGCTTGATAACATACTCCTTCCTTTTCTCTTACTGTCAATATTGTCTGCCCTCTACTCAAAGGACTCTAAACACAAAATTCCCCTGATCTTGTTATCTGGTATTTGTTTAGGCCTTGCAATATTTACAAAAATTCCAGTCTTTACCTTCCTGCCGCTTGTCGGCAGTCTTGTCTTTTTCTACAATCAAAAGCGCTACAGGATACTCTTGCTGTGGTTAGCACCGGTAATTCTGATTCCTCTTGCATGGCCCATCCAGAGCATAGAGTCCGACCACTTCTCTAATTGGATACACGATGTATTTTATTTGCAGACTCACAGAGTTGGCGGATCAGATCTATACGCCATCTCTAAAACTTTTGCAGAAATAGATCCAGTTCTATTTTGGCTTGGTATTGGTGCTCTTGCTTTTGCTGCCTTTAGAAGGGATTATTTTCTACTTGGCTGGTTTATTCCTTTTATAATTTTCCTGTATTTGATTGGTTATAATCAATACTTTTACTGGATCCCAATTGTACCTGTGATGTGTATTTCCATAGGGGTTTCCATAGTAAGATTGTTTGAAAAAATCCCTAGGAGGAAAACCTCAAAGATATGTTTGTGTATAATGATATCTGGCATCTGCCTTTTTGGACTAGTCAACCTTGTACAGCTAATTAACACAGATATGACAAAAGCAGAATACTCGGCCATCTCTTATGTTGCGCAAAATGTAAAAAATGACGAGTATGACAAGATCATCTATGCGGGACCAACTTATTCTTGGATATTAAGTGATGTCTTTCTCAAACAGAATGTGTGGTTTTATCACTATGTAGACTATGAACACGCTCATATCGCCAAGACTCTGCTTATTGCAGATCCTCATTTCCTAATTGATTCCAGGACAGAAAAAAATCTTGCAGTTCTCTATAATTCCACAAAAACCACAAAAATAATTGATGGAAATCTATCAAATTATGATACTTCACATTATCCCTATCAAAGTCTAGATTATACCCTTGAGGGAAAACATATAGAAATTAGAACAAAATAATTTAACAGATTATTTATGCAATAAATGTGATATTGGGCAAATTGTCTTGGAGATGAAAGGGTAAACTTCTGCAATGATTCAGTAATTTATTGATCAGACCTTTAGGGTTCGAATCTATGAATGTCCGAATCTTACAGGATTCAAAACAAAAATAAAAAAATTAGGAAAAGGGCTCAGGCTTGTGCAAGTGAGTCCTGCAGTGCTTGAATCGTTTAGCTTTGCTTTAACACCAGGCCAATTTCCATGACAACCTTGGAATAGGAAACCGAGGTTACTTTTTCCACTTGGGGCAGACTTTCTGCATAATATGCGGCATCCCACTTGTCCTGCCAGCTGGTGGATTTTGCTTCCACTACAAGGATTTTTGCCGCAGGATTTGCCTGATGAGCCTGTTCCACATAAAATGATACGTCTGAACCTGATGGAAGGTTTGAGTTTGAGATGCCAAACGGCTTGGCTACCTCAAGACAGCCGTTTGTCATGGTACAGGCAGCAAGGCCGTATTGAGTACTGTATTCTGCCAAATCGTTTTCCAAGGTAGGATTGTCAGATGTTACAACAATTGCAATCATGGAACCCGCACCTGCTGCAGATGCATGCGGAATGATCAGAGACGAGCAAAGAACCAGTAGAAACATGCCAATGAAAATGTTCGATCTGTTCAACCTGCCTCATCTTATGCATTCCTTCCTATTATGCTCTTGTCAATGTCTTGCCTACAAGAAATCCAGGTGTTAGAATGGAATATGAAATTTTTTCCAATGTCTGAAAACATTCCACTGGAGAAAACGAGTATGTCAAGAGTGTTTCTCATGGTTTGATATGGTTTCAAGCGCGGCCCTCTTTGCAGCAAGGTCGGCGGTTTTCTTGTTTTCCGCGCTGGCAACAATCACCACGTCCCCGTTTTTGGGATGCAGCTTGCCAATTATCTCCAGGGTCAGTTTCCTGTCCTTGATTGGAATGTCGTAGCTCCTGTCAGACGTGAACAGGCCGTCATCCATGAATATCAGGGTGGTTGCACCAAGCGCGCCTATCTTTATGGCGGCATCTCTCTGCTCGATTCCGCTCCCGACGTCTTTTGCAAGGCCCCTGACAAGTATTGCATGGTTGAACCTGCCTATGGTAATCGAGCACTCTCTGATGTCAGTCTCGGCAGGTATGGCCTCGTTTAGTTTTGAAAACAGCGCCTTTCCCCTGTTTGTCAGTATCATTCCTGCCTTTGACGTAGTGACAAGCTCGTTCATCTTGAGGTGCTTTACCAAGGTCTTGATAGAGCCCTCTCCCAAGCCTGTCTCTTCAATTAAAAAAGATCTGCTTGCCTTTGTGTTTGTGTGCATTACCTGGAGTGTCTTGAAAATGTGTGCCGGCTCAAACGATAACATCCTGCTTGGATAGTACCGCTGTGACACCTTGTCGAGCAGTTTGACAACATTATGCATTATGGTTCAATGGCGGGCAGTTTTTATTTAAATTAATTTGTGATGCTTTCAGGCTGCCTGTTCTTTCTTACGCGCGCATAGGTAAACGTGCAAACCAACACTCCTACTGCCAGTACCGGGCCCGTGTATTCTGGAACTATGTCTGAATTGCTGAAACTCTCGTAGAATGAAAAAGATGCGATTATCAGCGCTGTTGCACTCAGTGCATACGACAGGTATCTGAAACCCGCAGTTCCAAGCGTCCTGACAAATGCTGCCCTGAACAGCACGCTGTCAAGTGTATCCATTGCAATCATGCCTATGCCAAACACTGCCATCATCTCAAGTGCCGACTCGATTCCGCCCAGTACAGTGGCGGCCGCAGACAGGGCTATTGCAGAAAGCTGCGTGGCCGTGTCAAACCCCAGGCCAAAAACTATGCCGACAGCAAAGGACGATCCCATGGTGCCCATGAATCTGGTGCGTGGAAGAATCTTGCCTGCCAGTATGGCGGCAGAAGTCTTGCCGTATCTTTTCATGGCATAAAAGTTGACCGTACCGATAATCCCAAGCGCGGCAGCTCCTGTCAGTCCAGTTGACAGGGAAAAAATTCCGCCCTGGTTGATTATGCTTGAAGCGACAAGGACCATGAGAATCATCTCTGCAAGAATCGATACCATGTGGCCCGAGCTGAATCCGGCACCTACCCACTTGGCCCGCTTTGATGCGTTGTTGAATCGAATCAGGTTGTCTATGGCTGTGATGTGATCCACATCAAGCGCATGACGAAACCCCATTGCAACCAGCGTCAGGCCAGTCGCAAGCCATGCCCAGGATGCATCTATCATGGCATGCCTTCTCCCAAGCTGCGGCAACTGTGGAAACTCACAGGTTGAATCCTGTTATGTTATTATTTAAACTGTTGGACAGTTTATCCAAGATACTGGGAAAAAGAATCACAATGCGCCGATTCATGAAACGATCAAGGCACTGTCTCGGGTTTTCAGGATGCGGCAAACTGCCAGAAATAAATAAAATTTCAGCACATGTTAGGAGAATGTACTGCTGGGTTTATCTGTAATCAGGAATACCTGAAACCAGAGGACTGTCTTGTGGTCAATTTGAAAAACCAAGAAAGCAGGATCATGTGCTATGAAACCATCCCTGATGCATGTTCCAATTTCTTTTTAATGGTGCAGGAAAATTGCCTGACGTAAGGTGACTTGATATGCGTACAATGGATGTTTTCTCGCTGGCATTTGACGCACTGGTAGATAGAAAGGTCAGAACCGCCCTTACCATACTGATGGTAGTACTTGGGAGCAGTCTGGTGGTTGTACTGAACGGCCTGAGTGCTGGCCAGTCTGCATTCTTAGAAAAACAGTTCAACGTGCTGGCTGCCAATGTGATTTTTGTAAGCTCGGGACAGCATTCATATCGCTCCGAGTCGTCCTCTGCTTCTCTAATAATAAACAGTGTTATTGTAAACAGGATAAGGCAGCTTCCGTTTGTGGAGGACACAAGCCCGAGCTACTCAGGCTCTATTCAGATATCATCTCAAGGAAACGTGCAGCACGTGGGAGTGCATGGGATGGACCCCACAAAGATACCTGAGATCCTGCCAAATGTGGAATACGTAGACGGGTCTACCATCAGACCAAGTGACAACGCAGCAATGATTGTCGGTGATACGGTGGCAAATCCGCCCGGTGCGACAACGTCATTTGTCAGTGTTGGTCAGACCGTTCAAGCCACATTCACTTATGCTGATCCTGCTGGAAAGCAAGAGCAGGCAACAAAAAGCTTTGTGGTGACAGCAGTAATGAAGCCGTCGGGAAACAACTATCTTGACAACTCTGTAATAATCAGTCTGAATGCGGCCGACCAGCTGCTTCGCAAGTCAGAAAAATACGATTCTGTTACGGTTCTTGCGCAAGGCCCGGAGTATGTAGATGCGGTACAAAAAGAACTTACAGCCCAGTTCGGGCAAACACTTGGGGTGGTAACCCCGAAAGCAATAATGGCGGTGAGGGAACAGACTGCCAGCGGAAACGCGATGTTCGTGCTGATGATTGGAATCATCGCCCTTGTAGTTGGTGCTGTTGGGATTGTAACAACTCTATACAACTCGGTGACTGAGAGGATACGTGAGATTGGAACGCTGAAAGCCATAGGGGCACAGAACACGGATGTGCTCAGTCTGTTCATTGTAGAAGCCGTCTTGATTGGAATAATCGGCGCTACGTTGGGGATAATCACTGGAGTGGGAGGAGGCTATCTGATGAGTCTGTTTACATCCGTCCAAACAGCAGGCCCTGGACCTGAAACGCATATTGCGCCCATCTATGTCATGTCAGACCTTGCCAAAGTCTGGCTCTTGTCTGTTACACTGAGCATACTTGCCGGAGTCTTTCCTGCCTGGAAGGCATCCAAGTTGTCGCCGCTAGTTGCGCTACGAAGGGATTGAGTCTGTTTGTATAAAAAATAAAAAAATCAGTTCCCCTTTTCCAGGGGAATCTTGTGGAACTTGTTCTCGTCTGCACGCAAGACTCCTGTCTCTACAATGGGCTTTTCTCCAAGCGCTTTTTCTATTGCCTTTTTTGACAGGTCTACTGCCTGCTGCTGGGTCATGTCTGCACTGTACTCTTTTGTCAGCACGTCAAGCGCTACATCTGCTGCCTGACCTATGGCAAAGCCAGAACCCCTGAAGAAAGTTCCGCTTGGGTCCACCTGATACAGCTGCACTCCTGTCTCGTCTGCTCCCGCAATTATTACCGAGGCAGCCTGTGGTCGTACTGCATACGTCGTATAGTTGTGCAGATATGTGCTGAGGTGTTTTGCAAGCGAGTCCGTATCTATGGGAGTCTCGTATGTCAGCTTGTGTTTCTGCGCTTCAAGTCTGAGCGTATCAATCAGCTGCAACATGTCTCCGATGTATCCGGCGCCAGTAGCACCTATGTGATAGTCTATTGAGAATATCTTCTCAGACGGTTCTATCAGCGGGTGTGTTGGTTTTATCTGACTTGAAAGTATAGCAAACTTTGGAGTCTTGATTCCTATTGTAGTTGATCCGCGGTTTACTGCTTCAAGCGCGCTGTCTACAAGAACGAGCCTTCCCTGGGGTCCATAAAATGGAAATCTTCCAGAGTTTGAAGGTTCGGACATTTATGCCGCAACCTCCCTTGATATTCTTGGGATTGCTAGCACATCTATGCCGTTGCCAGACCCCGGGTCCCGTTCCATTGCGGCAGATACTGCACGTGAGGCAATCTCTTTTGCCTGCTCGTTTTTTATCTCCTTGCTGTACAAGCTTTCAAGCACTCCGTATGCTATGGGCGAGCCTGATCCTGAAGAGGCAAAATCTTCTTCTGTGATTGCCCCGCTCATGTCGGCTGCATACACGTGGGAGCCATGCTGGTCCACTCCTGCCACGAGCAGTTCCACATAATATGGCTGGTAGTTTCTCAGGCCCGAATAGGCCAGATTTGCAATCAGCCTGGTGGACTCTTTTACGGTCAGAGGAAACCCTCTTCGAAGTTCCATGAGTCTTCTCTCGGCTGCTGCTACCTTGATTATGTATTCTGCGTCGGAGAGCTGGCCTGCAATTGCAACTGCAAGCGTCTCGTCTATCTTTGCAATTTTTTGGACTATCTTTGAGCCGATGAAGAATCCCTTGCTTGCTCTCTTGTCAGAGCCCAGGACTACACCGTCTTGCGTCTTGATTCCAACTATTGTTGTCATGGTATACATTACGACTGTAGGGGATTAATTGACTAGGTAATGGTACAAGCCAGTCACAAAAATGAGAGGATCAGGCCACAAGAGGGGCTCCGCACTTGGAGCATTTTACCTCAAACATCTTGAGGTAGACTTCGCCCTTGGTATCTACATCAACACACTGCCTGCCGCCTTCTTTGCAAATGTGGCAGAATTCCTTCCTCATGCTATACTATTGGTCACACAAAGTAATAAAGCTCATTGTGTGACAATAGGAAACGCAAAAATAGAAAACCATCCGGCTTGTAGTATATTTTTTATTTCACAACTGCCTATATTGTGTAGGCGCTGTGTGGCATTACAACGGGGTTGGCAGAGTTGACTCTGCGGAATTTATAAAAGATGAGGAGTCTGGTCTGTACTATATCATAAATTCTGCCTTTACAAAAAAGCAATTAAAAGAAAGTGGATACAGGTGACATCATGCGGGATATAAACGAGATGATGCCAAAAATTCCAAACATGCGGTGGGGCGCACTGATGAACATGCCTCCAACCAACGCAAAAGTGCATGAAATGAATGACATGTTCCCGCATGACGGCAGATGGCATACTGTATTTGAGGAAGAAAAGCAGGTTTTCGTTGACGGGGTTCGAATATGGAAAAAAGATCCCAGATCATGGGCGTGAGCAAACCCGTATTATTGACCAGATCGCCTGTGGCATATGCAGTAAATATCCCATAGAATTAAATTTCCTTTTCAAATCCATCATGCTGAGAATTGACACAAAGCTTCAAGCACATAGACTCTTGCATGCAGATTTTGGGACTGGACAGTTCCGTTCGCTTTGTAGGCAGGATAAAGGACAGGAAGCTGATATCATTTGCCAGGCGGTCAAACGCTGCCCCGCTGCTTGACGAGGAGTTGAGCAACATGGTCCACTATCAGGCATCTGTTAAATCATCATGGGAGGACATGTTCAACGAGGAGCTTGGCAAGACAAACTGGATGATAACATCAAAGGAGAAGGTAAAACTTGTGACTCTGTTTCTGGATGACGGCCTGCTCATACTGTCTACAGAACCCGGCTCGGACCACGATGCAATAATTGAGAAAATTAAAAATCTAAACATAAAGTTATAGTCTGACAGATTTTACGAAATCCAAAATGCAATCTTGTTTTCTACTGTCTTGTAAAAGATCTAGCCCATGATATAGAATTTTTCGTGGCAACTCAGCTAGAGTTATGAAAACTAAGCTCTTGTTGTGAGCGAATTCTATATGTCGTATTGCCGGTATAATGTCGAGAGCTAGCGCTCAGGCGATTTCTTTTTTTGTATTGGAATAGTGTCTCTTAGTCAGTCGCCTGGCGAGGCAAGTAGCTTTCATTTGGAGGGGATTCCTACCAAAAGACCCCCTCCTTTTCTTTTTTACATGCTGTGAACTGGAATATCTCACGATTCTGGCCAGTTTGCGCCGCACGCATAACATATGCTTCTGACGCCATTGTATCTCTCATCATAGTAGACCCCGCAGTTCAGTGACTCGCATCCGATGCAGCTGACAAGATTGTCCGAGTCAAACACAATCGTCTGGGATGGAAACCTGTGGTTCAAAAGCACCATTATCGGGTGGGCCTTGCTCCTATAGACCGAGTACTTTCTCCCGTCCACTATGACAAAGGTATATGCCTGCACGAGATCACACTTTTTCAGGTTTTTGAGCTTCTTGTATGCAAGTGCTAGGGATATCCTGCATTCCTTGCTTATGTCAAGGGCTGACTTGGGGGACTCGGTCAAAGATTCCAGTATCCTTCTGGAATGCTTGTCGCCCAGAATTTTGAAGATGGCATCTACTGTGGGCTCGTCCTCGACTGTTTTTCCTCTGAGTATTAATTTCATATCCATGGCAAATCACATTGCGAACAAGGTCGCTGTATGATGTGTTTGAATATTCTAAGATAAAAAGAAATCCATCATGGCAATGTTCTGCAACTATGTGGACTTAGGCCCACTGTTTTTTCTTGCCGTACTCGTCAAGCATGCGATGTATTCTGTTAAACGAGTCCTGGGTGATGATGTTCTGCTCTGTGGCTTTTTGTATGATTGTCTCTATCTTGATCTGCCTCTGCTGTATCATCTTCATTATCTCCTCAAACATGCCCTTGAGAATTACAGACTCTTCGTCTTCAGGCTTGTCTGCCATGATAAGTGACATCCTGTCATCGCAAGATTAAATGTTGTGAATGATAAATGTTCCAACGTTTAGAAAAAGTAGCTCCTTGAAATATGACGATGACGTATAGATATCATGCCAACAGCATATGTTATGATTGCGTGTGACTATGGTCAGGAAGAACAGGTGCTAGACGAATTGAAGGCAATTGACAGGGTAAAAGAAGCCCATGGCACGGAAGGCCACTATGACATAGTGGCAGAAATAGAATCCAAAACAACCAATGAAATCAACGATACCGTGTCTGAAAAGATAAGAAGAATAAATGGTGTACGCTCTACGCTGATACTTTTAGCACAACACTGATGCCGATTCCAGCATGATTTTTCCAGCAAATGCGTAAATACTTTGAAGCGCATTATCCCACATGAGCAAGGAAAATTCAGGAATGGATACAACATTCTTTGAGGGCCTCATCGAATCGCTTGCCGACAAGCACTCCCAAATGGACATTAACTTCCAAAAAACCCACATAAAACTACCCGGAATGGAAAAAACGCTGGAAATAGACGGGCTTGTTACGCTTTCCGTACATGTGAGGGAACTGACTGATGAAGAAAAAAAGGCGTCAACGAAGAAAAATGTCGTACTAATGACCGCAAAAGCCTAGATTACTCTTAGCATGCGTCGCAACTTCAATGGGTTGAAGTAAAGGCGCGGTCCAAGTCTGGAAGGGCCGCCAGTGGTAAGAATCTGTTCTCCCCTGTCATATAGTGAAAACTTCCATCCGTTTTTTGCAAGTTTTCTCATAGCACTGGACGATTTCAAAAGTATTTTTCCTTTGGATGTTTTTGCCTGAAAAAGGCCTGATATCCTGAGATCTACCTCCTCTAGTCCTGCCATGTCAAGGCCAAGGGACTTGGTGTTTCCATCAAGCGAGATTGCGGGCTTGCCGTCTATGCTCACTGTCACTTTTCCTTGGTTTATCGCATCGAGCATATTCCGGCCAATCATGTATTGAATACGATTTCGCTTGATATAAGATTCAACCAAGCTTTCAATTATGGGCGGGAAAACCCATGGCCAAAGTATAACCTTAAGTGAAGGGCTGACTAGATGATGCTTAAGAAATGAACTATGTATCACGATGGTACAGACAGATAATGGGTCTGCCGCCACGAAAGAAAAAAGTTCTACTGATTTGCTTATGGTGTATTGCCCCTGTTGAGATGGGCGTTATTACAGGCGCGTTCTATCTGGGCAGGAAACTGTACCAGACGTCACGCCTGTCTCGCACACTTGCTACCAAAGCCTGACAGCCCAGCCGGCGGAATGGCGCGCAACTGTACATAAAGTGTTTTTTAACAGGCAATCATAACTGCTAAAACGTGAGCGCAAATACTATCAAGAAGGCCAAGTCTCTTGCAAAAAACGGTGTGGTCAAAGTTGAGGAGGATCTATACCAGGTAAGATCCTCCAGTGATCCAGCCAAGTCATATTTTGTAACTTCTGACACTTGCGAGTGCGAGGGGTTCAAGAACTTTTACAAGTTTCATCATGGCAAGGGCCTCACGGCAAACTGCTCGCACCTGGAAGCAGTACGAATATTCAAAAAGATGCTCAAAAAACCCAGGACCTGACAAAGTCACAGTGTTTGACTGTGTGATGTGACCTAAGAGGCATTATTGTAATTTGCTTGAAAAAAATCATGGAGATCCATTGTAGAGAATCAGATATTCGTCCGGGTTCTCCCTCTCTTTTTTGGCCCTGAGCGCGTCTTGGTATCTCTCATAGTGTTCTATCAGGTATAGCCTGCCACCAAATGACTCAAAGTAGTTTATGCCGCATAGGTTGAATCCAGATTCTGGAGTAAGCTTGCTCTTTTCTTCCTCTGTCACATCCTGGCTCAAGTTAAATGCGTGATATTTTCCGTCTCTAAAAACCTATAGCACACACTATTGGCTGTTCTCTAAAATTACCTGCTGGAGATCCTCTGGCTTTTCTACAATGTAATCGGGATTTGCCTTTTGCAGTGCGGCCTTTGTGTTGTATCCCCATGAGACGCTTATGATCCTGATTCCTGCCTTTTTTGCAGCTTCGATGTCCCTTATCTCGTCTCCGACATATATTGGGTCATCATGCGGTATTGTTTTTTCCTTCATCAGTTTTTTGAGCAGCCTGCTTTTACCATACACCGCACGCCCGCTATAAACAAAATCAAACAACTGCAAATCGTTATTTTTTAGAAACTCCGTGACGTTTTCCCTAGAGTTTGTAGTCAGTATCCCAAGAACACATCCGCTCTTTTTCAGGTTTACAAGCGTATCCCTGATCTCAACCGCAGTTTGCAGGTGTGCTATCTCCTTGTTCATCTCAAATCTTATTTTTCTTACGACGATTGGCAACTTGAAGATGGAAATTCCCAGATGTTTCAGCACCGCGCTTGGCCTCTTCTCCCTAAGTTTTGGTATGTCGTCCAGTGGTATCTTGCGGTATCCGTAATGATCTGCAAACCTGTTGGCTATCTTTATCACTATAGATAAAGTGTCTGCTATGGTGCCGTCAAAGTCAAAGACGATAGTGGGCATTAAAGTTCAGATATGAGGTCCCTTAAAGACTGTTGTGAATCGAGGAGACTGGGCCCATTGGCCTTGCAAACTAGACCATGTGCGTTACTGCAATGGCGTCAGATCACAAGTATGAATAGGTAATACACGAGTATGTTGACCAGGGTAATTATGGCGCCTATCTTGAGAAACTCGAGAAAGGTGAATGCCTTGATGCCTCTTGATTCTGAGGCCTGGATGATTATGATGTTGCTTGCTGCCGCCAAAATTGTAAGGTTTCCTGCAATTGTGCTTGCTGCCGCCAGCATCATCCATGAAGATACGTCAGCACCCGTGAATCCGTTTTGTACCATGACATAATGATACAGAGAGACAAATGGGACATTGCTTAGAACCTGTCCCAAGGAAATGCTTGTGATGGAAATTATCGCATTGCTCTGCAGCGGGTTGTCATGAGTTGGAACCGGAATCTCTTTCATGATCATGGGTATTGCACCCGAAGACCACACCGCCGCAGTAACAACAAACATTGCGGCAAAGAACACCAGCACTGTATAGTCGACATTTTGTATTATCTCCTTTCTGTTGCGGCTCAACAGGTAAAGCATGGCTGCCCCTGACAGGGCAATCATGCTCAGGCTAATGTCTGCAATCTTTAGGAATTTTAAAACCTCGGAAATGAAAAATCCTGATATCGTGGCAATCAGCACACCGACGGATATCTTTGCCAGGCGTCTGTCTGTAATTGTTGCACTCTCTAGTGTGACGCTCTGCAGGCTCACATGCATCATGTCTTTTTTGAAATATGCGCGAAGTATGTAGTAGGTAAGGAAGAGGTTGACAACCGTTGGAATTGCAAGAAACCTGACAAAGTTTGTAAACGGCAGTGCAATGCCGCTTTGAAGTGCAATCAAAAGATTCTGCGGGTTTCCTATGGGGGTCATCGTGCTTCCTATTGAGATGCCAAACGCAAGAGCTATCAGCAATACTGCGGGCCTTATTCCTGCCTGTCTTGATATGTATGCAACAAGCGGCACTCCCATGAGTGCGATTGTATCATTTACAAGGAATGCAGCCAGCGAGCCTATCCCGACCACTACAATCAGCAGTATTCTGTCAGGCGTCTTGGCCCCTGAGAGCATCTTTACTGCCAAAAACCTGAGTACCCCGGCCCTGTCAAGGGCGGAAACTATACTAAACATTCCAAAAAGAAACATGATGACGTCAAGCTGGACTGACTTGAACGCAGATTCCGGACTGATCACCTGAAAGCCTATCATCAGGACAGCTCCAATCAGCATGGATGCCCAGATTGGGATCTTGAACCTGACTCTGCCAACTATGAGTGCATAGACAAAAACAAAGATTGCAAGCGATACGTACTCGTTGTTCATGTGATTGTCTGAAGCGAGGGCATATTTCATCAATCTGAACTAGCTGATAATTGACTGCGGACAGGTGTATGATCTACTAAAAGAATAATATCCTTGGATTTTATAGTGTGAGAAGATGAGAAACTCTTCTCTTCTAAACGAGGCATACGAGCTGTGTGAAGAAGGAGAGTACACGCTTGCGCTGGAATATTATGACCTTGTCCTGTACAAGGAACCAAACAACGTGTCTGCTCTGATAAACAAAGGAGTCACGCTCCAAAATCTAGGCAAGATAAAACAGTCTGTAAAATGCTATAATGCTGCCATTGCGGTGGACTCGAAAAATATAGACGCCCTGGTAAACAAGGGATCTGCACTGCATACCATGGGCAAGTACCACGATGCAATTGATTGCTACGACAGGGTGCTCAAGATTCGGCCCAGATACGCCATGGCAATAGCATACAAGGGGCTCTCGCTTGGGGAGATTGGTCTGCTAAAGGACGCGATAAAATGCTTCAACTCTGCCCTCAAGATTGATAAAAAATACGATGTTGCACTAAACAACAAGGCACTTGCACTGGAACTGCTAAGGAAAAATTCAAAACTAAAGCCAAAGCTGCACAGGGCCTGATCTCAGTCCTTCTGGGCATAATCGACAAACCTGCCAAATCCGCCCTGGAGTGCGCCGGCAAGCGAGTTGTCGGGTACAAAGTTTAGCATCCATGCGAGAAATCCAGAGGCCTTCAAATCTAGGCTAATGTCCGCCTTGGTTCCCATGCCTGCCTTACCATCAAAGCCCCACGTCTTGTTCAACTCCGTGGTCATTGTGGTACCCTTGAGATCTCCTGACACTACCTGTATCACATACTTGCCGTCAGGAGTTTGCTGGTACGTTGCCTGCGTGTCAAAGTAAATCCCGTTTACACCAGCATTCATGTCTACCAAGTTTGTCTTGTTGTCAATCATCCTGACATACTTGACGTTGTCTGGAAATATCTGGGGATAGTCCTGCAGATCTGATATTGCTACAATCAGTGACTGTCTGTTTACGTCTGCAACTGTCTGGACGTCTATTACTCGATCTGCATATGAGACTGGTATGCTTGGAACAAGTACAGTGAGCGCTATCAAACTGAAGAACAGACTTTTCGATCTAAATGCGGCCCTCGATCTCTTCATGTCTTCTCTCACTTGGACCGCCTAGCATTGAGTTATGTTGCGCATGAGAGTATATAACTTGTTTGTATACAAATGATTTGTATACAAGTTAATGTGATATAGAATATGCGCAAGCTGGACATAAAAGACAGCATAGGGACATTGATTGTTCTTACATCAAAATTAATGGAGCGGGCAGCAGAATATGAGATTAAAAAAGGGCTGGGTTTGACGTCAAGCCAGTGGAAAATAATACTGGCATTGAACCTGTTTGACGGGCTCAGCCAGAAAGAACTTGCTGACAAAATCTATGTGGACGACAGCACACTTGTACCGGTGATAGACAAAATGGAAACAAACGGACTGATTGAAAGAAGACCTGATCCAAAGGACAGGCGGCATAACAGAATATTTCTTACAAAAAAATCCGAATCTACGGTAGATTCCATCATAAAGATAATTCTTCATCTAAGAAAGACTCTGTACCGCGGGATACCACGTGAGGACCAGGAATCCATGAGGCCTCACCTGAAAAAGATAATTAACAATGCGGACAAGATATTGAACAAAACCAAGTCTGGGAGGAGGGCGTGAGTGGAATGAAAAGTTCTGACACTTGTCCTTTTTCTGCTCTGTGCTTGCGCCATGATATAAAAACTGGAGCAGGATCTCGGCATGCGCTGCCATCAGACAGGATTATACCTGAGATGATTCAACATGGTTTCATGATGAAATATGTTGCAGCAGTTTTGCTTTTGCTGCCGCTTGCAATCTACTCTGCATATGCAGAGCCTGCTGTTCCGGGAACAGTTCTGACTTTCTACATTACAGATGAGAACCTGGTAACCGACCACAGGGGGGTCATGACGCTGTCAACCGACGGTCTGGTTGATTTTACAATAGATGGAACCCCGATATCTGGCTCCGGTGACATGGTGGAAACCGGGATAGATACAGGCGTGTTCCATCTCCAAGTCACACTTCCTTCGTCTGTTGACGGGCGGCCCCTGCAGGACGGCGACGTGGTCCTCATGACATACCACCAGCGTGCAGACTATTCGGGAAATCCTCAAACAATAACACAGTCAGTCGTGCTAAATTCAATACCGTCGACTCCGGTAGAGCCGTCTGAGCAGAGTGCCAACATTGGGCGCTATTTTACACTGCAGCTCTATGCCCCAAACTATAACCTGGACTCGCAGACTCCTGACGACATTCCGTTAAGTCTGGTCCAAGTACGCATGGGAGGGGTGAGCACCACGCTTGCAGACCCTGCTTTTAACATAGGGACGGGCGTGCTACGGGAGACTGGTGATAACACGGACACCTTTGCAGCCACCTTCAAGATACCAAAGACTATTGATGGATTTCCTGTTGAAATTGGCTCTACTCTGGAGTTTACCTTTGGGGACAACTCCCAGCAAATCCCGTCTGAATCAAGCATATACTTGAGGATTGGAACGCACTACCAGTCTTCTGCACCTGCAACATCTGGCATGCCGGCGTTGCGCAACATTACAGTCCAAACCACAAACGCGGTGGGGACCAACGTGTACTTTGTCAACTCTACCATATTGCAAGGATATGTTGATCCTGTATGCTATCCGTCATCTGGCTCGTTCTTTCTTGTAGGGACCACGACAGTTGCATGCTCTGCGGCAAACCAGCAAGGCAACTCTGTCCTGAAATCATTCTCAGTCACGGTAAATTATGAACGAGCATCAAAAATGCCGTCATGGGTGAAAAACCTGGCCGGGTTTTGGTGTGCAGGCAGCATACAAGACAGCGACTTTAAAACGGCCATCAAGTTTCTTGACTCTAGCAAGATAATCTCCGTTCCAGCATCGCAAGACCAAAGCATGTCTGTCGACAAACCGTCAATATGCTCATGGTCGGATGGAAAAATCCCAGATGATCAAGTAATGGGACTGTTCTACCCACTCATCCGATAGAATTTAATTCCACAAACGCAAAAACCAATTTATGAAGGCCACCTTTGGGGCAGGATGTTTCTGGTGTGTAGAGCATGAATTCCGAAAGATCAAAGGCGTAACATCAACACAGGTGGGATACATGGGAGGAAGCATGAAGAACCCCACGTATCAAGATGTATGCACGGATGAAACCGGCCACGCAGAAGTGGTTCAGGTCGAGTTTGACCCTTCTGCAGTTCCATATGGGACGATATTGGATGTCTTTTGGCACTGCCATGATCCCACCTCTCTGAATAGGCAGGGCCCGGACGTGGGATTGCAGTACAGGTCTGTGATCTTTTGTCACAGCCCGGAACAGGAAAAAGAGGCAAAGCAATCAAAAGAGTCTCTTCAAAAGTCGGGGGAATTTAGAAAAGATATTGTGACAGAGATACTTGCCGCCCCTGAATTCTACAGGGCAGAAGAGTACCATCAGCAATACTATGCAAAATGCGGAATCGTGTAGCAGCGCAGACTGGCAAAGTAACTTGATGAAAAAACTTGCCTGACGTAGATGTATTTTATATCTCGCACTGATTATCTAGCTTGCAATTGAACTGGAAAAGACTGGGAAGGCTAGTCCTGTTTTTTGGGCTGATTGGCATGGGTGCATTCCTGTTTCTCAACATGGACCTTGCCCACCGCAAAAGAGATCTGTATATGCTGTTTGCCCTGTCGCTTGTATTTTTCATCTCTGGCTGGTTTGGACTTTTCAGGTATACTAGATTCTGGGCAATGCTAGAATGACAAGGACTAGGCCATAAGAAATTCTCAAGACCGGAAAATAGTTATCGCAAAAAATAAACGATATATTGATAATAAGTTCGTTGATTAGAGTTTTATTTGAAATTCTTTAAATTAATTCTTAAATATCAAGAAATCTATTGTATATCATGCTGGTAAAGCCACAAAAAATGGCTTGACTTAGCGTGGTCCCGCAGGAAACAGAATGAGAACTAGGCGCAATGGCGTTTGTTCAAAGGAGGTGATCTCCAAGTGTCCTGCAGAAAGGGGCCACGCCTTTATGATTAATATCTAAAACTCGGCCTTGTTCTCTTTGTAAAGATGAGTATTGCTATGATTATGCCACTCGCGCCGGCCACTCCTGCAATCACCAACGCTACAAAAATAGATGTGTACAAACTAAGAGTTGTTATGTTGAACTGGTACGAGCTAGCGCTGCCTGTGCCAAGATCAAAAAGATCAACCTGGAATACGTGGTTTCCGGGCTCTTGGAACACATAGTCTACATCAAATGCGCCCGGATAACTGGCAGGTTGAAACTCTTTCATCAAATCATCATCGTGGTAAATTTTTATGCCAACCCTGACACTGTCAACCTGTCTGTCATCCTGACCTAAGACAAGAAAGTGAATCTTGGTATCTTTTCCAACGTCTGGAACCGAGGGCGTTGTAGTTACCTGCACCTCGTAGTTGCCAACCCTTGCAGAATCGCTACTAAACGGGGGATGAAGTATTTCATAAGTCACAAGGCCAACGAAGAAACCAAAGTAAACCATCAAAAGGATGTACTTTTTTTTCATCGGGTGGGTTAGGTGCTTTTGGTATATTATATTTGGCTATGTTTTTCACATTCAAAATACTGTATCATGACAAATTCTGGAACCGCCAATAATTCTTGTAAGAATCTTCGAGACACTAATAAGGAAAGGACATGGAAAGTGAACCTCAGAGGGTTAGTTTGGTATCAAAAAAGATAGGGCTTGTTGCAGCTGCAATACTGGTGGGCCTTGCCTTATCGTGGGTTTTACTCCAAAAATCTTCCGTTGAACCTAGAACTCAGGACATGCTGACAGCATCACGCCAGAACCCGTATCTCCAGGAATACCCATTGCCTGATGGTACTGCTCCCAACGGTCTGACTGTGGACAAAAATGGGACTGTCTTGATAACATCATCAAAGTCGGACCTGTTTTATAGCTTTGATCAAAAATCCGGGCAGCTGAAAAGCTATGAAATAAAAGACAGCAACTTGCAATTTGGAAATCCCGGACAGAACACAACAATGGTGTGGACCGTGGTTCAGGACAAGGACGGGCTTGTCTGGTTTTCCCCGCTTGGGACAAAATCCATCTGGAATTTTGATCCCGTTCATCATGTTTTTCACGCAATTCGATCTGCGACAGGCTCTGCGTTTCAGATGAAATCAGACCCAGCCAATGGCGAGATATGGTTTACTACACTCAGCGGTGACACGCTATGCGTAATAGAAAAGGACCCCAGTGTGCCCGGCGGGTACAAAATATCCTCTTTTGATCTTGGAAATGGAACTACGCCTGCAGGATTGTTTTTACAAAATAATTCTGTATGGGTTACCGAAATAACTGCTCAAAAGATTGTCGAGTTTAACATTGACCGCCAAAACAGTTCTGTATCTGGAATTACAAAGATAAAGGAGATTCCCGCAGACAATTCCACCCATCTCTCATCTCCCACGGATCTTCTTGTTGACAGTGGCTCGATATGGCTTACAGAACACGGTACAAGCTTTCTGACGGAGTATGATCTTGGAAACAACAAGGTAACACGATACCCGACATCGCAGAATGTATATCATGCAACCACGCTGCCATTCTGGATAAGGGCCATAAATGATGGGAAAGACCTGTGGTTTAACGAGCATGAGGGAAACAAGCTGGCGCTCTTTGATACTGCAAACAAGACCATGATAGAGTATGATATCCCGTCTAGGCCAAAAGATGGCTATCTTACGTATCCGCTCAATATCGCCACGGATCCCAGTGATAACATGATACTGTGGTTTGCAGAGTGGAATACTGACAAGCTTGGAAGAATCGACGGGCATGTGCAAGCGCCTTTCTCGATATCTGCAGATGCTGGCAGGGTTGTACTGAATCCCGATGCATCAAAAGCAGTGGCTGTAAATTTGAACATTGAGGGCCAAGATCCCTACAGTGCAAACCATGTGGTTCTAAACGCTTCAAGTTCCATGGTTCCAGCAGCTGGCTTTGGGAACCTTGATGTGTCATTGTCGCCTGACTCCCTTGATCTGTCTTCTGCTCACCATGCGCAGCTGCTGTTAAGGAACTATTCTGCACCTCCTGGCAACTATACGCTTGGCATCAGCGCATCTGACGGAATCATTACAAAAACAATATTCCTTGATCTTGTAATCCCAAAGGGCTAGCTCTGATTGGATTTTTTGAAAAACTCTTCAGATATGATCTTGTTTCCCAGTGCATATTTTCTTATCTCAGATAAATCCAACTCGTCAGTGATGAAATGTATGTAGTCTTCCTTGTATTGAGGCAGCGTTTTCCTGCTGCCTGTCTTGTGATCGTCATATTCATCAGCTGGGGGATCCCTTCCAAGCAGGTCACTGCACAGTTTTTTCAGATCGTCCATGTCAAATTCCTGCAATAAGGCATATTTGACAGGCAATTCTTTTTCAAATATCTTGTCTTCTCTCTCAATCTCTTCTTTTATTTTATAAATCTCTTCCATGTTTTTGCTTGGGCTGTCAGCTTTTTTACGGTCAAATATTTTTCCAAAATTCATCTGTCATGTGAATTTTTTCTACTGTAAATATAATTCAATGAGTCGGGTCCACGCCATGAACTGTCTCACGCCTTTGTTTGAAAAGATGGGACAGATGCATTCTTTAAATGCTAAAGAAGCCTTGCCATCTCAATAATACTCTGTAGCAGATGAGGGACGCTATTCCTATTGATAGCGTGATCACGCCGAACAGGAGAATCCAGAATCCATAATCTGAACTAGGAACGAGGTTCAAATAGCCGTCTAGGATCTCTACGTATGCCAGAATCAGCGCTCCGCAAGCTACTATTAAAAGGTCTATGTTGTGGTTACACCAGTTAGCCAGTCTTCCCTTCTGAACACCTATCATTTTCCAATTCCACCTCGTTGAGAATATTGCAGATTACGTCATGAGGAATTTTCATGCTTTTCGGGCCTATCTCTCCTTCTGCATGTAGGTAAAGGACTGTCATACATACTAATTCTTGCCATGATTGATAACCTTCACTGATAATTTCTCAGCAATTCTTATCTCTTCAGATTCAAAATGTTGACGACTCTTGGCAGACTTAAATAAGATTCTGACGTATCCATGCCATCATGTCTCAACTGATTGAGGCAGAATACGACGAGTTCATAAAAGACATACAGAACAAGCTCCAGAAAATCGAACCGCATCTTGCAATGCAGGCAATGTACTACGAAAGGAAATTCACCGACATCGAACCTCATGCGGAAATTCTTGTCGAGTACAAAAAGGAAGCTGATCTTGACAAGAAGAGATTTGCACTGGGCCAGAAATACGGGTTTGAAATTGCAACCGAGATCCATCATGAGTTAAGGGTGGTCGGGCTGATGACCCTTGACACCATCTATGAGATATCAAAAGACGCAGATGTGGAAAACATCAGCGGAACGATCTCATGTGCCTCGTACTAGAGATCTGGATACAGTCCGGGCCCTACTTGCCAGTATGACTTTTCGGCATTTTCGTGCCTAGAATAGGTAATGGGTATATATGGTACTAATTTATACCCCTTACAGTGCCACAAACAAAACCGATCGTTGACATCGTAAATGTTGTTGCCTCTGCTTCCGTCGATCAAAAAATTGACTTGGTCGAAATAACAAAAACGTTTCCGGATGTAGAGTACCACCCGGAGCAATTTCCCGGTTTGGTCTTTAGACTAAAGTCTCCCAAGACTGCAACACTGATCTTCAGCTCAGGCAAGATGGTCTGCACCGGCTCTAAATCAGAAGATGCCGCCATTAATGCAGTACGCACAGTAGTCCAGAAGCTTAGAAAGGGGAAGATAAAGATCAAAAATGACCCCGAGATAACAATTCAAAACATTGTCGCATCCGTGAGTCTGGGAGGTAAAGTACACCTTGAGAGGGCAGCACGCAGCCTTCCAAGAAGCATGTATGAACCGGAGCAGTTTCCAGGTCTGATACACCGCATGCTTGACCCGCGCTCTGTTGTTCTGATATTTGCTTCAGGCAAGCTTGTCTGTACTGGTACAAAGAAAGAGACCGAGGTATATAGGGCAGTCCACAACCTGCACACTCTTCTAGAAGAGAAAAAACTGATGGAATACGAGTAGGGTAATCCAATTAGAATGCCACTTCTGATCAACAGGTCTAAAAACTTCAAAAGAAAATTTTTGTTAAAGCAAAAATACCATCTGCAAACCTGCGGAATATCAAGACAAGCAATGTTTAATACTTTACAAGCAGAGGCCCAGATCACATGAAAATTTACCTCACATTATCTACACTTGTTGCAGCGACTTTATTGTTTTCAGTTCATAGTGCACACGCAGTTACATACGACTTGAAAGATCACGCGTCATGTCAGGCTATTTCCGGTACATGGGACAGCCCCACTTCAACCTGTACTGTATCAAGTCTATGGATAGATTCTGGTGATCTGCTGACAGTAGACAATTCATTTTTACCCACCATTTCGTTGAAAGTTACAGATTCCTTAAACAACCGCGGCACCATGGACATATCTGGCAGCATCACAATTGCAAATTCCGGCATTCTTAACAACAACGGCTCCATTACCAATTACTGCACTGAACAATGCGTTGGCGGTACAATCCAGAACGAGGGCACCATAACCAATAACAACGGCGGCACTATCACCACTAACGGTACCATCAACAATCTCGGCTCGATAAACAATTTCGGTACAATGAAAAATACCGGAACCATCACCAACGGCGGCAAGCTCATAAACAATTTCAAGGGCATGATAACCAACTCTGGTACGATTCATAATAACGCACAGAGTGCAATAATAAACAACGGCGGCAACATCACCAACTATGCTACTGTAATCAGCGACGTAGCCGGCACAATTACTAATTCTGGCACAATTAAAAACATGTGTGGCGCAACATTTGCCAGCAATGGCGATTTCTTGGGAACTTCAGTTGAAAATGTTTCATGTAATACGTCCAAATCATCGGCCGTGGCTGAATTTCCATTTGCAACACCAGTGCTTGTTATTGGCGTTCTTTCGATTTTGTTATTTTATAAAGCAAAAACCGGTGTCCTGTCTCATAGCTAGTCTGCAAAATAGAATGTTTTTTGCGCTTTGACGTCAGAATCTCCGTATTGTGCTGATACAGAATATGTTCCAACAAGCTTCCAAATAGAAGGGGTAGTCATAACAGTGGTCTGGTAGCTACCGTCTGGTGAAACCAGAATTTTTCCAGTCTGCAAAAGCAAATTATTTGGATCAAGAATCAAGATGAAAACAGGAGTGCCGGCAACCTGCGATCTCACATTGCCCGAGATTGATATCGCATCGCCCATACTGTAGGAGGGTTTGTCCGTAGTAACGGTAATGTAACTCGGAGCATGACTAGCTGGCTGTGTCACGTTGGCTATGGGAACGTCAACAGTTGAAACGTTGGACCTGCCTTGTTCAAGATAGATGGCCGCAATGGCAACAATCAGGATTGTTATGCTAATGACTACTGGAATTCTCCTGTTCATAGTTTAGAGCGGTTCTTTGCATTGTAGTTATATCATTCTTACTTTTAATACGCACGCTATCCTGTACATGACCATTTATTCGTAATCTCTAAAAAGAACCCCCAATTGATGAAACACGTGAAAACTGTAATCTTGGCTATGATGTTGGCTGTGCCTTTTGTATTTGTACAAAGTGTTTCATATGGACAAGAAATACCGAATTTCACTACAAACAATACAATCAATGTTAATGGAAGCAGTATTGTAATACAATATGGCATTACTGGGGGAAAGCTGGTCGCAATAAATGCCGACGTTCCTTCCAAATCTTTGACAGTATCAATACAGTCTACAGGAGATGGGGTACTGGACATGGCCTTGCCAAGGGCGCTCATTGATGCAAGACAAGATGGTGCTGATACACACTTTACAATTCTGGTAAATAACCACGGTACCAACTATAACGAAGTTGAAAGCTATGCGGACAGGATTCTATCAGTACCATTTCATCTGGGGGCAGAAAAAATTCAGATTATAGGCAATCAAATGTATGCCCAAACCTCCAACTCGTCAGCCAGTCCATCTCCAATAATGCAATCTCCGTACACTGACAATCCCCCAGACATTGATGGTAAATGGACCACATCTTCAGAATGGAATGAAGCAACTGCCATAGGACTTGGCAAAAATGATTCCAAGATGTATGTTCTTACCCAGCATGACTCTAATTTTGTTTATGTCATGGCAGACATTGTAAGCGATCATACTACATCATCGGATTCTCAGCTAATGCGTTACAATTTTTTGATGCTTTTTGACAGGGATGACTACAAAGGAGATACCACCCTTGGCAACAAAGAAATCGGAATCGGCACAAGTCTTGCCTATTTGAACGGAACCCAGATTGGCAGCAATTTTGGCAGTCCGGTGTGGACATATGATAACCAAAGTGCCGCCGTAGATATCGTGACCCCTGCGGGTTATAACTCGAGTGTGGGATTTTCTAGCACAAACGATCCGTTTGATTCAAGCCAAGACCACAGAATATACGAGTTCAGGATTCCTGTCTCTCTCCTGCACAAGTCCGACAGGTATGGTTTTTCATTGCAGGCACATGCATGTCATAGCCAAATCCTCGCCGCACAGTGTACGCCGATTTACCTGCTTACCTGGCCCGCTGATGCTATAATGTCTGTTCCGGCAACACATGGAATTTTAGAGTTAATCAACGAAAGTTCGATGCAACCCCTTGAGACAACGACATCAAACAATCTGCAGTACTTGATCATGGGAGTCATTATTGCCATCTTGATAGCAGGAACAGCAGTTTACGTGATTGCAAGAAAAAAGAAGGTTGCAGCTTAGGATAACAAATGTAAAGTTTAGTGGTTTTTGGAACCTTAAATGAACTTTATGGGTGTCAACGTATAATTGGATACTGCGAGAATTGGATAAGAAATGGAAACCACAAAACCAATCCTTTTAGTTGTAGTACTTTCACTAGCAATTGGATTGATAATGATAGTGCCAGCAAGCTATCAAATATCCAATGATGTGAACAATCCGCCGAATCCAGAAGAAGTTACCAATTGGTTAAAGACTCATCCAAATTTTTCTGGCTGCGTACATACTAATCTTTAGACAGGAGTATCGACACAAGTTTCATGTATACATCCTGAAATGCAGGTCCATGGGGACCCTCCACGTTAACACAATTTTATCAAAACCTCAGGTATGTGGTAGCTCAGACAACAACTTGGAACCACGTTTTTTGTTTCTAATCCTTTACTTTGTTCAAGTCATTTTGTCCTTGATGTCTGCGTTCTATTTGTTGCAAAGCTTCCCACAAACGCGATTGCAAGGTTGATTGCAAGCGATATCACGGCAATGTAAATCGGGCCAAAGACAGTGCCAAACAACGATGATGTCAGGGCGCCAAAATTGTTTGCAGATTCTACCATGTATATTCCGGAACCAATGCCGACAAGCAGGCCGATTATCAGGGGTGTCTTTTTCAAGGATTTGACGTACAGGCCAAAAAGAACGGAAGGCAGTATCTGAGCTATCAGTATTCCTCCAAGCAACTGCAATGATATTGCGTATGTGGCAGGAACCAGAAACACAAAACCAAGTGCAATGAACTTGAAAACTGTTGACGAAATTTTGGTGATTCTAATCTCTGAGTGGTCTGTAATGTTTGGCCTGAATTCCTTGATTATGTTTCTTGTAAGCAGGTTTGCCTGCGCCATTGCCATGATTGCTGCAGGCACAAGACCACCGACAAAAATTCCAAGCAGTGCAATTCCTGAAAACCAGCCGGGAAGCGTATAGAGTATCAGAGATGGCACGACAAGTATTCCACGCGAGCTTGCCGGAAATCCGGAAAGAAAATTCATGGCCCCTGGAACTGAAAACACCAGCACGCCCATTAGCGCAAGGATTGCAAGCCCGATGCCATAGAGGGGAAGAAGCGCTGTGCTCTTTCTAAGCTTCTGTGCGCTCTCTGAGCTCAAGACGCCGTTTATTGCATGGGGGTAGAGGTATAGTGCCACCGCGCTGCCAAGAATCAACGTCATGTATGCAGGTGCCAACGAAGACGATAGCGTGACATAGTTTTCCTTTACATGGCTAAACGCCTGGTGAAACCCTCCAACGCTGAGCGGTACTGCTATGATTACGACAAGAACTGTGACCCAGATGAGAATGTCCTTGAATACTGCAGTAAGAGTAGCCCCGCGCAGGCCGCTTGTGTATGTAAACGCCGCCAAGACTATGAAGGCAATCAAAAGCGAGATCTCCTCTGCAATCTGCGCGTTGGCATAGCCTGCAAGCATTACCGTAAGGACTGCCTGCATGCCGACTATCTGCAGCGCTATGTACGGCAGCTCTGCAACTATTCCTGTAACTGCAATCATTACTGCAAGCGTGGTGCTGCCAAACCTGTCCTTTACAAAATCCGATGCCGTGACGTACCCCTTTTCTCTTGCCAGTGTCCACAGTCGAGGCATGGTGACAAGGGCTACGCCAAAAGTCATCAGGACATATGGGATTGCAAAAAAGTAGAGCGACCCCTTGGCAAACATTCCTGAGGGAATTGCGACAAAACTGTATGCCGTGTAGAGGTCCGCCCCTATGAGGAAGAAGACCAGTGTTGTACCAAGCTTTCTTCCTGCAAGCGCCCATTCATGGACGTGGTTCAGATCTCCCCTTCTCCAATACTTGCCGTAAAAACCCAAAGCGATGAATCCGATGAAAAGGGAAACAAATGCGATTACGACATCCGGACCGATCATGGCTGCCTCTCCTTTAGGTGCGAAAATGCCATGTAGAATCCAGTTGATGCAACAAGCCACAAAGTTTGGAACCAGTAAAAGAAAGGCAGTCCAAGCAGTTCTGGAGAGTCCCTGTTGTAGATTGGAACTATGAGATTGACGCAGGATGGAATCAGAATCAACAATGCGAGAGCAACATGTCTCCTCTTAACCTGCATATTCAATTTTGAATTGATGGTAAAGATATAAGGATTGAGAACGGGTTGAAGTGCGCGGAAACGTTATGCCTTTGCTTTTTTGCCTATTGCAAGCATGAACATGACACTCTTGTTGCTTGCATGAGGCGAGAAAAAGTCTGTCACTTCGTCGTCATAAAATGTCAGGCCCGTAGCTCCAATTTTTAGGGCATATGAGGCAAGATACATCTTTCCTGCAGTAATGCCTGCATCCATCTGTGCTACCCTGTACCCGCGGT
The DNA here is from genome assembly GCA_028867735.1 of Nitrososphaerota archaeon. Taxonomy (GTDB): domain Archaea; phylum Thermoproteota; class Nitrososphaeria; order Nitrososphaerales; family Nitrosopumilaceae; genus Nitrosotalea. The sequence continues at coordinate 54,345 of JAGWFW010000003.1, forward strand.
TTCCAAACTGTTGTAGCACCTTCTGGAGGTCTACCATGAAAAAGATTGTGACTGAAGCGTCAAAGGGCAGGTTCTGGTCAAGTCCAAGATGGCCTGACACGTAGCGCATCTCGCCTTTTTGCAGTAATTCAAGCAAGTTTTCTTTCTTGTTGTAAAAATATGCCCCCTGCTCTACTCCATCTACGGCATTTACTATCAGGTATATCTCATTGATGGTATTGTTCTCTTCAAAATCCGAGACAATTCCTTTTGTAGACATTGCAAGTATTGTCAACAACTGTTCCTGTGATATTGAATCGTGGGAAAACTTGCGCGTGGAGCCCCTTCTGATAATTGTCTGCTCCACGCTTTCATCTGTGCTGGCATATCGGACAATATTGTTTTCTTTCTTGTCTGTGTGTACAACTTTTTGATCTGCTTGATTCTTCCATGCAGAGACTTCCTGTCTGCTTGTCAGAGACGACGAATCGTGCATATTATTTATGGCTGTAAGATCAAAATCATGTTCTAACGGTTCTGATTCTGCAATTTTATCTGGCGGTAATGGATCTGCAGAGTATTGGACTGGACTGCCAAACGATAACAGTGCAAGCGCAGCTTCCTTTTTCTCATCCAGGCCAAGAATCTGGTTTATCTGCGAGTCCACAAAGCCCATTGTGATCCTGTATGGAATCTTGTGTGCGCTTGCCATGGCAAGAGAGTTTGCAAGCATTGTACCGCAATCCCAGAATGCATGCCTGTATTCTCTTGCCTGATACTTGATGGAGTTTCTTGAAAAAATGTCGGTAAAGACCAGTGTCACAGCGGAACGTGACGCAGAGTCGTCTGCAGTTGCGTCTGCAAGGACTCTTCTATAATCACCCTTTCTCAATACTGAAAGCGACATGTTTTTTGGATCAAAATGATATACTCCCGCATCAAGGCCCGGTATGTCAGAGCAGACAATGTAGATCTCTATGTGATAGAGGGCTCCGGTGCATGATGCTGCGCGAAACTCTACTTCTCCAAGGGGCGGGGAAAACTTGAGGGTCTTTGTAATGCCTCCTGAAAAGTAGAGTATACTCGAAAGCAGATTGATATCCAGAACAATGTCTTTGTCTTGTTTTATGCTGCCTGAAATTGCATCAAGTGCAGAAATTCCGCTTGAGCGTTTGTCTGGTGAAAGCCTGATCTGACGTGCATTCCTGTATCTCTTGTACGGGCTGGGTCTTTTTGCAGGATGGTATGTGTGCAGCCTGTCAAGCAGGATTCCATTTGGATGTTTTGTTCCGTTGTGATATTCCCAGGCTGCTTCTGTCTCGTAATTTTTCAACTATGCCGACCCAAGAAGATGACGACAGGAAAACCGTCTTAAACATTCCCAAAAGGCAAGATTATTACATGTTGGCAGAAATGTACGCCTTGTGGAAGTAGACGAAGACATCATGTCAAAGATGACTCAAGATGCCGATCTAATGTACACGTTACACGTCGATGACAGGACGTTTCATCTTGAGAGCGTCTCCATAATGAAATCAAAAATTCCAGTAAGAAAACCGACCACGCGAGGAGGCGTATACTTTACTGATACCATGGCATACAAGATAAAGGCGTCAACAAGCGACATGTCGATTTTGTCCCTTCTTCCAAAGATAATGCTTGGACCTAATACCGAGTTTCAACCAGTTGAGGTAAAAACCCACATCTCTGTTGGCAACAAAATAAAAGACATTGTTCTTGTATCCCATGTCTCAAACACCATGAACACAAAGACCAGGGTAGAGCTGAACATGATAGTGGACAGAACGGTACAATGATATTTTTCAAACAAAACTATCTTATAATGCTGGACAAAGTCTTGTGTGTGAGAAAATTTGTACTGGCCATTTTGATTCTATCTTTTGGCGTACCTTTATCAAGCGCTTTTGCAGATTCTACTCCTGTCGGATTTACAAACGCGATAAGCGCAAGTTCCCCCGGAGGAAATTCCACAATTCCCCAACTTGCTGTATCGGGGAACAATGTGTATCTTGGATGGATAAACAACGCAGCCGGCAGGTTCGGAGCCATGTTTGCAAAAAGCGACGATGGCGGTTCCACCTTTGGCAAGGAAACTGATCTTGGAACCATCGGCGGTGCCCCGGACAATATTCGAATTTTAGGATCTCAGGGCAACGTCTATGTCGCATGGCAGTCATACTCTGCAAACAAATCTAGCATAGCGTTTGCAAAAAGCAGCGATAACGGTACTACTTTTAGCTCTCCTATCAAAGTCAGTGATCCATCTAAAGACTCTGCATTTCCGCAGGTAGCTACATACGGCAATAATGTGTACGTTGTATGGCTTGAAAGGACTACAGGAGATGTCACAAACGTGTTATTTGCAAAAAGCAGTGATGGCGGAGCTACGTTTGGCTCGCCGATTGCCATAACTGATCATAATGGAACTTCTGGAATCCCAAAAATTTATGCCAACCAAAACCATGTCTATCTTATGTGGGAAGATAACGGGGCAAAAAACTTTGATGTCTTTCTGGATGTCAGCAGCGATTCGGGAAATACCTTTGGCACTCCGGTAAACATAAGCAACAACGCCGGCGACTCTGGAGCCCCGCAGATGGCAATCGATGGGAACAACGTGTATGCCGTCTGGATGGATGACACGTCTGGAAACTTTGACGTCTTGTTCTCAAAGAGCACTGACGGCGGGCAGACATTTGCAAAACCAGTCAACGTGAGCGGGGACACGCAAGAATCCGGTTATGCGCAACTTGCCGTATCAGGGAACAATGTCTATCTGGTATGGACAAATGCCGTAACAGACAAAAACTATGACATCTTTTTTGCAAAAAGCACTGACGGCGGACAGACATTCAGTCAACCGCTAAACATCAGCAACAGCCCGGGTGCTTCCGGCTGGCCTCAGGTAGCAGTTGACGGCAATGTCTATGTAAGCTGGGTAGACAACACTCCCGGCAATTTCAATGTCTACATTGCCAAAAGCACAGACGGTGGCACAAGCTTTGAATCCCCGGTAGATGTCGACAGCAATGGCGGGGGTTCCTGGTATAACCAGATGGCAGTCTCATCAAATACAGTATACTTGTCATGGCTGGGAGGAGTAAATGGAAGCAGCAACATCATGTTCTCAAAGAGCACTACCTTTGTTCCAGAGTTTGGTCCTGTTGCGCCCTTGATCCTTTTGGTCTCGGTACTGTCTATCGTGATGGTATCGAAGATCTCTGCACTGAAAACCCAAGTCTAGTGTTTTGTCTCAAGAAACTCGATGAGGCCGCATCTGGTGTTTTTCATGTTAAGGTCCACAAATGCGATACGTCTCTCGTCAAACCCCTTTACGGGTTCTACAAGTATCGTTGCACCCTTGCTTGCCATCGCGTCAACTTCTTTTTGTATGTCATCAACCTCAAAGCACAGGTGATGTATTCCACCTCCGCCTGATGCAAACTCTGCTATGGTAGAGTCCTGTGATGCAGGCTCTATCAATTCAAGAAAGGGCTCTCCTATCTTCAAAAAACACACGTTGACCTTTCTGCTTCCTACCGGTGTTGGCAGACTGATGCTCTGGAAGCTCATGTATTTTCTGAGCTCTCCAAGAGAATCTTGTATGCTGGGTACGACAACCCCGATGTGATGCAACTTCAATGGTATCATCAAACACGGGGAGATAAAATAAGATACCGGCACTCTGGCCCGGGGTTTCCAAAATACTAAATTCGGGAATCGCCAAGTATCATGTATGGTTCAGGAACAATACCGAAAGGGAAAGAAATACTATTTCTGCGACAAGTGCGGGTTTGGGTATGATGCACCCCATGTTGCCCACGAATGTCAGGAATACTGCACCAGAAACAACAAGTGTTCAGGCGAGATTACTCGAAAAGCTCTGTTCAAGTGATTCTGTTCTTCTACTTTTATATTGACATTAAAATCAACAGAGGGCATGCTGGAAAAACTAGTCCGGGAATCAAAGGCGCTTGAGAGGGCCATCTCTGGCGAGGAACTCTCGTATGATGACGGGCTAGAACTAATGTCATATGACAATCTCTACATGCTTGGTGCTGCGGCAGATCTGGTAAGACAGAGGCTATCTGGCAACACCGTGACATTTGCCGCATCGTATTATCTGAATTATACAAACGTCTGCGCTGCAAGCTGCCAGATGTGCGCATTTTACAGGAAAGGAAACGAGCCGGATGCCTACACGCTTACTGCCAAAGACATTGAGGCAAGGGTAGGAAAGGCAAAGGAGATGGGGGCAACAGAGGTCCACATTGTAGGGGGATTCCACCCGGAGCTTCCGCTTGAATATTATGAAGAAATGTTCCGAGCAATAAAGAAGAGCCATCCAGAACTGAACATCAAGGCACTTACCGCAGCAGAGGTGTTCTTTTTATCCAAACTGACAAAAAATTCTGTAAAGGAGGTGCTGTTGCGACTCAAGGCCGCAGGGCTTGATACGATGCCAGGCGGAGGAGCGGAACTGTTTCATCCCGAGATTCGAAATAAAATAGTTCGAGGAAAATGTTCCGGGCGGGAATGGCTTGATACAATAGAGCAGGCACACAATCTGGGAATAAAGAGTAACGCGACCATGCTTTTTGGCCACATTGAAAAGCCAGAACACATCATTGATCATCTAGTAAAATTACGCGAGGTTCAAAAAAGAACCAAGGGATTCATGACCTTGATTCCACTCAAGTTTAGCCTGGAGAACACGGAACTTGAAAAGGCGGGGCTTGTCAAGGCAGAAAGTCCGTCGACATATGACCTTAGAGTAATAGCGGTTTCAAGACTGATGCTTGCGCAGCAGCTCAACAACATTTCTGTCTACTGGGTCGCACTGGGAAAGAAGCTTGCCCAGGTGGCGCTCACATATGGGGGAAATGACATGGTTGGAACTGCCTTTTCAGAGGAGATATACAAGGCAGCAGGCAAGGGAACAAACTCTTCCATACTTGAGCTTGCAAATACCATTAAAGAAATCGGAAGAAATGCCTCGCAAAGAGACACATTTTTCAACATACTGAAAACATTCTAGGTCTGGGCAGGTTTCTGGGTGATTGATTTTCCAGCCTCGCCTTTCTTTCTGCGCCTCAGTCCGACGCTGATCAATGCTATGAAGAATCCTATCCCTGCAGCCATCCCTGCGATGTTTTGTAGGCCTGTGTTCACCACCTCTGCCTGATCAAACGCGTTTGTCTCCTCTTCTGTCATACCGGAGGTGGCAACTGGCATCGTACTGTTAAAGTAAAACCATGATATTCCGCCAATTGCCAGCATGGAGACGCCAAGCAGAAAGACTCGTTTGTCCATGGCAATTTTTTGGTCTAATCTCCTAATTAACCGTTAATTGTGAGCACATTTTCACGCCCCACGTCTGCATTTTATTTTTTCTTGATCCTCGCAGTCGTATACCACAGGCATCAAACAAGAGTTTCCACAGAGATTGCGAAATTTAATAGCCAATTTCGCAACAAGGAGTTTATAGTAAAATTAAATCGTTTATGTTAGATCATCAATTCGAGATAGAACGTGAAACAAAACCTTCTGACATCAATATTCTGTTGCAGACTCAAGACTATGCCGTAGTTTTGGACCCGCCTGTCCTGTCCAGAAAAAGGCACCGTCCTTGTCAAACATGATCTTGTTTTCTTTTTCTAGCAGTTCCAAGATGAAGTTAAACACGGGATACTGCATGCCTTTTGGCAATTTTTTATATAATTGATCTTTTGTAGAAAATTCCTTGTTTTCATAAATCAGTTTCTCGATTATTGTGATGCTTCTAAGGGTGGGATTGAATCTCTTGGTCTTTTCCAAAATATAGTTGATAATCTGCTTTGGATCAGGACGACCCGGCCTGGAGTCAGTTCTAGATTCATTTTTAAAAACTGATTTTGCCATTTTGCTGTATAATCACTGTCAAGTTACTACATATAAATACATACGTTTACATACGTACGTAAATGTAGGCTCATTATCTTAGTAATGGAACCGTCTTTCATAACTGCGGTGATCGGTAAGTTCCATTAGATAAGCCGTCTTCTCTCCTTTGTAGACTGTTATGGCGTAGACAAGCCTCATTCCTTCTGGAAGATAAACGTGAAAGGCATTATCAATTCCATGTCGTTTTATGTAATGTTTTGGGGTCTGTTCATATTTTATTCTCTCGCCCGGCGTGAGATCTTTTTTAGATTATCGATTACTCCTTGAACATCTTTGTATAGTGCATTATTTTTATTCAGGCTTGAAAAAACAGGATTGAAATCTTTTGCGTCTCCAAATACTTTCATTTGCATTTGAACCTCAAGACCAGGTATTAAAAATTAATTTCTCCATACTATCTGTCTCCTTGATCCGTCTTTGAAGTGCTATATCCTGTAAACATTTGGTTCTATTTGACAGATAGAAAAGAAAACCTTCCTCTAAATTGGTAACTGCATTCGCGAGTCTTCCAGTGATATATTGCATTACGCAAATTTCAAATCAAAATCAGGAGCAAATCCCTTCTCCAGTCCAAACCTGAAGAGCGTCCTTATTGCCTGCTCTCCTAGTAGGCCCATCTCTATTGTAACGTCGTTGACATACATGCGAACAAACTTTTCAATGAGGTCCCTTGGCTGCCCCCTGCTGTACTGCATTGCATAGTCTAGCGCATCACCGATATGTGCCATACCGTGAACAATGGACTCTTTGAAGTATTCGTCGAATTTTTTTATCATGTCGGGACCAAGACTGTCGCTTATCACATTTATCCCAAGTGGGACGGGAAGACCACCCGTGCTGTTTCTCCACCAGTCTCCAGCATCAAGTATCTTTGTGAGGTTGTTTTGCGCATATGTTATCTGGGTTTCGTGTATGACAAGTCCTGCATCCACGTCTCCCCTTGATACTGCATCCGGTATGTCGCTGAACTTCATCTCGACATAATCGAATTTGCCAATCATTAGCTGTAAAAGTAGGAATGCCGAGGTCATCTTGCCTGGTATGGCTATCCTTGAGCGGCGCAGCTGGTCAGCAGAAAGATCTTGCTTTGCAATGACTATCGGGCCGTATCCCTTGCCAAAACTTCCACCGCTT